>DYKD01000010.1:48237-62873 GCA_020722765.1 Brevinema andersonii | reverse complement strand
TCCCATGGGAGATTTGGGGCAGTCGATGCAGACGACAGTGAGTGTGAAGTTTTAAGAAAATTTGTTTTAGATATTCCTGAAAAAGTATTTTTGAATCCATCCGTGTTAATTCACTGGATGGATTTTTTTGCAGAAAACAGAACCGTCCCCATTTTCTCCTTTTCTTACATTTTCTTATGTGAAATAGAATCTCTAAAAGAAAACATAATTATAATTAACTTTTTATAATGAATATTATTTCTTGTAGTAATAAAAACAATGTAAAAAATGTAATTTTTTTAGTAAATTTACTTGAAATTTATGATTGTATTTATTATATTACAATTAAGCTAAGTTTTGTTTAGTGGAGGGTTCTTTGATGATGAATTACAATCGCTTGTTTATAACTGTGTTGCTGGTTAGTGGAATCTTCTTTGCCTGTGTCACTCCTCGGTATGTCATTGAGGATTCTGGTTCTTCCATGCAAGGTTCTTCTTCCTCCAAAGTAATTCCTGTTTTTGAAGATGGTCTGGAATCTGGAGGTTATACATATTCTTATCCTTCAGGTAGTAGCATTGCTGTATCAGATGAAGTTTTCAAAACTGGTGAATCTGGTTTGGATATCATACTTAACAAAAAGGACTATTCTGGCGCTGCCATTGGTTTTGGAGATTATGATCTCTCATCTTCCAAGAACAGCGCATCTTTGGAATTCTGGATAAAAGGCAAGACTGGTGGAGAATCATTCATCATCTCGCTTATCAATTCAGAAGCTTCAGCATCTGGTCAGAAAGTGGCTATTTCTGTAGGAAGCGGTTCCTTTGGCAAGGTCTCAAAAGAGTGGCAAAAGTTCGTCATCCCTCTTTTCAAGTTTCCTGACATTGGCAAGTACTGGGATGGGACGCAGGAACAGACCGCTAAGTTTGATTGGAAGCATGTGGCTGAAGTCCGATTTTCCATTGTCCCACAGGGCAATGATTTCCAGGTCTTTGTTGATGATATGGTCATCAACCTGGATTCGCCTTTCAAGCGGAGAGAATTGCCTCCTGTTGAACTCATATCTAAGGATTCACAGAATGATGGTTGTGCTCTTGGTGTTTTTGCAGAAGAGTACCATTATGATCCTAGTGCGCTTCATGACCTTGAGACAAAGATTGGGAAGAAATTCTCCCAGATTTTTTGGTATTCAGACTGGAATACTCCGTTCCAGGTCGATTCTGCCAGGAAAGTGACTGATGCGGGCTATCTACCTCATGTCATATGGGAAGCTTGGTTTTTCGGTGACCCCAGTAAGATCAAGCTCAAGAATATCATTGATGGAGAATGGGACGGCTACATAACCCAATGGGCTTCTGATGCAAAAGCATTCGGGAAACCGATCATGGTCCGTTGGGGACATGAGTTCAATGGGAATTGGTATCCTTGGTCCCTCGCTCAGAACGGAAAAGATCCCGCTATCTATATCAAAGCCTATCGCCATATCCATGATATTTTTAAAAAAGTGGGGGCTGATAATATTATCTGGCTCTGGTCTCCGAACAATAATGCTTTTCCTCAGGAAGATTGGAATGATTTTATGAAAGCCTATCCAGGTGATGAGTATGTCGATTGGGTTGCTCTTGATGGATATAATTTCGGTACTGCAGGGGGCTCTGGCAAGTGGCAGAGTTTCAATGATGTTTTTGGTGCTGCTTATGCGCGTATAATCGATAAGATAAAGAAGCCAATTATGTTAGGCGAATATGCAACAGGTCCCATGGGTGGAATCAAATCAAAATGGATTGAGAACATGGGTGATGAATTAATGAATAATTATCCTGGTATCAAGGCTGCCTGTTGGTTCAATATCAATAAGGAGACTGATTGGAGACTTGATGACGAGCCAGAAACAATCGAAGCTGCACGCAAGGTCTTCCGCAATCCTTATTTCTTGAGCGAACCTCAGAATTTCCTCAAGCAGGCTGATAATTTCCAGGCAAACTATGCCAAGTATAAGCAGAAAGCTGATTCCTTAAAACAGAAATATCTTGTCAAACCTTTGGCTGAACTTAAGTATGTGCAGAAACCATTCTCCCTTTCCGGTGACTTCAGTGAATGGGAATTGATTAAACCGGTCTTACTTGATAAGTCTGCGGAATTCATTGCTACAGGTGCTGTGTGGGGTGGACCAGATGATTCAAAAGGGAATTTCTACTTTGCCTGGGATAATGACTATTTGTATCTTTTAGCTGATATAACTGATGACGTCCCTATGGTTAATCCCAATAAGGGAGGGGATATCTGGAATGGTGATAATGTTGAAATTACTTTTGCAACAGATCCAAATGTGGACTTGTCACGCACTACTTATGCTGCAGGTGATTATCAGATTGGTGTAAGTCCTGGTGACTTGGAAAAGAATATTCCTGCTTCTGTCTGGGTGTGGAAGCTTAACTCATCTCCAGAAGGTGTGAAAGTGTTTTCTAAGAAGACAGAAAAGGGATATATCCTTGAAGCCGCTCTTCCTTGGAAAGCTTTCGGTGGTTTCGTACCCAAAGAAGGTATGAAGCTTGGGTTTAATTTCGCTATAGATGATGGTGATAATGACAAGAAGAGGGAAGCCCAGTCAATCTGGTTTGGTGATGACTCCTTCTATAAAAACCCCTCTGTCTGGGGTCAGATGAAACTGGTCAAATAAGGAGGTCTGAAGATGAAAAAGTGTCTCTTGGCATTTGTTGCCATTGCATGCGTTTTTCTTTTGAATCCTGTACAGTCGTGGGCTCTCTTTAATTCCGAGCCTCAGGATCTTTCAGAAGAACTATCGCAGGTTGAATCGCAGCTTTTACCTGGTGCGGAATCCATTGTAGGGAAATCCATGAACAGCAAGAACAAGAAAGTTCAGCTGACTGGACTTTCCCGCATCGAGTTCCGTGGAATTTATCTGGAAAAATCAAAGATGACCAATGTCATCAGACCTCTTAATATTGGGGTAGATCCTTCAATCGGTGAGCCTAATTTGGTCCTTCAAGTCCACGCCACACCTTCCTACAATTCCTATTTCAACGTGCAACTCGGGTTTTCTGCAAAGTATGACAGTGCAGGCACGATTGCATATTCTGTAGGAAACGAGTT
Organism: Brevinema andersonii; assembly: GCA_020722765.1. GTDB lineage: Bacteria > Spirochaetota > DYKD01 > DYKD01 > DYKD01 > DYKD01. The sequence continues at coordinate 59,783 of DYKD01000010.1, read as the reverse complement.
CATGTCACATGGGCTTTTCAATACATCTATTGGAATATTCCAGTTTTTTGCAGGTGGACCTTTCTGGACTCTTAACAATACACCTCTTACCTTCGGTTCTGGCATTGGTGCAGGACGTAATCCTGTTTTTTTACGTATGCCATGGGACCAAGTTTTTCCCTCTGTCACTTACTATCCATCAGAATTCCTCCAGTTCAAATGGATGGGGGACGCAGCTGCATCACGTACTGGTTCTGTAGGTCTCAAAGGATTCAGGCTTGATGGACTCAATCTCCCTGGTCAGATGGATTTCCTTGTTTTTGCTGGTGTCAATGACCAATATTATAATAAGATGTCAAAACTTACTTTTGGAAATATCAAGAAAAACCTGGGGTTTGCAAAAGTGTCCTTGAACTGGGATGTGCATTGGATTAATCATTCTGCGCTTTTACCTGCGGACGAACTGAATAGTGTCGTTTCCACGATGGGAACTTTTTCCTTGGCTGGATATAACTTCATGATTGAACCTGCGCTCTCATCTGTGAAAATCAAATCAGATGGGACTGACCAGCTTGGGTATGCAGTCAATTTCAATGTCAACCGGCTTTTCAGGAATAAATATGCGTTCAGGATAGATTCCTATTTTGTCCCTTCTGATTTCAAAAGTATGAATAGCGCTGTTGTTTCTGTCTCACCACGATATAGTACGGATGGGGGAATCCTTCCGAATTATATCGAGGAGAAAGGCGGTATATTCGGTAATAGGACTGGTGGTAAACTTACGGCAGGTTATTTGGCTCATAACTTTCTTGCTGAAGCTACAATCGGTATGTCACGTACTTTGGAAGATACTTCAAACAAAATATCCTTCCCTCATCATCTGATACATTTCGAGTATTTTTATATCTATGACCAAAGAGCTGCCAGTTATGACGGCTCTTCCTTGAATATTGGTCATGCTGTTGATTATGAAGGCGCTTATGAGGTTGTTGGGACAAATGCAGCAGCACCTTCCACCAAGTTTTTCAACCTTTTGGAAGTCTCTGTAAGGTATAACTTTCAGGCTCTTTCCAAATATTTGCGTTTGACAACCGTCTTTGCAAAAGGTGGTTTCAATGGCATTGGGAAATCCCTTTCGTACAATCTTGTCTCTGCTGATACTTTCAAGAATATCCATTATGAGGTTTTCCTAAGCCAAGGTATAACGAGGAACGTTTTCCTCGTAGGCTTCTATGCGCGGGAATATTTCAGTAGCGAAAACATCCTTCCCGTTGTTGATCAACTGGATGTCAGCTATGGAGCAGGTCTTAACATTGATCTCTATGCACAGACTGCCCTTTATCTGAAGGTCAGAAGATTCGAACATTTAGATTATGTGGAGTCCAACAACAATGATTTTTCAGGATATTGGGCTAACATCGAACTGAAGACTGCGTTTTAGGTCTTATTGAATATGAATAAAAACTTTGGAGGAGTTATGAAACTCAGATCCCTTGTCTTTTCTGTAATAGCCCTTATGGTGCTTGTCTCATGGAACCTTTCCGCTGCTGAGCTCGCTGATGTGGAAGCCAAGCAGGAGCTCATCCTTAAAAAAATTGACCTTATGCAATCCCGCAAAGGCATTTATGTGTTCGGACGGGGAATGTTTGATTACCGCTTTTCCACAGCTTCTGGCATGGCTGTTAACACAAATTCCCCTTATATTGGTGATGCTCCTTATATCCAGGCTGACCTCACTTTCGAAGGTCGTCCCTATCCTTTCCTCAAAGTAGGCGCTGGAATCAGGGTGAAGAACAATCTGGAAGGTTTCTATGGTGTTGGTGATGTCTTTGAAGCGCGGGAAATCTATCTTGAAACTGTCATGTTTAGATTTATACGTTTGAGAATGGGCGATTTTTCAATGGCTCTCTCTCCCTTGACAATGATTGCGCCATCTGATAAGAACAGATATGATGCAACCCTTTTTATCAAACAGCGTGAGGAAGCCTTGTATGATGCCTCCCTCAGCGATGCTGAGGAATGGTTTTTGAAGGGGCTCGCCATGGATTTTGGTCTTGGTTTTTCAAGTGGTCTTTCCGGACGGTTTATAGGATTTATTCCCGATGACTTCAAGATGAAATCATATATCACACGGATTGATACTGCAGAAGCAAGCATGGCTTATGACAGGTATATGTTTGGCGGGAACGCGGTCCTCTCAGGTGGAGATATTGTTTCGTTGTCTGCCAATGCGAACGCCATTGCTGATATCAAAGCCACCCGATTTGCTGGTTCAATCCAGAATCTTTTTGACAACCTGACTTATTCCGTTGAAGGAAGTCTTGACCTTGTCAAGGGTATCTTGGGTTCGAAAGGAATCAACAAAGGACTGCTTGCACGTGGTGAATTTGCGCAGTCTTCCACAATGACTAACGAACTTGATGCCAAACGTATTGATGATTACGCACTTGTTTATGGTGCTGACATCATTTTCTCAGGTTCGAAAATATTTTTTAACATGATTGATGTTGGCAATGAATTCCTTTCTCCTGCAGCGCAGTCCTGGACTTATAACCAGGACGGGTGGAATTATCTGACAGCGCAAGGTCTATCTGACAATTCCTTTTTTAGGAGTTACAATGACACGCTTCAGATCATTCGCAGATGGGACAGACCTTTTGACTTGAGTCAGACCATGGGTGTGGCAACTCCAAACAGGAAAGGCATGGAATACGGCGTTACAATCAAGGAACTGAAGTTCATTGATGTTTCTGGAAGCATGGGAAGTTTTGAGGAGATCCGTCCTATTGGCCAGGCGAACCTTAGGAAGTTCGATGTGATGACAGCAGGTGGCCGCCTTTCGTTTAACAAGCTTCTCAAGTCCTGGTTTATGCCTGTCGTAACTGGAAGTTACAAGCAGGAGACTCAGACTCGTACAGATGATCCATCGAGTGTGACAAATGAAATGGAGGATATTACTAGCAGGATTATTACTGCAGGTATTGAATTCACGCCAATCAAGAAACTGAGGGTTCTTGGTGCCTTATCATTGATTTCCCAGAAAGGAAAATGTTTTTTTGATGCAAACAATGTAAATAATACTCCTTTGCTGGTTACCACTTATGTCCCTTATGAGGTTGACTTCAACACGACCGTATGGAGTACAGGTGTTTTTTATGAATTGAGTAAATCAACCGGACTTAGGTTTGATTTTACATCTGTAGATTTTATGGATAAGAAGATATCCGGAAAAGATTATCATTTTAATCTCGTTAATTTCAATTATGTCGTGAATTTCTAGGAGGAAACCATGAAAAAAACGTTTTTTCTCCTGTTCGGCATGTTGATGTTTGTGGTTTGGTCATGTGAACGACTTACGACCCCAACAGGTCCATCATTGAGCTCCTTATCTAGTGCTATTTCTGATTTTGTCTATGTTTCAGATTTCGCCTTTCATGATTTTGATCTTGTAAAACTGGGTTCTGAAGTTGTTGCAGATGACACACCCGCCCCTAACTTTGGAAATTCAACAATTGCTGTATCTTATCAGACCAATACCGGAGATATTTACAAACATGTTGAGTACACTCTTGGTGCAAACTATGTGAATCGGTTTGTTTTTTTTGCTCTCATTGCGTCAAAAAATCTTTCACCTTATAACGCTTTGCAGTTTAAAGTTAGAGGAAGTGGAAATGCCTTGCGTGTCATTTTAAGAGCTGATGGTTTTCAAAATGAAAATGCCACTAGCCCCAATAGTTATGATGATTATGGATATACTATCTCAACCACACCTGGTGAATGGACGACATTTGTCATTCCATTTACAGCATTACAGCAAGAAGGGTGGGGTGCTGATTTTCAATTGGCAGATATACTTTCCAATTTTGACAGAATACAGTTTAAGGCTGCTTCCATGACAACAGGTGAAAGCGGATGGTATGATCTAGATGATGTCCGCTTTGTTACTGTCGTTCAGAAACGTTAATCCGATCACGGAGGTCTTAATGATGAAAAAAAATATATTCTTGTTGTTGATGGCAGGATTCATCTCGATGGTGCTGATATCCTGCAATCTTTCACATCCCGTGGCGCCGTATGAGTTGGCTCCTTCTTATACCTATGTCCCAATACCTCTCGAAAATCCTCTTTTTAATGATGATTTTGAAAATGGTTCGTTTTTGTCAAGCAGTGGGGGAACTTGGTCTTCTTGGGCTGCGAATGGTTGTATCTCATCTCTGATGTTGACGAATGATGATCAGGCTGGAAATGCTACAAATGGATTTGCAAATCACACATTGAAGATGCGTTATGGGTTTATCACAACGAACACTAACCCTTCTTTTTATCCGGCCTGTACTGCCATTCTTTCTTTGCCTCCTGGCAAACGGGATTTAAGAAAATACACTCACATCATGTTGGATTATTTTCTTAATGATACAACTGCTATATATATAAAATTCAAATCCCTAAAAACAGATTCGGCCGGAGGTTATGATCATTACAGGTATGCAATTTCTCTTTCTGGTTGGCGTACGTATGAAACTATTCCTTTTACATCTTTTGCCCAAGGTGGTTGGGGCACAGTAGTTCCACTTATGTCTGTTCTTTCAAATGTCTTAGAAATACAGATTTCAGTGGATTCCCCCATTCCGACTTCACGTCAAAGGCAGACAAATAGTCTTTATATTGATAACATTTCTATCTTGTCTCAATGATTTTTGACTGCTTTTAGTTTTTTACATTTGTTTCCTATGAGTTTTTCTGAGTAATTATAAGATAAGGAGCTTTCTCGCCATGTTGAATCATGATCTGTATGACAGTTTTTCAGACGTCTCTTCAGCCTCTGGTCCTCCATTGAATCAGGCGTTTACTGATGATGCTTCTGAAATTCTTGTTGCCAGGGCTTCCCCTTTTACTCCTGTTCGGTTCATCAATGATGCCTTTCCCTCACTTCTTGACACAAACCGATTTTTAGACGGTTCCTTCAGAAACAGTACCTTCAGATCTGTTATAGCCTTTATTGGTAATACTAACACCATCCCGCTTTTTAGATATCTCTCTGATAAACCGCGTTTCTCAAAATATGTTAATTCGACTCCATCTGACGTATCCCTTATTTTTAAGGCTATACATAAGAAATCCAAATGGGATATTACTATGCTTAGATCAGATGAGAGCCTGACGTTCAGTCCCTTGCCTGCTCTTTGTGCTGATGATATAAAAAATGCTTTCCATTTTTTTTCCAATATGGCCGGTTCTCTCAACGAGTTTGGCGAGCACCATTTCGATGTCCGCACTCCTTCGCCAAGCCCACATTTCTTTGCCAATCTCCTCATGGGAAACAGGATTGGCTTCCCTCATCCGTTGCAGACAACACCCAAAAGTGTTGTCGGTCCCCTAGGTCAAGGAAGTTTCAGGGCCCATGCAGACACGCAGGTTTTAGCCACACGTTGGGACATGCGCCAGGAAGAGAATGGTCATCCTGCAAACAGGCAATTCTATGTCATTGAGGATGGCAGGCAGATATTTTATTCAGCAGAAACGGATTCCCCGGATATTCTTGAAGCTTTTTGCACACACATGCAGAATGCAACCCAGATTGTGTACAAGCTGAAATGCGGATTGCAGATAATCCGTGACATAACCCTCCTGCCACAGGAAAAAGGGCTTCCCTTGGCTGTCGAGTCACAGGTTATTACCATAAAAAATATTTCCACAAGGAAACGCAATCTTAGGATTGTCTGTACTGGAATGTTCGGTTCTCAACGTCCTATGGCTTTGCGCGAAGATGTTCTATATAGTAATATCATAATGCAGCAAGGTGTTTCTCGCAATCAGGACGGGAGTGTCGCTTTCCTTTTCCCGGACTACTGTCCAGAGTCCGCGCGTCAGGATTTCCGATTCCACTCCATGTTCATGCATCAGGCTGGCTCTCTTGTTTTTCCGGATGCTTTCACAATGGATTATACGGAGTTTGTTGGAACAGGAACTTTGGAACGGCCTTCAGGCATCCATCATTTGTCGAACAGGATTGGTAGGAAAGGACCAGGCTTTTTCGCACTCTCCCTTCAGCTCAAACTTAAACCAGACGAGGAAGTTGCTATTAATAATTTTACAGGTCTTTCCTCTTCCAAAGAAACCTCGCTTTTTTCATTTGATACTTTCAGTGAACAGGTATCTAATCTGATTAGGCTTTACTCTGTTCCTGGCAAGTTGCAGGAAACAAAAGAGAAGGCGAGATCTTTCCTTTCAAATTATTCCTCTTTTGTCAACATTAACTCAGGTGATGCGTTGATGGACTCCTATGTGAATCGGAACCTTCCTTTCCAGGTCCTTTATCAGACTTTTGTCTCACGCTCCTTTTGTCAGACACAGAAAGGCTATCGTGAAATAGGTTTCAGGGAGATACAGGACCTTTTTGCATCCATGTATTATTTCATTGGCATGGGGCAGCAGTCACTTGTCAAGGATCTCTTACGAGAATGGACGAGCATGGTTTTTGAATTCGGATATGCCTATCATAATTTTTTCTGGAAAGGCAAGGAACCTGGAAAATGGTCTGATGATGCGCTTTGGCTGTTCCAGGCGTTCGACCGCTATGTCCAAATGACAGGAGATATCGATTTCTTGAAAGAGGAATGTGTAATCGCAGGTTCGAGTCCTCCTAAAAAAAGGCCTATCATCGCCACGTTGAAAGCAATCATCAGGTATTCGTCTGAGATTTCTGTTGGCAAACACGGTCTTCCGCTTTTGGACAATGCTGACTGGAACGACTGCCTCAAGCTTGATCCTGATCACCTCGATGGAATTGAAAAAGAAAAGTCCTACTGGAAACAGGTCGTAGAAACAAAAAAAGCAGATAAGCCCTTGAAGAACGATTTTTCTGAAAGCGTGATGAATGCATTCCTGTTGATGATCAGCATTAATATCATGAAAGGTTTTTCCATCTCTTTGGGAGACCATGAATATGCGGTTTATCTTGGGGAAAAAGCCGCCAGTATCTCCGCTCTTATACAGAAACATGCCTGGAAAAAAGATTTTTTCGCACGTATCCTTTTCAACAACGGGAAGCCAGGGTTGGCGTATCTTGGCGCTCGGGGAGATGGTTTTTCCACAGATTCTGATATTGACGGTACGTTTTTTCTTAATAGTTTCAGCTGGGCTGTCCTCTCACGTGTTGCAACAGATGACCAGATCGTTAAGATGATGGATATTGTTGAAAAATATCTTAAGACTCCATTCGGACTCAGGCTGGTCACTCCCATGGATCTCACCCGCGCTGTTGCGAACGCAGCGACTGATGAATATTTTCCTGGCGATAGGGAGAATGGTGGGGTTTTCAAACATGCAAGCATGATGGCCGTATCTGCTCTGCTTCAAATTGCGAAGGAATATCCAATTCAGCAGGTTGCCGAACGCGCCACGCAACTTGCTTATTGGATGATTGATCTTGTACTTCCTTATAAGACAATGGAAAATCCTTATGAGCTTTGTGGCAATCCTCGTTTCTGCACTCAATATATAAACAGCGAAACAGGAGAGAATATCGGCCCCATGCTGAGCGGGACTTCCACCTGGCTCACTCTTGTTCTGATGTCTGTTTTTGGGCTTCATTTCACTAAAGATGCCATATTTTTTAATCCTCTTCTTAGACCAGAACAGCAGAATTTGGAAATAACGATCAGAATGCCTGAAGTCCTATATACATTTACAGTTAAAAAAAATACAGGATTTAAAAGGATATTAGATCATACTTATAAAGTAGTATTTGACGATTCCCAATATGGAGATACAAAAATTCCTATTATAAGGGATAACAAACATCACAAAATAGAACTGTTTTTTTATTGAATGGTAGTTTAACAAGTGAAAAAAGAGGGAACTATGTTTTTTTTAAGGAAATAAGCGCTTGCATGCGGCTGGAAAGACGTTTTATCGGTTTGTCCTTTAAAACATGGTTGCAAAAAACAGGGACTTTGGGTTGAAATAAATATAACACTTAGTTCGAATTGTCTTGTGCTTATTTTAATATGTAGACCAATCATCTTTTTGATATTACCTTCATATCATGAAAGGTCAGCGTGTCCAACTTCATAGGGCTCTTTCAAAAAAGGGCATTTGCTCCCGTTCTCAGGCTATGCCATTGATCCGGAAAGGTTCTGTTTCTGTGAATGGACGTGTCATTTCTGATCCGCTTGCATGGGTCAATGTTGAGAATGACAGGATTGATGTGGCTGTTAAGGATCAGAAGACTGACGGGCATGCAGAAAAAATCTATCTGGCCATGAACAAACCAACAGGATATGTTACAACAGCATCTGATGAAATGGGACGAAAGACAGTTTATGATTTGCTTCCAGAGGAATACAGGAAATGCTGGCTTTTCCCGGTTGGCAGACTTGATAAGGAGAGCAGGGGGCTTCTTCTTTTTACGAATGACGGTCCTTGGGCTGATAGGATGACATCCCCCTCTTCAGAATGTGAAAAGACTTATGTTGTTGAAACTGATGTTGAACCTACAGACGAAAGTTTGCAAGAGATACAGAAGGGGCTTCTTATGGATGGAAGAAAGACTCTCCCTGCTTCACTTTCCAGGATAGGCAACAGGAAATTTGAGATACGAATCAAGGAAGGCCGGAACAGGCAGGTTCGTAGGATGTTTGGTATGACTGGTTGTACAGTCAAGGATCTAGTACGGGTTTCTATTGGGAAAATTGTTTTGGGTGAACTATCCGAAGGTAGCATTCGGAAATTATCAGAGGATGAGTTGGAATATGTTTGAACGAGAGAAGAGGAGCTTGTCATGTTTATAAGGGATGTCATGAGCCGGACTGTCTTTTCAGTTTCTCCTGATGCGAAACTTCAGAAAATATGCCAGATTATGGAAAAGAACAGTATCGGTTCTGTAGTGATCATCAAGGATCGATATCCTATAGGAATTGTCACTGAAAGGGATGTTGTTAATGTAGTGGCTCTACAGGGTGGGGCAGTGCTGCAAAACTCTGCACAGCAAATCATGAAAGGACATCTGATCACGATGAATCCAAAACAGGATCTCAAGGAAGCGTTGCAGGTGATGATTGACAAGCGCATCAGGCGTCTGCCAATCTGTGAGAAGAAGAGTTTGGTCGGCATTCTCACTTATGGTGATGTCATGCGTGAAATCCAGAAGGAACTGGCAGAAGTCAATGTCAAGGCACAGCAACTGAAGAAAGAAGCTGTCAAGGATGGTCTTACAGGACTTTTCAACCAGCAATATTTCAAGATAGCACTGGATAATCAGATGGAGCGTGTCAAACGTTATGGCGGTGTCCTGACACTTCTTATGGTGGATGTGGATTTTTTCAAAAAAATCAATGACCAGAATGGTCATGATGCAGGAGACCTTGTTCTTCAGAAGGTTGCCACTCTCATACGCCGGAATACCAGGAAGGTGAATATTGTAGGAAGATATGGGGGGGATGAGTTTGGTTTGATTGCGCCTATCAGTGATGTGGAGGGAGGTCGTCAGTTAGGAGAAAGGCTGCGGGATATTGTGGAAAGGACCAAGTTTCATTATAAGGATATAGTGATACATGTGACTTTGAGCATAGGTGTCGCAGGATGGGATAAGGCGATGCTGAATGGCAGGGATTTGATTGTAAAAGCTGATAAGGCTCTTTATCTTTCTAAAAGAGCTGGACGCAACAAGGTTTCTATAGGGATGTGATCAGGCAAGTTCTGCATCTGATGGTCTATAACCAGGTTTGATTGCAAGTTTGTCTAATCTGTCAAGGATTTCAGGTTTATAGACTTTTTTTGGCCATTCTTCTTTCTGAAATTCCATGATTTCCAGTGAGATTGTCTCTTGTCCAACACCAAGGGATTCAATGACAGCTTTTGAGAGCGCTTTTGCCAAGGCTTCTTTTTTTTCTGTGGGGCGACCTGCGTACATTTTGACGACAATATGTGGCATGGTGTGATTCTCCTTCCTTTGTCAACCTTAAATATGAGTTCCATAAATGCATAGATGACCTCTCCTCTTTTATTTGTTGAAAAGCATGACTGTTGAAACCTTGTTCTCTTTTTGGATGTCCTCATGGCTGGAAACAAGGAAAAAACCTGAATCCGAAGCGATGGTAATCACTTCCTTGTCAGAATGATAGGATGAGTCTATGACTATTTTTTCTTCACCAGCTTCAAGGATGGGAGGATTGTGCTGTGGTATATTATTGAGAATGAGGTGTCCTCCGGGTTTTAGGATCTTGTGTACTTCTGTAAAAAAGAGATCCAATTGGTCAATATGGACAATCAGGAAAAAGCAACAGGCGATGTCAAAGGATTTTTCCTTGAAAGGAAGTCTCATGGCATCACATTGGACGAGGTTGTCCTTTCTTCCAGACCGGGCAGCGAAAAGGTCAAGCATGTTTCTTGAAATGTCACAGGCTACCAAGGAAGGGTGTGTTTTTAGCAGTCTCAATCCGATACGTCCATCCCCGGCACCTATGTCCAGTATGTGGCTTTCTGGAGTCAAGATAGTATCTAGTATTTTTTTCGTTGGTCCCCAGTCAAAAGAATCCAGATAATCATGGTCTTTCTTATAATAAGGAGCATATAAGTCATACCCTTGTTGTGGAGTGACATGCTTTTTTTTCATTCTACCAGGCATCAGTGATTCCTACGAGTATGGACTTTCTTAAAAAAACGGATATATTCAATCAAATCAGATAAAACTAACAAAAAAAATATCATTTTCAAAATCAAAGATTATTGACAATTTACATGATTCATGTCAATAGTCCAGTCTGTTTTTTATAAGAATCCATGTTTTTTCTATTTTTTTTACTTGACATTATATGTTAAAATATATAAATCAAACATAGATAAACATAGATATAAATAAATATATGAGGAACAGTATGGCTCAAGTTCAATTCAAGGTAAAGAGGGGGGGAAGCAAAGGTTAATCTTGGAAAAGGAGGGATGGGATGATGGTTCCCAATATCATTGATAATCTTGTGGAACTTGTCTACAAGCTTGTAACCACAATCACGGATTCAGAATGTGTTGCTGTTAGATTGCGCAGTCGTAATGGAGAATTCCCTTTTCATAGCGGGCAGGGGTTTGATTATAATGTTCAGAACAAAACATGCTTAAAACACTTTGAGGAAATGGATTTTGATTATAGGAAATGTATCTGTGGCATGGTCATCAGGAACAAGCATGAACCTATCGAAGAGTTTTTTACAAAATATGGCTCTTTTTGGAATAGTGACATGGGAGCTGATTTTTTAAGACGGCTGGACAGTACCCTTCTGGTCGGTAAATCCTGCCTGACAGATGGTACAAAAAGCCTAGTTGTTGTCCCATTGAAAAACAAGGATTTCATGGAAGGTGTTTTCCATGTGTCAGACAGCCATTCGGGAAAGTTCAAAGAAGAACACATAAAACGATTGGAAGAGATCTCGTTGTATTTTACACAGATTATAGTGAAAATTGAGGAGACGCTTTCCTCAAGCAAATCCAGGAAATTTAACATAGTCATTGCTGATGATGAGATCGCTATTGGGGCTCTGATAAAGAATGTTCTCTGCAGGTTCGGGCATGTC
>DYKD01000010.1:0-48137 GCA_020722765.1 Brevinema andersonii | reverse complement strand
GGCATGTCCGCGAGAAATATGACATTTATGGACCTGAAATCATAGTGTTAAGTGGTTATCTAAATGATATCCCTGATGGGTTCATGAAAGATTACAGGGTTGCCAGTGTTTTGTCCAAGCCGTTGGATGACATATTTGAGATTCCACGAGTTGTCGAAAAGGTTTTCTAGGTAGCGAGTTAATTGGATGGTTCTACATGTATGGTGGTTTCCATCCTGAGTTTTTTGCGTATGGCTTTTTCAATATGTGTGGCTACCTTGTGGGCATCATGCAATTTTGTGTCCCCTTTCATCTTGATATGAAAAGTGAGTTCAAAATGGTCTCCATACCTGTGCATGTGTATATGGTGCAGGTTGATATCAAGATTCGCTTCAGTACAAGCAATTTTCCTTACTTTCTCAAGTGTTTCTTTGTCTGGCGTTTCTCCCATTAATGGGTTGATTGCACTCATTAAAATACTCCAGCTTGAGTGGATGATCAACAAGGCCACTATGATTCCTAATACTCCATCAATCCACCAGAAAAATTTGCCTAGAAACAGACCCGCAAGGATGAGCGCAGAGGCGAGGGCGTCACTTCTGTGATGCCAGCCATCTGCTTTCAATGCCATGGAATTTGTTTTTTTTCCAGCCCAGAATGAGAACTGGGCAAGGCCTTCTTTAAAAAGGACAGAGACTAAAAAAATAATTACTGCAAATAGTTTGAAAAAGGAAGATTCATGGTGTTTCAGTTTATCAATGGACTCCACAATGAAGTTAAAACCTACTATTGCAAGAAGAACGCCAATGATCAAAGCAGAGATGAGTTCTGCCCTGCCATGTCCAAAAGGGTGTTCCTTATCAGCAGGTTTTTCAGACATTTTGAAGCCGATGATGACTACTATGGACGTGAGGGAATCTGAGAGCGTATGCCAGGCATCAGCTATGATTGCCACTGATCCAGTGACTATCCCAGCCCAGTATTTCAGTATAAAGAGGAGGGTATTGATAATGATGGAGAGCCATCCCTCAATGTAGCCCCAGAAGGCTTTTTCTTTTTTCATTTTTGATTTCCATTGGAATTTTCTTGGTGTATCGTGTTGAGTGAGGAATGTAATGAAAAACAGGGGGAATGTCAAAAACGAAGTGATTGTATTCTAATAGGGGGCAGATATTTACATTTTTATAGAAGATTTTGATGGAAAAATTTTCTATAAGCTTTCCCTTTTAGCATTACTGTATATTTATTCACTATCAAACTTGACTTTTTATTCTTTGTCTGCTATATTCTTTCGTCTGATAAACTCAAATGAACATCGAGGAATTATGCCTGAAGCAGCGTCAACCAAGCTTTTTTTTGAATTCCAGGTCAACGATGACCAGTGCAAGTATTCCCGCTATGTCTGCGATTCACGTGCCATCCCGAATGAGATAGACGGACTCAAACCAGTACAGCGAAGAATTCTTTGGACTATGTGGAATTCCAGTGCGCGAAATCTCTACACCAAAACAGTCAAGGTAGCTGGTCTTGTTATGGGATATCATCCGCATGGAGATAAGTCAATACAGGATGCCATCTCTGCCATGGCCCAGGAATTTCCCTTTGCCAATAATCATGTTTTGATTTCAGGTGAGGGGACTTTTGGTGATGTGCTTGATCCCAGTGCCATCGCTTCTCCCCGATATACTGAAGTGCGCCTCTCCGAATTTGCTAAAGATGTTGGCCTTTTTGAAGGTCTTGACGACATAGATTATATTCCCAACTATGATGATACGGATAAGGAACCTGTTTTTTTTGTTGCAAAAGTTCCTCTTGTTCTTGTCAATCCTACGCAAGGTATTGCAACAGGGTTCCGCTGCCTTATTCCTTCTTTCAGATTAGGGCACATCACTGATGCCATGATCACTTTCATGAAAAAAAGGAAAGTTCCCAAACTTGTCCCTTGGATCAGGGGATATACTGGAAATGTTTCGTATGGTAAGAATGAAGCAGGGGCTTTGATTGTGACAACCTCCTTCGCTATTACGGTTGACAAAGGAACTGTTTTTCTTACAGCTGCACCCCAGGGATGGAATCGTGAACGTGTCATTCTTCTTCTTGACAGGTTGCTTGAAAACAAATGTGAGTGGTTGAACGGATATACAGACCATTCAAGCCAGACTTTCAAGATAGAATTGCACCTCAAGAGGGGCGTGAAACCTGTCCCAGAGAACATGAAAGGCCTTATGGATGTTGTCACGAACGAAACCTGCGCTTATAACATGATAACATCGGAAGGAAAGTTGGAAGAGATATTCCCAGAGGATGTGATAAGGCGTTTTGTCGTTTTCAGGAAGAAGCATCTCATAAGGAGATTCAAGAGGCTCTCCCTCATTGAGAAGGATAAGATAGATAAGAACACGGAACTGATCCGTTTTATCAAAGAGGGGTGGAACAAGAAAGTCATAGACATTAAGAGCAAGGCTGATTTGGAAGGAAAGCTCAAGAAATCGGATTTCAAGTATTACGAGTGGCTTGCTGCCATGCCCATTTATAGGTTGACTTTGGAAGAAGTCAAGAAATGCAAGGATCTGATAGAACAATCCAAAAAACAGATGGCCATCTATAATATGCTTGTCAAGTCTGATACAAAACTGACTGACTTCATGGCAGAAGAGCTGGAAGAACTTAAAAAGAAATGGGATGTGTGAAATGGGGAGTTTGTCTGGAAAAAAAGAAAAATGTAAGAGTGAGTTATCCCTCCTTCTGGATGAATTTGACGGGATGTACAAACAAGGGATGTTTTCAGGAAAATCTGAAGCAACGGCTCGAACTTGGATTGAACGGTTCCTAGTTGTTTTTGGATGGAATCCTGCTGACCCTGGCCAAGTTAGGCAAGAACATAAGATTTTAGGTCGTGCTGCCAGAAAATTGAAAGCTGAGAAAATTCAGCATAATCGTCCGGATTACTGTCTTTTATCTCATGGTCAGCGCTTGCTTTATCTTGATGCAAAAAGGTTCGATGCGGATATCAAAGAGGATTCTGGCGTTTCTTTCCAAGTGAGATGTTATGGATGGTCTGAAGGGTTTAAGGTCAGTTATGCTTTCGATTTCAGTGAACTTGCCATTTATGATTGTCGGATCAAACCCAAAGATTCGGATGATGGAGATATTGCACGGGTGACTTATTTGCAATATACGGAATATCTTTCGCAGTTCGATTTGCTTTGGGATTACTTCGCCAAAGAGGCCATAGATTCGGGATCCATCAATCGTCGTCATCCTGATGATGAAAAACCCGAAGGTAGCCGTCCTTTGGATGAGGATTTTGAAGAAAAGCTTTCTGAATGGCGGAAAGGGCTGGCTAAGACCATTCTCAGATATGGGAAAATCCGGGACTCTTCCTTGATTTCTGCGGCTGCCCAAAGGATATTGGATCGGATCATTTTTTTAAGGATCTGTGAGGAAATCGGTTTTGAGGAACTTGGGACTCTGATGGAGATGGGGAGAAATGAAGATGGCTTTTGGCCGCTTTTTCTTGAGGGAATGGAAAACCGTTATTGTAAGGTTTATGATGGGATCCTTTTCCCTGCTAGTGGAGAGGATGATCCGACTGGAGTGGAATCGCATCTTAGGACATGGTGGTTACGTGGAAAAATATTCCGGGAAATTGTCGATTCCCTTTACTATCCAAATCCTTATAGATTCGATGTAGTCCCGATTGAGCTGCTCGGTGGCATCTATGAGAGGTATCTTGGAAAAAAACTTCGTGTCGTTGGAAATGATGTCACTGATGAGTTCAAGTTCGAATATCAGAGGACGAAAGGTGCTGTTTATACGCCACGATGGGTCGTTCGCAAAATTTTGGAAAGGACTTTGGATCCTCTTACTGAAGGGTTGACTCCTGGACAATTGCTGCAGCTAAAGATTTTGGATCCATCCTGCGGTAGTGCCAGTTTTCTTCTGGGAGTTTTCGAGTACCTGGTGGGAAAAATTGAACAATATTTTGAAGCCAATCCAAATTCAATAGATAAGGGAAGCTTTCTTGTTAAAATGGATGAGGAATGGAATATCAGACCTGAGATAGCTTACAAGATTATCAATGAATGTATATATGGTGTGGATATTGATCCGGAAGCTGTCGAAGTTGCCCGCATGTCTTTGGCGTTACGTTATCTCGAGAAGACATCTGTCCTGACCGGGGAACCCAATCTGCTTTTAAATGGGATTGGGCTTAATATCAGGCAAGGAAATTCTCTTGTAGGTCCTGATGTGGTTGGGCTTCTGGATCATTCAGACAAGGTTGTCAAAGAATGTATGCCTTTTGATTGGTATAATCCGAAGACAGGCTTCGGCGCAGTTATGCAAACCGGTGGGTTTGATGCAATTGTTGGAAATCCTCCTTATATTGAAGTGAAACGTTACAAGGATTGGATGCCCTCCCAATATGAATATTTGAAGGAAAGTGGAAATTATGAGACTACCTTGCAAGGGAAAACCGATATTGCCATGCCCTTCATGGAACGTGGATTGACATTGTTAAAGCCTTCAGGTAGACTTGGATACATCATCCAAAACCGTTTTTTCAAGACTGAGTATGGGGAATCTGTCCGGTCATGGTTGATCAAGCATAAAGGTATTGCTGAAATCCATGATTTTCGAGATATCCAGATTTTTCCGAAAAGAACCACCTATACAGCAATTATGATTTTGCAGAAAAACTGTCCAGACATCAAGTATAGGACCTATTTGGATTATGAGTCAGCTTTTGAATGGAAACCAAGTGTTGAGAGCAAGTTGGATTGGAAGAACATGGATTCTGGAATCTGGGCGTTTGACCAGCCAGACCTTTTGGAAGTCTATGAAGATCTTGTGAAACGTCATGGGACAATAGGAAGTCATCCAGAACTTCAGATTTCTGTTGGATTGCAGACATTGTATGGAAAAGTTTACCAGTTGGAACCAATTGAAGTCAAGCCACGGACCATAATCGGATTGAATGGGTTCGGCGATCAAGTTACAGTTGAACGTGCAGCCACAAGACCACTTTGCAGGAACCGAGGTTTCTATCCTTTCAGGCAGAATAACGCAGACGCCTGGGTCATATTCCCCTATGATGTGGAGGATGGAAAGGCCAAAGAGATAGAATGGAAAGAGTTCAAGGAGCGTTTTCCTAAAACAGCGGATTATCTGGAAGAGAAAAAGAAAGTGATTTTGAAGGATGTAGAGACAGAAAAAGGCCCAAACAGGTGGCATTTATATACTTATCCTAAGAATATTGTATCACAAGCTGTTCCAAAAGTGTTGTTTCCCATGACAATCGAAGACACTATGGCAACAGTAGATTTAGAAGGCGATGTCTATCAGGATAATGTAAGGGTAAATTCTATATCCTCCCAGTATTTTAATCAATCCCAACTGGTATGTTTAGCTGCTGTTCTTAACTCTTCTGTTTTCAATGCTCTTGCAAAAGTCAAGGCAGGTATGAGTGATTCTGGGTGGAGACAGCTTAATAAGCAGTTCCTTGACCCCATGCCGTTTCCTGTCCATTCGTTAAATGACAAGAAAACAGTTGATACATTATCGAGTATTGCCAGTAAAATAATGAAGTTGCAGGAACAGTCAATCATGGCTGAGAACGAGGGAGAAAAACAGGCATATAAGTCAAGTCTGGATTCGTTATGGAATGATCTTGACAAGAATGCTGAAGATTTTTTTCAGTTGACTGATTCTCAGAAGGAAATCATAAGAAAATATCCACGTCGTGTGAATCGGGTTGACCTGCTGACACGGCAGGTTGAAAATGCCAAGGATGACGAAGAATAGTTATGACATCACAGGAGTTTTGATATTATGGCAGAACAGAAAAAACGCGTATTTCAGAAACTTTCCAATGTTGAACATGTCCGCTTGCGCACGGGAATGTGGCTTGGTCAGAATTCGATGTCAACCTATGAACAGCATTTCTTCAAGTTTGATAACAGGTCGAAGAAATTCGAGATTGAACATAGGGAGATAGAAGAGATCCCTGCCAAGATGAAATGCCTCGACGAAGCCTGCATGAATAGCGTGGATGAGTACCGCAGAAACCTCATTGATAAGAGTCTCAAACCTTCAGAGAAGATGAACAGGATCCATGTCACTCTCTCTGATGATAGGAAACGGATAACCATATCTGATAATGGACGCGGAATCCCCATTGATAATGCTGAAGGCGTTTTTCTCCATCTCATGTATGGTGAGAATTTTGATGATAAGGTCCGTGAAGACCATGTGGCAGGCCAGAACGGCGTCGGAATCTCTCTGGTGCGTATTGTTTCCAGCTTTTTCCGTGTCAATACGAATTGTCAGGGCAAGAGTTATTCAAAACTCTTCACTCTCAATCAGACCGCCCTGGATGCTCTCAAATCTGCAGGATTGTCAAAGACAGATCTTGATCTTGCTGTGAAACACTTTGATGAACATTCCAACTTTGATAAGTTTGATCTTTTAAATCAGAAACAGAAAAAGAAGATAGATCCGATCCTTAAGAAGTATTACTTGATTCCGTTGGTCAAATCAACAGCAGCAAAAAATCATGGGACAACCGTTGAGTTTGAATTGGAAAAGCGGTATTTCAATGATCTGGATACGCGGTTCGATATCGGTTTAGTGGAACAGTACCTTCTCGATATCGCTCTCACAAATCCTGGACTGGAAGTTTCTTTCACACATAAGGGGAAGCAGAAACCTTTTAAGTTCAGGAAAGGTATGGATGAACTTTTTGACAATACAGAGACTTCATTCTATAAGCTGGCTTATCTAAATCCAGCTTCCCCTTCCAAAATCGATTTGAGTGCCTATGTCATAATGGGTGAGGGTAAACATCTCACGTGGGTCAATTCTAATTTTGCCTCACTCGGTGGTTCTGCAATAGAATATCTGGAAAACAGGATCTGTGATGAAGTGCGGCAGAAGAGCGCCATCACAGCATTGGAAAAGAAGCTGAAGACACAGTCTACACGTAATGATGTGCGTAACTGCTTTCACATGCTCGTGAATCTCAAGATCCTTAACCCCCGTTTCAAGTCCCAGGACAAGTCTTATCTCATCAATGATCTCAACGCTGAAATCAGGGAGGCTGTTGACAAGAACCTTGAAAAACTATTACGGAAAACAACGCTTATTGATGATATCAAGACACAGATGGAGAGACGGACACATTTGAAAGCTTTGGAAGATGCTGCCAAAGGATTGAGAAAAGCCTCGCGTGTGACAATTCCCAAGCTGATACCTCCGACAGGAAGCGAGAAAGACCCAGGCAGGGTTCTGTTTTTAGCAGAAGGTGATTCCGCTATTGCGGGGTTAAGACCTGTGCGGACACCCAAGTTACATGGCCTTTTCCCACTGCGAGGAAAGCCGTTGAATGTTCAGGGGATGTCTTTGCCTAAGGCGATGGCCAATGAGGAAATGAAAAATATCGTGGCTATTCTTGGTTTGCCTTTGGATAAGAAAGTTAAGAGTTTGAAAGAGCTGAATTACGAAAAAGTGAGTATCATCACGGATGCTGACTTTGATGGTTATGCCATCCGCAGTCTCCTGCTCTCGTTTTTCTACGAATACTGGCCAGAGTTGTTTGATTTGGGATTTATCAACATTTCCAGCGCTCCTTTATATGAGGTGGAAGCGAAAGAGAAAGACAAGACGACCTTGTATTTTTGCATTGATGACGATGACTATGAAAAGCTTGAAGCTAGAGTTAAAAAGAGCGGGGGAGTGATCGTAAGAAAGAAACGAAACAAGGGGCTTGGTGAGACTGGGAAAGAAGCCATGCGTTTTGCCATCGAGAACAATATGACGCAGATTCGGATAAAACAGCCATCATCAGCGAATAAGATACAAAGGCTTTGGTTCCATAAGGATTATGCGGAAGACAGGAGAAAAGTCATTTCAGAATATGCCATGAAGTTTTACGAGGAATGAGGAAAGCATAGCTTCCCCTGTGACAGTTGGTGGCATAGCTTTTTCTGTGACAGTGGGCCATGACCCACTGTAGAATAGGAAAGCTATGCTGTTTTGGCTCTGTAGAAAGGATTTTAGTGTGGGAATTTGGCATGTTACTTTTGTAACTTATTTTTCTAGAATAACTGAAAGGATGTTAGAGTGTCGAGTCAAATTTAAAGATGGGGTTTGTCTGGATAGCGACGGGGAGTTAATAGTAACAAAGTCCATAGCACAAACAGTGCTTGCTGATAACCTTCTTCTATATGCATTCAATATTTGTTTTGATCATGTACACTTGGTTATGGAGATTAATCGGAGTGAATTACCTTCGGTAATTGGTAAAATAAAATCAATAAGTTCTAGAACTTATAATATTGCTATTGGTATGACTGTGCCAGGACTTTATCCTTTTGATAAAGAGACCTCCTCAAAACAAAAACATGGAATGACCCAAAATCATTTATGGGCGCGAAAATTTCATGTTGTGCCTATTCTTTCTAATAGACAGTTGGGGAAAACTATAAATTATGTAAGAAATAACAGAAAAAAACATGGTTTAGAGGAAAGCCAGGAACTGCAAAAAACAATAGATAGTTTTATAAATGTTGTTTCAATTCATAATGACAAATTTAAATAAGGAACTTGGCGTCCCATTGTGTGCCGTTACAGTGGGTCATGCCCCACTGTAACGGGTGATGATATGACCCACTGTAAATTAGGAAAGTTAGCTGAAATCCGGTTGGCCAGTTGCCCCTTTGACGATTGTCCAGAGATATCCTTTGGGATCGATTTTTTTCCTTTGGCTTATAGCAAGGTGCAGAGGAATGAAGGTGAAGAAGTTGTTCAGTCTTCCCACCATGAAATCTGTCTTTCCTGCCATGGCGCCATGCACCGCGTTCTGTGCGAGCATGATGCAGAATACTGCATCATCTGCAGATGCAGGAACACTGCGTATCAGATAACTTGGGTCGATGTATTTCATTGAAATGGGGAAGTTCTCTTTCTTGAAATGGTTTTTTATGGAATCTCGCAGGTATATGCCAATGTCGTTATGGAGGAGGTTTCCTGAAGCATCTTGCTTTTTTTCTGTGCTGAAGAATTCCTGCCCTGCACCTTCAGCAACAAGAATGACTGCGTGTTTTTTCCTTTCTAACCTTGCTTTCAGATGGTCTAAGAATCCTTTGGGACCTTCCAGAGTGAAAGGGACTTCTGGTACAAAGACATAGTTTGCTTCGTTTGAAGCAAGAGCCGCATAAGCTGCGATGAAACCTGAATCCCTGCCCATGACCTTTACAAGACCAATGCCGTTCTTGGCACCTTTCGCTTCGGCATGAGCGCCTTTCACTGCTGTAGTCGCCACAGCAACAGCAGTCTCAAATCCGAATGTCCTATCGATATAGTTGATGTCATTGTCAATGGTTTTTGGTATTCCAACGACTGAAATATCCAGTTTTCTTTTTTCAATCTCCTTGGCTATTGCAGATGCCCCTTTGAGTGTCCCATCCCCACCGAGTGTGAAGAGGATCTGTATCTTTTTTTCTACTAGAGTATCCACCATTACAGAGACATCCTGATTCCCGCGTGATGAGCCAAGAATGGTTCCACCCTGATCATGGATATCGTCGACAAGTTCAGGATCAAGTCTGATCCACTCGTGACCTGCTGCGGGATTCAATCCTTCATAACCATAGGGAATTCCCCAGATGTTTTTCACTCCATATCCATGCCAGAGCTGACGCACAACAGATTGGATGACATTGTTAAGTCCAGGACATAATCCGCCACATGTCACAATAGCGACTGAGGTATGTGCGGGATCAAAATGGATTTTTTTCCTTGGTCCTGCATTCTCGAATGATTCCACTTTCCCATGTTCCTTGCAAAGTTCAGATTTGATTTCGTTTAACTCTGTATGGAGAAGTATTCGTTGGCAATCATCTATGAAATAAGGGGCATCAATCGGGGATGTATAGGGACATTCACCCAGTGTTTTTATTCCTGTTTCTATTGTTTCTTGCATCTGTTTTTCCTTGGGAAAATCACTCTTTCCCTTCTGTTGTCAGTTTGAATGTGTCTGTCCTGAAAGGAAACGCAGGTAATCCTGCTCCGTTAACCAAGTTGCATTTCGGATTGTCAGCCCACAGGTATCGGACAGCAACAGGAGATTTGATCTTGTCATTCCAGACAATCACGGATTCACCGTCTATCTTTGCATTGGCCCATTTGAAAATGCCGTCAGCGCCTGCGATTGCAAAGCCTGTGGGATGTTGTCCATCTGTTGTTTTCAGATCCTTTGCGTTGTTGAAAGAGATCCGTATGGCGATGGTTTCTATAGCGCTGGATTTGTATGTTGGCCCATAAGCCTCTCCTGGTATGTTGAAAATCTCTTTTCCCGCTATCTTGGCTAAACGTTCTCCCAATGTCTTTTTGTTTTTTGGATGGATGTCATTCGCATCTCCAATATCAATAGCCGTAGCCATTCCGGTTTTTGGAAGTTTTAATGCCGATGCCTGGGCATCACGGAGTTCTGCCCAAACGGATTCGCCTGTTTCATTTTTTTGTTGCATGAAATTGGCAAGTTGGACAAAATAAAAATAGAAATCCCGGTTCCATGCCTTGCGCCATGATTCGATCATTGTGGGGAACAGCGTCCTGTATTGCCAAGCCCTGTCAGCATTCGATTCGCCTTGATACCAGAGAACACCTTTGATGGGAGTTTTGATAAAGGGGGCCACCATGCCGTTGTATAATGCTGTTGGTGTGTGCTGGATGTTCTGCATGAACATGGATCTGTCCTCGCCATAAGCCACCTGATATGCCCAGGTCCCTGCCAAAGAAATGGGGTTCCCGGTTTTGTCCAAGAGGGAAATTTTCATCTCCTGGACTTCTCCGATGAAACCGCCCCCAAGATAATTGTCAAAGACTCTCACAGCAATCACATTTTTTCCTGCTTTTACAAGATTCGCAGGGATAATATATTTTCTTGGATGGATCCACCAGTTTTTTACTGCTGGACCTACAGCTCCTACTTGTATGCCGTTGAAGTATGTAGTATCAAAATCATCTATGGCTCCAAGTTCCAAGACCAGTTCTTTTCTTGCCCAGTTTTTGGGAAGCTTGATCTCTTTTCTGAACCAGACTACACCATCGATTTGAAGTCCTGCTTTTTCCCATTGTTGGGGAAGTGACATCGTCTTCCACTTTTTAACAGGTGTTTTTGGCAAAGCCCATGTCTGCTGTTCTGGCGTGTCAACTGGATCTTCTAAGTCCTTGGTTTTTTCAAGTAGCTCTGCCTGTTTTGAGAGTGATTCAAGCGAAATAAGATTTGCGTTTTTCTGTTTTTCAGCCAGGTTTAGCATGGCAGTGAAGCCTTTGGATTGCAACCCTTCTTTGGGAGTCCATGCTTCTGCAGGAGTTCCACCCCATGCAGAAATGATGAGTCCGACAGGTCTTTTGGTTTTTTTAAAAATATCTCGGCTGAAATAAAAACCAACCCCTGATAACGATGGAGCTGTCTGTGGGGAAAGGGTCTGCCACGAACCATTCGCATTGTTGATAGGCTCTGCTGCCAGGTTGTGGGCATTCCTGAAAAAGCGGATTGAAGGATAATTCGCATCAGCCAGTGCAAGTTGCAGGTTTGTGCAATCTTTCAATTCCATCTCCATGTTGGATTGTCCTGAAAGAAACCAGACATCTCCAAGGATTACATTTTTTAGTACGAGTTTGTTTTTCCCTTCAATAATCATTTCAGTTTTCGTGTCTGCTATCAGAGGGGGAAAGATGAGTTTCCAGTTGCCTTCAGTATCAGCTTGTGTTGGTATTGTTATTTTTCCCAAAGTGACATTGATTTTTTCACCTGGCGTGGCAGTTCCCCAGATGGGAATCGGTTCATCTGCTTGGAGGACCATGTTGTCCGAAAAGAAGGATGGAAGTGAGACATCCGCTTTTATTATAGAAAAAGAAAGGATTACTGCAAGTAAGGTTAAAAGGTTGATTTTGGGGTTCATAAAGTCCTCGTATATTAGTTTTGTTTGGTCTGGTAAAGTGTAACGTGAAAAGTGTAGGTTTGTCAAATTATTAAAAAGGTGCCAGGTCTGGATATTTTTTACACCGCTGAATCAGTGATTTCATAGGTCGAAGACATATACGAGTTGGGTCCGCTAAGAAAAAGAGAACCGTCCCTATTTTACTCCCTTTTTAATAACGCGAAATAAACCTATTGTGTATATTAGCATGTTGGCAAAAGAGTGTAGACCTGGTATTAATTCCTGCGCATCTATTATCCATCCTAAGGGGTAGGACCAGCCCCCTGCTGTTATGGTGTATAGTAGAGAATTAAGAGTGGATGGGGCGCGAATAAAGAGAACCGTCCCTATTTAGTGGATCCCCATTTAGTGGGCGAATAAAGAGAACCGTCCCCATTTAGCATTTAGTGTAGGGTGATTTTAAATTCCCTATTCTTGACAAATCCCTTTAAAAGTGCTATTTTAATCCTCAATTCTGTTTAGACATTTTTGGCGGACTATGTTCGAGAATATCAGCAGGAAGATCGAGAAGGTCGTCCAGTACATAAAAGGTTATGGCAAACTGACTGAAGACAATATCAAGGAAGCAGTTCGCCAGATCAGGCTCGCTCTCCTTGAAGCGGATGTCCATTACTCCGTAGTCAAACAGTTTGTGGAATCTGTCAAGGTGAAGGCACTCAACACGGAAGTCATGACCTCCATGACTCCTGCTAAGCTTTTCATCAAGATTGTCCACGATGAAATGACGGATTTGCTCGGTGCTGATAATGCAGTTCCAGTCCTTCCACCAGACCGTATAAACAGGCTCGTCCTGTTCGGTGCGAATGGTTCAGGAAAGACAACGACTGCGGTAAAGCTGGCGAAGTTCTATTCGAAATATAATCCGTTGATTGTGGCAGGAGACCTTACGCGTCCTGCTGCGATTGACCAGCTCATAAGTCTTTGTGGTGCGAACAGCATCAGCCTTTATCATGACAAGAGTGAGAAATCACTTCCTAAGCTTGTGACAAAGGCAGAGTCTGTCATCAATGATGATCACAGGCTTGTGATTTATGATACGGCAGGAAGGTTTGATTCTGATGCTGCTTTGATGGATGAATTGAAAGCAGTTGTCAGGCAGATCAATCCTCATTACAGGTTGCTGGTCGTTGATGCAGGTGAGGGACAGAAAGGTGTTGAGCTTGTCAAGGCGATGCACGAAGCTGTCGGTATTGACCATATCATCCTGTCAAAGATGGACAGCGATAGCCGTGGCGGACTTGTCCTTTCTGTGAAAGTCATGACAGGTTTGCCTGTTGCGTTCATGACCACTGGCGAAAAGATTATGGACATCGAGCCTTTCAAAGGTGAGACTGTCGCAAATCGTATCATGAATGTCTTTGAGTTTGATATCAAGGCTGTTCAGGAGATACAGAAATCGATTGAAGAGGAAAACCTCGCGGATGTCACTGATCCGAAGGATTTCAATTTCAACCATTTTCTGAGGAGTCTCTCGTTTCTTGAGAAAGGAAATGTGTTGGGCGCGTTGCTCAAGAACATACCGGGGTTGCCGAAAGAGATTTCAGCTGACTCTGTGGACAAGAAGGAGATGTTGCATTTCAAGGCGATGATCCAGTCCATGACTCCGACCGAAAGGTTGAAGCCGTCCATAGTCGATTTTAGGCGCAGGTTGCGTATCGCCAAAGGAAGTGGCTGTGACGTGAAGGACGTGAACATCCTGATGAAGCGCTTCTTTGGCATGCAGGACATGATGAAGAAGATGAGCAAGAAGAAAAATTTCGATGTGAAAGATATCATTTCGATGAAGAGGAGGTAACTGTCTTGGCAGTTGCAATCAGATTGAAGAGAATAGGCAAAAAGAAACAGCCTTTCTACAGAATTGTTGTCATGGATAGCCGCGCAAAACGTGATGGGAAATCCATTGAAGATCTTGGTTTTTACCAGCCTTGGACGGATGAGAAGAAGTCCCAGGTGAACCAGACCGCTTATGCGGAATGGATCAGAAAAGGTGCGCAACCTTCTGAAACTGTGAAGAAGATCGTCAAGCAGGCTGCAAAAGGAGCCTAAACATGGCTGATGCGAAAGGTCTAGTAGAAATGCTTGTGAAACGTCTTGTTGACAATCCTGATGAAGTGAACCTTACAGAGATTGAAGGCGAGCGTTCCATCATTCTGGAACTTCGTGTTAATAAGTCTGATGTTGGCAAGGTGATCGGCAAAGGTGGCAGGATAGTGATGGCCATCCGTACATTGCTGTTTGCCATGGCAAAAGGGTCAGACAAACGGGTTATGCTCGAAGTTATCGAGTAGATTCGGAATGCGAAGTTTTGATGTCCTGACGCTTTTTCCTGCTTTTTTTGAAAGTCCCCTGAAGGTATCCATACTGAAAAGGGCTTTGGAGCGGAAGATCATTGAAGTGAATGTTTCGGATATCCGTACATTTACTAAGAACAAGCATGGAAGGGTGGATGACAAGCCGTATGGTGGTGGTGCTGGAATGATCATGGGACCACAACCTTTATACGATGGCATCCGTCATTTCAAGAAGAAACACAGGACAGCAAAAGTGGTTCTCTTCTCGGCAAAGGGCCGGAAGATGGATCAGGGTCTGTTGCGGGAATTAGTGAAGCATAAACGCTTCATTCTTGTAGCAGGTCATTATGAAGGTATTGACGAGCGGATTGTGGATCATTGCGCTGACTACGAACTCTGTGTGGGAGACTATGTCCTCACTGGCGGAGAGTATGGGTGTCTCCTTTTTATTGACGCAGTAACGCGGTTGATTGAGGGGAGCCTCCTGAACAGCGAATCGCATAAGGACGAATCTTTTGAAGACGGTCTCCTGGAATATGACCAGTACACCAGGCCGGAAGTCTTCATGAAGTGGAAAGTCCCTGAGGTCTTGCTTTCAGGAGACCATGCGAAGATCCATGATTGGCGGATAAAAAGTAAGATCAAGAATACAGAGGTCAACAGACCTGACCTATTAAGGAGATAAGAGATGAATATCATTGAAATCGAAAAGAAGCTGAAGAAGAAGAAAAAACAGGCCACTTTTTCAGTGGGAGATACAGTCAAGGTCCACTTCAAGATCAAGGAAGGCGACAAGGAAAGAACCCAGACTTTTGAGGGCATAGTGATTTGTTTCAAAAGTGCGGGGCTTCGCAGGACTTTCAAAGTGCGCAAGATTTCCTATGGTGTTGGCGTGGAAAGGACTTTTCCGTTTCATTCACCAAAAGTTGAGAAAGTGGAAGTGCTTCATTCTGGAAAAGTACGTCGTTCAAAACTCTATTATCTGCGTGGTGTGAAGGGGGCAAAAGCGTCCCATTTCAAGACAGATAATAAGAAGACATTGCTTGTCCGTCAGCAGATGGAAGCTCTTGATGCAGGTGCCAAAGAGGCCGCAGAGCAGGAAGCCGCAGATGCCGCTGCTATTGCAGCAGCTCAGTCTCCTGCTGTTGAGGAAACGAAGTAATATCGTTTCCTCAAACTGACCTGTCATGAACGGCAAAGATCCGACACTGGAATATGAGAAAAAATATCTTTTGCAGGGTTTTTGCCATATCGCAGGGATAGATGAAGCCGGGCGTGGACCACTGGCTGGTCCTGTTGTGGCTGTAGCAGCCATATTGCCCGATGATTTTGAGAATTTCGGTATTAGGGATTCCAAAATGCTTTCAGAAAAGAAAAGGGATGAGTTGTTCGATAGGATTCTTGCCTCAAAAGTCCTTTATGGGATTGGTATTGTCAACCATAAAAAAATCGACCAGATAAATATCTTCCAAGCCACACAGCTTGCCATGAAAAAAGCCATTGAGAAACTTCCTTGCAAGCCGGATGTCCTGCTTGTTGATGGTATGAAACTCAGGTTTACAGATACTCCCCAGGAAAAAATCATAAAAGGAGACCAAAAGGTCCTTTCTATCGCTGTTGCTTCTGTCATTGCCAAAGTGACTCGGGATAGGATCATGCAGAAATTCGATTTGAAATATCCAGGTTATGGACTGGCCCGGCATAAGGGTTACCCGACGAAGTCTCATTGTGAAGCGATCAATACAAAAGGCCTTCTCCCCATACATAGGTTGACTTATGGTCCGGTCAGGGAGGTTTATGACAAAATGTCATCCGAAGGAGATTCTGTGAACGGCAATGTGTATACACTTCGGATGAACAGGAAGGTCTGAGGTCTGTGCTCAAGTAGGGTAATAAGTTGGATAAGAGGAGAAAATATGCCACTTGATTCAGGCAGAGAATACGATTTAAGACGTGCAGATCGGATTATCCTCATTATTGCAACAGTCCTGATCTGTCTTGATATCATAATCAATATACTCACCAATCTTGGTTCTTTGAAAAAGATTGTCCTCTATTCCTTGCCTGCACTTTGCACAGGTTCTATTTTTGTAGGGCTATATTTCCTCAAAATAAAAAGTCTTATACGTGGATTCATCACAGCTTTACTCATATTTTTAGGAGCGATTTTTTTAAGCGTTCTTTCACCTTCAGATGTGAATTCATACATGATGATTTTTCTTTCTATTGTAATGGTTTCCGTATATCTGCGCAAGGAACTGATACTTGCACATGCCATTGTTCTCAATATAGGATTAATGATTACGTATTTTTTTGCTCCAAATCTCTTCTTTCATACAATAAACAATTGGGGAACTGTAGCAGTCATGTTCCTTCTTTTGAACAGTTGTTTTGCAGGCCTTTACCTGTTGGTCCTGAATGGACGTTCTTTGATCAATGAGGTGATCCGAAAGGAAGCTTGGACTAAGGCTGTTTTTGATTCAGTGAATGATGCGCTTTTCATCCATGATGCCCGAACAGGTAAGATTCTGGATGTGAACCATCGGATGCTCGAAATGTATGGAGTGACCTATGAAGAAGCGCTTGATTCAACACCCCATGACTTTGATTCAGGGCATCCTGATTACATCCCAGAGAAAGCGTATCAAAAAATCATGCTTGCAGGGAAAGAACCTGAGGTTTTCGAATGGTTGGGAAAAAGGAAAGATGGCTGTCTTATATGGGTGGAAGTGACAATGCGCAGGACAAAAATCATGTATGAGGACAGGATTATTGTCCTTGTCAGGGATATTTCAGAACGTAAAGCTTCAGAGAATAAAATAAAGGAAAATGAAGAGCGTTGGAAGGCGATTATCAATACTTCGCCTGATGGCATTGCTGTTGTCGATATGAATGGGATTGTGAAGGAGCTTTCCCTCAAGACTCCTGAAATGTGCGGGTACTCCTCTGTTGATGAGATGATAGGTAGGAATTATTTTGAATTTGTGGCACCAGAGTACCATGAAAAAGCCGGTTATCTTGTTTCGGAAATGCTGAAGGGGAATTATACAGGAGTTGCGGAATATAGGATTTTGCGTAAGGACGGCTCAAGTTTTTATTCTGAAATAAATGCTGAGGTATTGAAAGATTCCAAAGGTGTAAATGTTGGAATTATATTTGTTTTGCGTGATGTCTCGTCCAGGAAAGCTGTTGAAGAGGCTTTACAGCACAGTGAAGAAAAATTCCGCTCCCTTATTGAACAGGCAACAGCAGGATTTGTACTTGTCAATGAGACAGGAAAAGTCATGGAATGGAATACTGCTCAGGAGAGGATTTGGGAATTGGCTAAAGAGGAAGTGATGGGGAAACCATTCTGGGAAATCCATTTCTCAAGAGGGTTGGATGCAGATCGGGATATTGAACAGATGGACTCTTTCCGAAGATCTTTGTTGCAAGGACTAAAAACGGGAATGTCTTCTATTTTCAATAAGAATTTTGAAACAGTGATCCAAAAGATTGATGGTTCCAAAAGATGGTTGAATCAGGTCATGTTCCCTATACATGTGGGAAATGGGTTCAGGGTGGCTGTCATATCGCACGATGTGACTGAACAGAAAACAGTTGAAATTGAGAATTTTCATTTGAATGAACAGTTAAGGCAATCTGAACAACTTCAAGCTATAGGGCAATTAGCTGGGGGGGTAGCCCATGATTTTAATAATCAGCTTATGGGAATCCTGGGATATTCAGATCTCATAGAAAACGGTGTAGAGTCGATTGATGAAGCAAAGGATTATGCAAGAAAAATTGCCCTGGCTGCGAAAAGGTCTGCTGATCTTACTGCCAAACTTCTTGCATTTGCCCATAAGGGAGATTATCTGTCCATCACTGTGGATATGCATGCCATCATAGATGAAGTGGTCAGTCTTTTGTCGCACAGCATTGATAAGCGTATTGTGATCATTCAGGAAAAAGAAGCTTCTCCATCGACTGTCAAAGGCGATCCTACCCAACTTCAGAATGCTGTCTTAAACCTGGCATTAAACGCAAGAGATGCAATGCAAAATGGTGGTACTATGCTTTTCCGCACAGAGACCATTCTTCTTGATGAGGCTGAATGCAAAAAGAAATCCATTGACATGAAACCGGGTGAGTACCTGTTGCTTTCTGTCAAAGATACTGGATGTGGCATTGAAAAAGATATTCGCCAGAAGATATTTGAACCTTTCTTTACGACAAAGAAAAAAGGTGGAGGCACAGGTCTTGGTCTAAGCGCAGTCTATGGGACTGTGAAAGGATTAAAAGGATGTATGACAGTAGACTCTGAGACTGGGAAAGGAAGCATGTTTACTCTCTATTTGCCTTTAATACATGAATCAATCATCATGAATCATAATAACGATGCGGTTGTCAATCACCTTGGGAAAAGATCTAAGACTGTCCTTCTTGTAGATGATGAGGAAGATATACGTTTGACTGCGGCTTTGATGTTGCAGCAGGAAGGATTTACGGTTGTGACCTGTAAGAATGGCAGGGAAGCTGTTGAACTGTTTACAAAGGATCCAAAACAGTTTGATCTTGTCCTGCTGGATATGATTATGCCAGAGATGAGGGGAAATGATGTTTTCACAGAAATCAGGAAAATCGATCCCCAGATGCGTGTCCTTTTAGCTACTGGTTACAGTGTAAGCGAAGAGGCTCATAGCCTGATGGAACAGGGATTAAACGGTATCCTGCAGAAGCCTTTTACAAAGAAAGAATTGTTGGTTGCGCTGCAAAAAGTTTTCTAACATGCTGAACCTTTTCAAATTTGATTATCTTCCGTGCTTTTAGTATTATTCCTTAGTTTCGGGTCTTTTAGGAGCTCCTCTTGATTAGTCGTCTCAATGGGCATGTTTTGCAGAAAAAACCTGGACATGTCATTCTTGATGTCAATGGAGTAGGTTATAAAGTGAATATTCCCTTGACTACTTTCAATGCATTACCTGACCTTCATGATAAAGCGGTATTGTTTACCTCTCTTATCCATAAGGAAGACAGGATGGAATTGTATGGATTCAAAGATGAGGAGACACTTTCCCTGTTTGAACTTTTGCTTTCAGTGTCCGGAATTGGTCCTAAGCTGGCGCTGATCCTGCTTTCAAATCTCACGCCTGATGAACTTCGTTTCCATGTCCAGGAACAGAGCATTGACAAGTTAAAAAAAATAAACGGGATTGGTCCTAAGAAGGCAGAGAAAATCCTTTTTGAATTGAAGGGAAAAGTCAAGGAGATGGGACTTGGTCATGGTGAGATCGGTCATGGGATCTCACAGGATGACGACCTTCAGATGGCTTTGCTCTCATTGGGATATACGACACAGGAAGCTGACAAAATCATGCAGAAACCTGAAGTGAAATCTCAAAAAGGTCTGGAAGATAAGATCCGCGAAGCGTTGAAGTATCTTGGTCGGGGAGCGTGATGCATGTCTGACACATCCCATATCACTTCACCTAACCTGACAGTTGAGGATTCTGCAGAGGTCACTCTCAGACCTGCAAGGCTTTCTGATTTTATAGGCCAGTTGAAGTTGAAGGAAAACCTGTCAGTCTATATCAAGGCTGCAAAACAACGCAAGGAAAG
The DNA here is from genome assembly GCA_020722765.1 of Brevinema andersonii. Lineage (GTDB taxonomy): Bacteria > Spirochaetota > DYKD01 > DYKD01 > DYKD01 > DYKD01. The sequence goes on along the minus strand of DYKD01000010.1, from coordinate 28,258 downwards.
TCTTGATCATGTCCTGTTGGAAGGTCCTCCAGGACTTGGAAAGACCACATTGGCAAATATCGTGTCACGCGAGCTGGGTGTGGGCTTTAAGACAACTTCTGCTCCAGTCATCACTCGTTCTGGTGATCTTGCTTCCATACTGACATCTTTGCAGGAATTTGATTGTCTATTTATAGATGAAATACACAGGTTGCCTGCGGCCGTTGAAGAAATCCTTTATCCTGCAATGGAAGATTTTAAGCTGGATATTATGATTGGGCAGGGTCCTTCTGCAAAATCTGTTAACCTAAAAATTCCCCAGTTTACATTGATAGGAGCTACAACCCGGACAGGACTTTTGACAGCTCCTTTAAGGGCTCGTTTTGGAATCAGCCTTCACCTTGATTTTTATAGACCTGAAGACCTTTCTCTTATTATTAGCCGTTCTGCATCCATATTGAATATTGCCATTGATGAGGAAAGCTGTCTTGAGGTTGCGCGGCGTAGCAGGGGAACCCCGCGCATCGCAAACAGGCTAATACGCAGAATCCGTGATTTTGCCCAGGTTGATGGAAAGACTATGATAGATTTGGCAAGCGCAAAGAACGCTTTGGAAAAACTGGAAGTGGACAATTCCGGTTTGGATGTCATGGATCGACGGTTCCTCTCCATGATTATTGAGAAATTTTCAGGAGGTCCTGTTGGTGTAGATACTTTGGCAGTAGGGCTGGGAGAGGACAGGGAAACAATAGAAGATGTTTATGAACCTTTCCTTATCCAATCAGGGTTCATAAAACGGACAAATAGAGGAAGGGTGGCTACTGAATTGGCATACCGCCATCTTAATCTTTCAATGATTGGAAAACAGAATGAGCTTTTTTAAAGTTTTGATTCTGAATGTTGCCTGTCTGCTTGTTGTTTTTTGTGACAACTCTCCAGCTGACGAAATAAGGATATTGCTATTACGCTCTGTGGTTGACGCACAGGTTTTTTCCTCATCACCGATACGAATCTGTGATAAGGATGGGGTTGAATGGCAGAAACTTGCATCAGGAAGACAGCACAGGTTTTCACAAAGGGCTGGAAAAGTAAATGTCGGGATGACCGTTATTCCTGCTGTTGACGTCTTTTTAAGAAGCTCATCACTGTTGAAGTTGAATGGCCGTCCTTACAGGGGAGACCTTATCATCCATGTGGAAAAAGGGAAAATCAGTGTAATCAATGAGATTGAAATTGAAGAATATCTCTATGGTGTTGTGCCTAAGGAAGTTTCCAAGGGGTGGAGCGATGAAATTATAAAAGCCCAAGCTGTATTGGCTCGGACATTCGCCATGAATGGCAAATATAAGTCCAAGCGGGGAATGATGTTCGATCTTGATGACTCTACGTTCTCTCAGGTCTATGTTGGTCAGTCTATTGAGGACGCGCGTGTCAACAGTCTTGTGGACAAGACGCGTGGAGAAGTATTGATGTTCAAGAATAGGCTTGCAGAAGTTTACTATCATTCCTGCTGTGGAGGAATGACTGAGGATGTTGGCTCTGTCTGGGGCAGGGATATCCCTTATCTTCGTTCTGTTGTCTGTGATCATTGCAAGGAGTCTCCCAATTATAGATGGGAATGGAAGGTTTCCAGGGAGGCTGTTGCTAAGAAACTGGTGTCAAAAGGAAAACACATGGTTCCCACTGAAATCAGGATTAGGAAGCTGACAAAATCACGCAGGGTCGCTGAAGTCGAACTGAAGAATGCAAATCAATCCTTAGTGATGCGTGGAAATGAATTCAGAAATATTATGGGCACGTCAGAATTACGGTCATTGCTTTTTACTGTAAAAAACGAGCGGGAAAGTTTTGTTTTTGAAGGACGAGGGTGGGGGCATGGTATAGGATTATGCCAATGGGGTGGAAAGAACATGAGTGACGAAGGAATAAGTTATAAGAACATACTGCGATATTATTATAGGGGAACGCGTCTTGTGAAGTTCTCCCCCGCCTTACTTCGATAAATCCGATATTTTAGATAAAAAAAATAAAAAAAACTTGACATCAGCATATTTATATATTATTATAGGCAAGTAGGCAGGCAACTATGAATAAAAAAACAGGTATTACGGATTATCTGCTTGAAGAGATCAGGAGTGGCAGGATCAAAGCAGGAGACCTTGTTCCTTCACGGCAGGAATTGATGAAGAAATTCGGGTGTGCACGAGCCACTGTAGATGCTGCTGTAACGTTTCTAATAGAAAAAAAAATTCTATCAGCTTCAAGAGGGGCAGGTACATACGTAGCTGGGATAAAGGCATCAAACGTCAGAGGGCAGATAGCCATAATTTCAAGGAATATGGAAGAACATTCCATGCAGCAGGAAATAGCTTATTCATTCATGACTCAGTTGTCCAATAAGGAGACAGTCAAATTCTATAGTTATGACGAAGTGAAATTTCCAGGGGTCTGGGAAAAATGCAAGCACCAGAAGGCTATTGTTTTTATAATGCCGGATATAGAACATGGGGTATTATTGCATGAAGTCCAACAACAGGGAATTCCACATCTGGTCTTGTATAGGGATATCCCTGAATCGTCATTTGTTTCCATATCCAATTCAACGATAGTTTCAGAGCTTGTCAAATTTATTGCAGGGAAAGGCTGTTCCCGGATTGCTTATTTCGGATTGACATTTGGAAGGTATCATTTTCCTGAACGCAGATATATTGGTTATCTTGAAGGGCTTCTTGAATCGGGACTGGAATTTGTGAAAAAACAGGCATGGTTATTGCCTGTCAACCATGAATCGGTTTTTTATGATGAATTTTCATCTTCTGATCCTTTTCCAGACGCACTTGTTGTTGATGAAGCTTCGCTTGGTCCTATCATTACAAGGATTCAGGAAAAAGGATTGACAGTCGGTAAGGATTTCATACTGGCAAAGTTCCAGACCATTAAGCCAGGAACGTATCCTTTCCCTATAGCATCAACAGGATCTGTGACAGAAGCTGTTGGAAAACGTGCTGCTGAAATCCTGGAGCGTATCCTGGAAAAGCCACAGGAGAAGATACAGCATTATATCAAGCCGGATATTATTTTTGGATAATCCTCAAGGAGAATGGCTATGGACAAGATACGTTTAGGTATTATCGGTGTTGGGAATATGGGGACTTCGCATTTCAACAATTGCAGGAATATTGAGGGGATGGACGTTACAGCAGTCTGTGATATTGATCCGAATCGTATCAAAGACATGGAGGTCAAGAAATTTTCTGACAGCAGGGAACTTATCCGTTCAGGTCTGGTTGATGCAGTACTTGTGTCAACACCACATTATGATCATACAACAATAGGTATAGATGTTCTGGAGAACGGATTGCACTTGCTTGTTGAGAAGCCGATTTCAGTTACAATGACAGACGCTGAACGTCTTATCAGAGCCCACAAGGATAAGACGAAGAAGTTTGCTGCCATGTTCAATCAGAGGACAAATCCCGCTTTTATCAAGATAAAGGAGATGATCAATACTGGAGAGCTTGGTGAAATCAGAAGGGTCAGTTGGATTATAACAGACTGGTTTAGGACAGAGGCTTATTATGCATCTGGCGGATGGAGAGCTACTTGGAAAGGTGAAGGTGGGGGTGTTTTGATAAACCAGTGTCCACATAATATCGACCTTTTCCAGTGGTTCATAGGAATGCCTGACAAGGTGATAGCCAATGCGAACCTTGGTAAATTTCATAATATTGAAGTGGAAGATGAAGTGACTGCTCTTTTCGAGTATCAGAGTGGCGTTACAGGAGTTTTTATAGCATCAACAGGGGAAGCTCCAGGAACGAATCGGCTCGAGATAACAGCTGAAAACGGGAAAGTCGTTTTTGAGTCACAGAAAATCACATTTACAAAGAACAAGGTTCCCATGTCACAGTTTTGTAAGACAGATAAAGGATCTTTCAGGACTCCTGAAAAGGAGGTCATTGAATATGGTTTTGATAGCGTTGGTGAGCAACATGTCGGGATCCTCAAGAATTTCAGGGACGCAATCCTGAAAAATGAGCCTTTGATTGCTCCTGCAGAAGAAGGTATAAAGTCAGTGATGCTTGCCAATGCGATGCTCATGTCAGGTCTTACAAAGAAGCCGGTTTCAATCCCTAATGACCTGAAAAAGTTCCCATCAATTTTGGAAAAACTTAAGAAAAAATCAAGATATGTGAAACCGGAAATCAAACCAGCTGTCGTTCAAGATATGTCAAGTTCATTCAAATAGGAGAGAAAAATGAAAGCCCCAAAAACACAAATCGCTGTAACGTTGTACAGTCTCAGGGATTACTGCAAGACAAAGGAAGCTCTTGATGAGACTTTAGGAAAACTGAAAAATATCGGCTATGAAGCAGTCCAGGTTTCAGGTATTGGCCCTATTTCCCCTGAAGAAGTAAAAGGGTTGTTGGATAAACATGGTCTTTTCTGTGTGGCAACACATGAGAACTTGAAAGATTTGACTGAAAACACGGAAGCTGTTATCAAAAAATTGAAGACCTTGGAATGTCCGTTCACAGCCTTAGGTTGGCCAGGTGACTATTTCAATAAAGAAGGCATTTCTTTTCTCATACAGGCATTGCAAAAGGCAGGAAAAGCGCTTTCTCAGGCAGGAATACGTTTCGGTTATCATAACCATTCTCAAGAATTTGAGAAATTCACTGGAAAGACGATGTTCAGTGAGCTTATGAGTGGAACGAATCCCAGATATGTTTTATCAGAAATGGATGTTCACTGGGTGCAACATGGCGGTTGTAATCCTGCGAAACTCATTCTGGGACTTAAGAAACGGATCTATGTCATTCATTTCAAGGATTATACTGTCATACAAGGGAAGCCTCATGTATGTGAGATTGGTGAAGGGAATATGGATTTCCCTGCTATTGTAAAAGCTTGTAAGAAAGCTGGTGTCCGATGGTATGTTGTTGAGCAGGATGATCCGGTTCCTGGCAGGGATATGTTTGATTCTGCTCGCATATCCTTTGACAATATGAGGAAATTAGGTTTAAGGTAAGGTTTGAAATGAAGGAGTCATAAAATGTATTTTACAGGATTTGCAGATGAAGCAGGTTCTTCCATTGAAAGGCAGATCCAGGCAACCAAAGAACTGGGATGGAAGAATATTGAGACGAGAAATATTGATGGAAAGAATATGACCGACATATCTGATGAAGCGTTTGATCAGGTATATGAGAAATTGCAGGAAGATGGAATTTCTGTTAACTGTTTTGGTAGCAACATTGCCAATTGGGGAAAGGATCCTAGAAAAGAGGAAGATTTCCAGGCAAGTATCAATGAGTTGAAAAGAGCGATTCCAAGGATGAAAAAGCTCGGAACAAAAATGATCAGATGTATGAGTTTTGCAGTGGTGAAGGATACAGTGCCGGATAGTCCCGAAATTGAGAAAGAGGTCTTCCGCAAAGTAAATCATCTTGTAAAAATATGCGAAGATGCAGGCGTACTCTATGTCCATGAGAACTGTATGAATTATGGGGGCATGTCATGGAAGCATACATTACACCTTTTAGAAAATATAGATTCGCCTGCCATTAGGCTGGTTTTTGATACAGGGAATCCTGTTGGAACAAAGGATTGGAGTAGGCGGGAGGAAGGAAAGAAGCAGGATGCTTTGGAATTTTATAGGAATGTGAGAAAGTTCATCGAGTATGTCCATATCAAGGATGGTGTTTTTTGTAAAAGAGACAGAGGGTATTTTTCCTGAACTGAATTATACTTTTGCTGGCGAAGGCCATGGAAAAGTCAGGGAGATAGTAGCTGATCTTCTAAAGACCGGATATGATGGTGGTTTTTCTATGGAACCGCATCTTTCTGTGGTATTCCATGATGCAACCAAACAGAATGCTGTGGAAGATTTGAAATATCGGAATTATGTGGAGTATGGCCGAAGGTTCATGAAGATAGTAGATCAATGCAAGGCAAATTAAGAGGATGTTCGGGATTTACATTATTATGTAAAGGATTTTTCCGCAAGTGGGACAGTGTACAACTTCCCCACGTTTGAGAAGGACGATTTCCGCAGTTGAAGGGTTTGAGAAACAATGGCTACAGGCATTGTTGAATATCTTGGAACTGATGCTTCCATCATATTTTTCGTTTAGACGGTTGAAGGAATCCAGGAGCGGTCTATCCATCTTCTCTTCAATTTTCCGTTTTTTAGCTTTCAGGTCTTGTATCATTGTGAGTATTGTCACTGCATCTTTCTGGGTGTTAGCCTCTTTTTCCAAGGACTTGATTTCGGTTGTGACTTCTTCAAGTTGCAGGAGGCTTTCCAATACGGCTGATTTTACAACCCTTCCTTTTGACCTGTCGAAATCCGAGAGATGTTCGATAAAAAGTTCTTTGGATGTAAAGTCGAGATTCTGTACGATCAGGTTTTCCCGGCTCACAAAATTGATCAGTTTTGAGACGAGTTCCAGGTATTCCTTTTCCTTCTTTTCAGGGGCGATGATGAAAAAAACGATTTTGACAGGAATGCCGTCAGCAGACTGATAGTTTATCCCTTTTCTACTTAATCCTATAATGAGAAGGATGTCGTTTACCTGGGGGAATTTGAAATGGGGAATGGCAATCCCTTTTCCGAATCCAGTGGGAGATTCTTTTTCACGAATCAGTATTTCTGCCAGTATTTTAGAAGTCTGTTTGACTTTGAATTTTTTCTTGGCAATTTCCGTAAGTTCTTTTAGTGCCTGTTCTTTCTTTTTTGACTTTAGAAAATGGACTTGGTCAATAGAAATGATTTTATGAAGTTGCATATTGTTCTCTTAAGTATTAATATAGGTAAAGTAAAGGAAAAAATCAAGTTTATAAAAAAAATATTAACATTCTGAGAATGGGATAGTCTAATAATCAGAAAGGATAGAAAATGACTGAGAACATGAAAGTGACATCTACCACTGACCTTTCGATGTATGAAGGGCAGGAAGGATTGGAAAGACTGTTTTATGAATACAATCCCCGTCTGGTAAAGGTTGTTGGCCCTCTTGTCCCCAGTTCTGCAGTCCTTGATGATATCCTTCAGGAGGTCTGGATCAGGGTTTATAAGGCATTGCCCAGGTTCAAGGGCAATTCGTCCCTTTTTACTTGGCTTTATAGGATAGCGGTGAATACGGCCTTCACAGCCCTTAAAAAAATCGAGTATCCTTCTGATGAATCTGTTTTTCAGAACCTGAGGTCTTCCTCTGAACCAGAAAAGGAGTATGAAAGATCGGTTTTGAAGAAGGATATGGCAAAAGCCTTGAATCGTCTTAATGTCAGGCAGAAGGAGATTTTTCTTCTCCGTATGTATGAAGGATTGGCATTCAAGGAGATTGGTGCGTCAATAGGCGTGACAGAGAATAATGCCAGGGTAAGTTACTTTCATGCTTTGAAAAAGATGCGGTTTTTCCTGAAAAACCATGCGCCAACCAGAAAATAAGGAGAATTGGTGATGAAAAAAAAATGGAAGATATATTTTTCTGAATACCTGAAGAACGAACTAGAGCCTGGATTGAGCAAGGAGATTGCCACTCGTCTTGAGAAGGACAGGAAGGATTCACAGGCTTGTGACAGTATTCATGAAATGGAACAGTTGGCATTAAGTCTTAAAAAAGACGTGGTCGAGCCATCCCCCTTGCTCTTAAGCCGTATCCAAGCGTCAGTTTCTGGACTTGAACGGTCGGATTCTCCACGTCTTCTGTTGCGCTGGATTCCCATTGCACTTTCCAGTGTTGCAATTTTATTGTTACTGTTCTTTTTCCCATGGCAAGGGGGATCTGCCTCCCAGTCTACTCTGGAAATTGATTATGCAAGTCTTGAAGAGTATGTGTTGGCTAATCCCGACATAGTCCTTGCATTTATTGAGACTCCTTCAGAGAAAAATGCCTATACGCTTTATGAAGGCTTGTATGAATATGTGCATGAGAATGGACTTGATATGAGTATTGAAGAGGTCTATGAGAACTATAGTTTTTTAGCCAGCAATGCTGAACATTTCATTTAGGAGGTGTCCCGACAACGAAAAAGGCAGGTCTTGAAAAATTAACTATAAGGAGTTTACAATGAAAAAGAATTCAAACGTTACGATGTTGGTGTTGGCTTTTGTTCTGTTGATCGGAGGAACGAACCTTCTTGCTCAGAAAGGGCAAGGGCCTCATGATATGAAAGGACCAGCTGGTCCTGAAGGAATGAGAGGCGGACCAGATGAGGATATGCCACGCCTCATGATGATGGAACGTGATCTTATCAAACAGATTGGTCTGACTGAAGAGCAACAGAATAAGATTGACGCTCTCCAGACAGAGCACCAGAAATCAACCATAGGAAAGCAGTCGGAAATGAAAATTATGACTGTAGACCTTAAGACGGAAATGGATAAGGATACGCTTGATATGGCCAAGATCAATGAACTTGCTGACAAGATGAGCAAGATACAGGCAGAGTTGGGAAAAGAGAGGATCCTGCATGTTGCACAAGTTGCAAATGTCATGACCAAAGAACAACGTGCCAAGCTTGAACAACTTCGCATTGAACGCAGGCATCAGATGGCGCAGAAGTTCAATCAGGACCGAAATAATAAACCTATGAAGAAAGGCAGATAACCACACGTTTCGGTCACCTACAGGCTCGGGAGATTTCCTGGGCCTTTTTTTTTGTGCATACTTCTTTTGACAATTCAAGCTTCTTGATGTATATTCCTTTATCGAAACAGTGAGGTTTGACATGCGTATTCTTGTGATTGGCAATGGTGGCCGTGAACATGTGCTTGTCTGGAAAATCATCCAGAGTAAGAAGGCTGAAAAAGTATTCTGCATGCCAGGAAATGGTGGAATTGCGGGTCTTGTGGAAGTGATCAGTACTATCAATGTTGATGATCATGCATCTGTTGTTCATTGGGTGAAGGAGAACAGGATTGACCTGGTCGTCATAGGTCCTGAACAGCCTCTTGTCATGGGATTGACTGATGTGCTAGTTAAGGAAGGCGTGGCCGTGTTCGGTCCCAACAAATTGGCAGCACAGATGGAAGGCAGCAAGGATTTCGCAAAAACGCTGATGAAACAATATGATATACCAACCGCGGCTTATGCGACATTCTCGGAGTTTTCCAAGGCAATGGACTATTCCTATTCACAAGAGCTTCCCCTTGTAATCAAGGCTGATGGTCTTGCTGCAGGGAAAGGTGTGATGATCTGTGAAACTATCGAACAAGTTGAAAAAGCGTTGAAAGACATCATGTTGGACAAGAAATTCGGAGCTGCAGGGGGAAGAGTTGTTGTAGAAGAGTTCATGCGTGGTGAGGAAGTTTCTGTCCTGGCTATCACGGATGGAGAAACGATCTATCCTCTGCTTTCAGCACAGGATCACAAGAATATTTTTGATGGTGACAAGGGACCCAACACTGGTGGTATGGGTGCGTATTCGCCATCTCCATTGGTAGACAAAGCCATGGAAAAAGTGATCATGGAGAAGATACTGCGTCCAACTGTAGACGGACTTAAAAAAAATGGCATTGAATATAGAGGAATCCTCTATGCTGGACTGATGATGACGAGCCAAGGACCTCGTGTTGTTGAGTTCAATTGCAGGTTTGGAGATCCTGAAGTCCAGGTTATCCTTCCTGTTCTGAAAAATGACATTGTTGATCTGATGATGGCAGTTGTAAATAAAAAATTGAAAGATGTGGTCTTAGAATTTGAAGAGAAGCATACAGCCTGTGTTGTCATGGCGTCTGGTGGCTATCCTGGTGATTATGAGAAAGGGAAAGCTATTATGGGTATCGAGAAGCTTACTTCAGATGTGATTGCTTTTCATGCAGGTACTGCTTTGAAGGGGAACTCGTTAGTGACAGCAGGTGGAAGGGTTTTGAATGTAGTAAGTTCTGCTGGCACTTTGCAGGAAGCGTTGGATAAGATTTACAATGCCATAGGAGTCATCCACTTTGATGGGATGTATTTCAGGAAGGATATAGGTTGGAAGGCATTGAAGAAGTATGGTGAGTAAGTGAAAAAGATTTACTTGGTCCGTCATGGGGAAAGTCTGGCTCAGACAGGGGAATGTAAGGAAGATGACCTGAATCCTGGCTTAAGCCCCTTAGGTGTCGCACAAGCCAAACGGCTCAATCCGCTTTTTGAAGGATTTTTTTTTGACAGGATCATTATCAGCACATTGCAGAGGGCCATTCAGACTTATCAGTATGCAGGACCGAAGGGTAATAAGGCAGTTTATGATTCTCGTCTAATAGAAGGGGATTATGGAATCGCTGATTATTATTTGAGTATCAAGGGATTGTCTGCAACTCTTCCTGCTATTGCTGGTCCTGATTTGCATAATGCCTATTTGGTTCCACCAGCCACTCGTGTTGTTTCATTAATAGATGATCTGTTGGCTTCTCCTGATAAGACCTTCCTGCTTTTCGGACATTTCGGAATATTTGGTTTACTCTTGAATTATTTTTTAGGAATCTCCACGGATGACAAAATTAGTTTGAGCAAGATGGATAATACATCCATATCACTTCTTGAAGTGCATGATGACGGGAAAAGGAGCATAGGTTTTTGGAATGAGCGTGCACATGTCATTTCTCCTAAATCTCCTTTTTGGGAGGCGTAACCATGAAAAAGAACCTGTCATCTGCTAGTCTTGAAGAAGTACAATCCCGGCTTAAGTCTTTAGGTGTTCTTGAAAATGATTTAGCAGAAAGTTTTATTCATTCGAGTGGCAAAGGTGGACAGAATGTGAACAAGGTTTCTACTGCAGTCCGGCTTTTCCATAAGCGTTCCGGAATGGAAGTGAAATGCATGGAAGGCCGTTCACAGTTTTTGAACAGGATACGTGCAAGAGAGATTTTGGCTGATAGACTACAAAAGAAAAGGGAACAGGAAAGGTTACGCATACGGGCAGAACTAGAAAAAAAGCGACGTTTAAAAGCAGGAAGGCCTAAAGCTGTAAAAAGGGAGATATTAAGGAATAAGAGGATGAAGGCTGAAAAAAAGAGGGCAAGGGCATGGCAAAGCACTGGGGAAGAGTGATTTGTTGTCATATATACTGTATTAAAATCACATCAGCTGCAACAGGTATCCAGTCGTTGATTTTGATCAGAGGAAATCTTTTCAAGATAATTTTTCTCCAGAGCATCGTGATTTTTTCCACTTTAAGTGATGGGCTGTCTAAAAATCCATCAGTCTGTCATAATAAAAGCCAATGACCCGATGGAACGCATGAAAATTTTTTAAAAAAATTGAATAATTTGTATTGGTAGCATTGGATTGGAAAACAGGAGACGAAGTCTGGGACTTGAAACAGGATGATTCTTTGCGGAACAAGGTCTATTCCATAACTTTCAATAGAAGATAGGGCGTTGGAGTTTAAATCCTGATTCTTTCATATCGATGTCTTGTGAATTTTACAATCGAATCATATCCTGTTTTTTTTAGGAGTTTTTTAGCTTCTGGAAAATATCGTCCGACTTCTTCGGGGTTGTGTGCGTCTGATCCAAGTGTGATGGGGATGTTTTGTTGGAAACAGAGTTTCAGGATGTGCTCCGAAGGGTACATCTCTTTCGCTTCCCTGTCAAGCCCCGATGTGTTTATTTCTACAGCCATCCCGCCAGCTTTAATCCGTTTCAGCGCTTTCTCAAAATAGGGAAAGATGTCCTTGCTTGGGTAATGCCCGAATTTCTTAGGTAAATCGATATGACCGACAATATCGAAAAGACAGGAGTCTCCCATCTGACCAAGCAGTTCACAGTAACGCCTATATGCCTTTTTCTTTCCCATCCTGTCAAATTCGATAAGGAATTCTTCCTGGTCAAAACCCCACTCATCAATGAAATGGATTGAACCTATGAAATAATCGAAATCATATTTTTTAAGGATGTTGAATGCAGAAAAATCCCCTGGCAGGAAGTCAACTTCCAAGCCCAGTTTGATCGGGATTTTTGTCTTTTTTCTGACGTTTTCCACATCTTTTATATAAGATGGTAATTCAGAAAGGGGCATGGCGACTTTTTCCAGGGAAATACTTTTTTTAAAAGTGCGAAAATAAGGGCAATGGTCGGAAAATCCCATTTCTTGGATTTTTTTATTTTCAGCTCTCCTGACATATTCAATCATTTCCCCTTCAGCATGCCTACAACGTTTTGTGTGTATGTGATAATCTATGTACATTGATTTTTCCTGTCTTGCGAAAAAACTTCAGTGATGCCCGGCTTTTTTCACTGGCTTCAGGAGTTTCTGTTTGTTTGTGACGCCTACAGAAACAAGAGACCATGTTGTGCCTTGTTGGTCAACGACATTGTCAGGATTGTTGATGTCCAGTTCCCAGTTTCTATTGTTTATCAGGAACCTGTATTTGTATGTGCCTTTAGGAAGATCCATGATCGTAAACCAGTTTTTATTCTGGGAGTCCCATTCCATCATGTCATTTTCAGGGCTGTAATTGTTGAAATCTCCAGACAAAGCAACATTTTTTATCTTGCGTTTTTTCGTGTCCTTAAATATGAACTTGACAAACTGGCGGTCTGGTGGCTGGAAGAGATCCATCCAGGAGGCAGGAAGCCCGTCTTCCCATGTCTTCTGTTTCGGATTATAAGGATCTGCAAATGTCTCATTTCTGATTTTGAACCTGTAATAATAGTTCCCTGGTTCCAGATAGGCGATCACTTCCCATGTCTTGTCCTGGTCTTTGTCAGTCATGATATGCATTGTATCATCCCAATTGTTGAAAGTCCCAATGACAGCAATGTTCAGTCGTGAAGGAAGCCGAGGGTTGTAATATTTGAATTTATAGGGAATTCTCTCGATAGCATGTGGTTTCTTTTTTCCATCAATGAAATCGTCTGTCACTTTGATTGTTGATACAAGCTGGCCAAGTTCGTCATAACCGGTATTCTTGTTCATAGGATCAGAAATCCAAAGGTTATCAACAAAAAATTTGTAGTTGTATGTCCCTTTTGGGATGGGAATCCGGATAGACCAGATGCCATTGTCATTCATGTGCATTTCATGCTGAGTCTTGTTCCATCCATTGAAAGACCCGGCAACAGATACCGATCGAGCATCCATGTTCTTATAGGTGAAGACAATTCCAAGAGGTTCGCTTTTGGGTGCAGATGATTCTCGAAGACCATACCCGAACTGTTTTAGAAAATATTCAGAACCTTGTTCGATTTTTATGAGAGAACGCTCGTCCCCTATGTCATTGGAAACTTTTTTAGGATTCAGAGGATCAAGAATCCATTGCCCATCAACATTGATCATATAGGAGTAGGTTCCCCGCTTTAGTGGAACCATCACCTGCCATATCTTGAAAGAGTTCTGTTTGAATTTTGTTATTTTCGGATTCCAGTTGTTGAAATCACCGACGAGTGTCACTTCTTTCGCAAACTTGTCTTCGTATGTGAACATGGTGCCTAAAGGAGTTTCGTAAGCTGGAATCGCCTTATCCATAACATCTTTTGGTGGTTTATAGACTGCCCCTTCCTTGCCATGACCTTTTGGAGCTTCTTTTTTTTCATGACCTTTCTCTTTTTCTTTTGCTTTTTCGGCTTTCGGGTCAGGAGTAGGCGCTGTAGCACTTGTAGGGGCTTCTTCTTTTTTCGCACCGTGGGGAGCTGCATTCAAAGGTTGGAAAAGAAGGAAAGATGATAAAAACAGGATCAAGAATACTGATGTAAGGGTTCTTTTATTCATGGAAAAAAATACGTATTTTACTGTTAAAAGTCAATTATTCCACTTTTTCAATGGTCACTTTCTCAATGACAACATTTTTTTCAGGTCTGTCGCCAGGGACTGTCTTGACATCCTGGATTTTGAGGGCCACGTCCATTCCACTGACAGCTTTACCGAAGACTGTATGCTTGCCGTTCAGCCAGGAAGCCCCATCTTTTTTTGTGACTATGAAAAACTGGGAGCCATTGGAATCAGGACCTGAATTAGCCATGCAGATGGTTCCATAATCTACTGAGGAAGTCGGTTTCATCTGGCGAAGGGGTTCTTTGCGTCCTGTATCTTTGATGATGGATTCGATGGTTTTTCCCATCAACGGCGCGCCACTCTGTTTTGTTGTGACTTCCTTGACGAGGGCTTCGATATTCTTGTTTGCTGGCTTTCCAGATCTCTGCATTTCCTGCATGTAAGGGACAATGATCTGGCTCCACACCAGCATGGCTGTCTGGTCGTCCTTGATGGGACCTTTGATGGGATCTCCGTATTCAACACATTCATCTTTGAAGGAATAACCCGGGCCACCCGTTCCGTTACCAAGAGGGCATCCCCCCTGTATCATGAAATCTTTTATGACACGATGGAAGATGAGACCGTCATAGAATGGTCTTTTCACTTTTGTTCCGGTTTTGGGATCAGTCCATTCTTTTGTACCGCTGGCAAGACCTGTAAAGTTTTCCACTGTGAGTGGGGTTTTCTCTTCATAGAGTTTGAATACCATTTCGCCCATGGAAGTTTTGATACGTGCGTAAGTTCCTTTCTCTTTTGGTTTGAAAGAATCCGCACATGAAGTGAGGGAAGTGCTCATAAGGATAACTCCGATAAATAGGATTATTGATTTCATTTGAAAACCTCCAAATAAGGTCAAGTCTGAATAAAATACATTAAGTGTAGGAAAAAGGCAAATTTATGCGTAAAGGATTTTATGGATAAAAAGTTTTGTTTAAAAAAACATGTTTTTTTGCAATTCACTCTATTAATGTAGTTATGATGATTGATAGAAAAGGTAAAAAATGTGTTTTTTTATTGAAATTTTTATTGATTTGTAGTATATTATATATGGAGGTGAATAAAATGAATAAAAAAATGATAGTTGTATTATTATCAGTATTTGTGGTAAGCACTTCACTTTTTGCTGATGCTGTTGTTACAATGGTTTTAGGGAAAGTACAAGTAAAAAATGATTCAGGCTCATGGATTCCGGCAAAAATCAAATCTGCAATCAAATCTTCAGATACGATACGTGTGACAGAGGGTTCAAAAATTGTCATCAAACTTTCAAGTGGCACTCTTGTTTCATTGAATACTCCGAAAGAAGTGCGTCTTTATGACTTGGAATCCCAACAGGCTGCAAACAGCAAGAAATCAATAAACCAGCTGATGAGAGAAAAAGGGTCAAAGATAACAACAAAGAGTAGACAGGGAACAGTTACAGCAGTTGCAGGAGTTCGTGGCGCTGATGTTGACAATCAGAATACGGACAAGGCAGATGCTGAACAGATGGTGTGGAAAGAATAACAACCGTTTTTAGTCCAGGTTTTGCTCCCTTACTTTCAAGAAATAAAACATAGAGGTTGTATATGAAAATTTACAGGGATGTCATGATTCTGTTTTGTGCTTTATTTCTTTTTTCTTCCAGCCTTTTTGCACAGGATGCTTTTTTGGAAACTTCAGCATCATGGTTTTCATATCAGCCCTATTCCTCTTTGGGTTCTGCCATTACTGCAGATTTGGATCGTGACGGATATCTGGATCTGATTGTCCAGAATACCGGCGGTGTTTATGTCCATTATAGTGATAACGGAGTCCTGGATTCTGTTCCAGTACAGCAGTTTTCTACGGGAAGTATGTCGTATAACAGGGGAAATGGGTTGGCTGCTATAGATTATGATAATGATGGGATGGTGGAAGTGGCGATGTTTGATTCAAGGGGGAGAGCCGTCATTGCTGAAAATAATGGGGGAGAGCTGACTGTGCTTGGTTCCTGGACCAATCTTTCTCATGGCTCAAATACAACTGTTCTTTGGGCTGATGTGACAGGAAATGAATATATGGATTTGATTGTTGGGGGAGGAAGCTATTCTCACAAGAGAGCTACAAGAGTGTATACCAATAAATCAGGCACAATGAGTACCATAGCATCATGGACTTCTGCTCCTGGAAACACCACAAGTATGGCTGCTGGCAAAATTGGGACGGGGGATTATTATGTTGATCTGGTTTTAGGTGATTATAATAATTTCATAAGGGTTTACAGCACTTCCGGAACTAAAGCTTTACAGACGTCTGTCAGTTGGAGCAACTATCTTGGTAGTCATGTATATGATGTCGCTCTTGGAGATTGGGATAATGATAACCGTCTGGATCTTGCAGTAGCTGCACAGAATGGTGTTTATGTTTTTACTAATGCCGGGACAACATTAGGAACTTTTGGTTCTACCCATGCATGGTATTATTCCAGTACTTCTGTATGCTATAGTGTGGCCTGGGGAGATGTTGACAGGGACGGGTATCTTGATCTATCTGTTGGGAAAAGTGGGAATTCCCCTCTTGTCTTCATCAACCAAAAAGGATCGCTTCCAGCTACACCGAGTTGGGAAGGAAATGAGGAAGCCACTACTTACGATATCCTTTTTTCTGACTTGGATAATGATATGGGTCTGGAACTGATCACTGGTGCAAATAACGGAGGAACTTCTAAAGTCTATAAGAATATTTCAAGGTTGTATCCAAGGGCGTACAATTGGAGAAGCGCTGACACGGCATATCCTGATGCGAATGGCATTGATTTTGCAGATATCAACAAGGATGGTAAGGCAGATCTGGTTGTAGCAAGCAGATCAACTTATCCTTCCAGACTTTATCTTTCGACCGCTACAAACCTTTCTACGAATACAAGCTGGACTCCTTCTTCGCATGATTTCAGGTTTGCAGCTTTAGGTGATATGGACAATGATGGTGATGTGGATGCTGCGTTAGGAATAACTACAGGTTATCTTTATTTATATAAAAATACAGGGACAGCCCTTTCCACAACAGCTTCCTGGACGAATGAAGTGTCAGCACAATATTCAGATGGTGCGTTTGTTGATGTGGATGGTGATGGAGATCTTGATCTTATAGTATCGGATTCACTTTCAACAACACGTGTATTCAGGAATAATTCTGGGGTTTTAGAAAAAACTAATATATGGGGACCTACTTCTACCCCAGCTTATGATTTCGAATTCGGTGATGTGGATAATGATGGAGATTCAGACCTGGTTTATATTCGTACGTCTATCGCAAAACTATTTTTGAATGAGAATGGGATGTTCAAGACATCCAGCTCCTGGAACAATGCTGAAACAGACGGGTCTACTCCAGGTGCAATAACTTTGGCTGATGTTGATCAGGACGGATATATAGATTTGATACGCGCTGCAAGTGGGGGAGCAGTCAGATTATATAGGAATCGGAACGGGATATTTGAATATTCCTCAAGCTGGAGTTCTGCTTTTGCTGAAGGTACATCCTCTGTCAAGGCTGTTGATATCAATAATGACAGTTACCCTGACTTAGTTGTAGCAAATTCTTCATCACCAGGTCAAGGTTACAGGGTTTACTTGAATAAAAAAGGGACGTTCTCATCATTCCCTGATTTTTCAACGATTACAAACTATGGTTGGGGTGGTTTGCGTTCTATCGCTGTTAATGATGTTGATCAGGATGGCGACATGGACCTGTTTTTTGGATCTGCTAGTTATTGTAAAGTGATAGGGATTAAGAATAATTATGCTGTAAAAGTGAAGAATCTCCCTAACAATCCTCCTTATATTTCGCGTGTGAGCAACGTAAAACAGGCGAATGGGAATATTGGCTTCATCATCTATTTGTATGACCAGGAATATGATTTCTGCGATGTGAAAGCGCAATATTCACTTTCAGGACAAGGGCAGTGGAAGGACTGTACAGGGGGCGTCATTGTCAACGCTCGTGCTTCAGGATCAGGAATAGGAAACAGGTATACGATGACCTGGCAAGCTGCTTCTGCAGACAAAGTGACAGCACCTTTTGTGTATGTCCGGTTTATCCTTTCCTCTAGAAATACTTATGGATATTTATATACGGATTCAGCAGGTCCAATCATGTATGCTAGTTCAATTTACCAGAGACAGGTGACAATCTCAACTGATGCTGCTCCCTATGGTCAGATTGTTTCCCCTTTTTCAGGTCAAATTATTAGGAAGGGATCAACAAACCAGATTGAAGGCTCTGCCTACGATTTTAATTTTAAGAATTATATTGTAGAAATCAAAACAAACAGCACTGCAGGCGGGTGGACGACGATTACAAATTCTACTGTCTCTGTTCCACCTGTGGGTGTGCTTGGAAAACTGAAAGCAACTCAGAATCCTGGTTTTTACAAGCTCCGTTTACGTGTATATGATCTGAAAAACAAGGTTGTGTATAGTTCCAATATTATCCGTATCATTGATGTTCCTGAAGGAACACCAACAGTGGTAAAGACCTATCCCCCAATAAATGGATCATCAGTTGCCCTGAATACTGTCATTCTTGCAAAGTTTTCCAGCGATATGAATGAATCATCCTTGAGGTCCGATACGCTCACAGTGTCTGCAGGAGGAGTTTCTGTTCCAGGTTCACTTGACTATAACTATTATACGAAAACATTGGTCTTTGAACCTGCAGAGTCTTTATTGCCAAATACTTATTATGTTGTATCAATCAGCAGTAATTTCCAGACTTATGCAGGAGTCCCTCTCAAAGTTAATTTCAACTGGGGATTCCAAACAGATACAGAACTTTCTACGATAATCACCCAAGTTTCTCCTGCACGTGGACGGAATGATGTCCCAACAACAACTTCATCTTTTTCTTTGAAATATAATAAGAAGATATCATCATTTTATGCTTCCTATATTTATCTTATTGATTTTGAGACTGGATTAAAGCCTTCAGTGACATGTACATGGAGGACTAATTGGATAGATGGAACTATTAATACTACATTAAAGAGTAATCGTATCTATATCATAAGAGCCACCAATTATTCATCTGTGAATTATGGAACCGGTGTCCCTGCATGTTGGGAGTCCTATTTCATTACAAGCGACACTCTCCAGCCAAGGATTGTTTCTAACTGGCCTTCAAAGAACCAGCAGATTTCCTTGAATGGTGATGTGCGTGTGAAATTCAATAAGCTTATGAACGACGCTTCATTCAAGACAAATACCTTTTACATCACATGTTCCAATAATGGGAAAAAACTGTCCGGAACTCGTGAATACAATGTTGCACAGGACGTTGTCACTTTCACGCCAGTGGCAGGTTCTTTCACGCAAGGCAGGACTTATATCGCATCCTTGACTCCTGATGTACGGGATATGGGGGGGATTGGGCTTCCTGCACAGTCTAATTGGTCCTTTAAAACAGCATCTCCTTTGCCAAATCCTATCCTTATCAACCCTGTTCATAATTCAACAAATTCCGTTTTGTCCGGATTGACTGTTTATGCGACGTTCGCCAACGATATTGATGGGGCCACTCTGACTTCTTCCTCCTTCAAAGTTGTTGATAACAAGAGCAAGCCTGTTTCTGGCACGCTCTCCTTGAGTAATTTCAGGAAAATCAAGTTTGAACCGGACGGTTTCATTTCCCAGAATACCTATTTCACATGTATCATCTCCAAAGCTCTCAAAGCGACAAACGGAACGACTTTGACAAATGTTTTCAGATGGAGGTTTAGGACTCTTCCTGCCATCCAGTCCAACCAACTGGTTTTTAGTCCTCCGCCTTCAAGCACGAATGTTCCTTTGGACACTCTGGTCAATATAACATATACTTCTACACTTGACTCATCAACTGTAAATGCTGTTAATTGTGCATTATATTATGTGCAGTCTGGTACGTCGAATTTCCTCCCTATTGATGCTTATGTGACTGGAGGCAATATCCTGACAATTTCTCCCAAAGTCAATTTGCCCCAGAACAGACTGATACGTGTCCGAATAACAACAAATATCCGTGTTACAACAGGTGTGAAACTTCCAAGAAATATCAGATATGATTTTCAGACCTTTAAGGCGCTCGCAAGTCCCACAAACCTTTCTCCTGCTAATGGTTCTACAACTGCTCCCTTGGTCGCATCGCTTATCAGGGCAGGATTCAAGACGAATATGGATGCATCCTCATTGAACGCATCCACATTTTATGTAAAGAGTTCATCTGGTACAGTCATTCCAGGGACGCTTAGCGTTGATGGAAATGCTGTTCAGTTCGTTCCTGACAGTGAGCAGATGATACAGAATACATGGTATACGTGTGTCGTTTCTAAAAATTTGAAGTCTATGGCATTGACAACAATGTCCAATGATTTTAAATGGTCTTTCAGGACAGTCTCGCCGCTTGTTACACCTACAAATCTTTCTCCTGCACATCTGAATACGAATGTCGCGTTGTCATCAGTCCTGATCCGAGCAGGTTTCCCTGTTGATATTGATTCTTCATCCCTTAACGCATCAACGTTCTTTGTTGTGTCTGCAGGTGGGGGACATGTCAGTGGCGCATTGAGTGTTTTGAGTAATGCTGTCCAATTTTCCCCTGAGTCAGGACAGATGTCTCAAAATACATGGTATACCGGGGTGATCACTCATAATTTGCGTTCTGTTGATGGAACTTCCATGTTATCAGATTATAAATGGAGATTCAGGACTGTTTCACCACTGCAAAATCCTACAAATATATCACCTCTTTCAGGCAATACGAATGTCTCCTTGATTGGTTCAGTCATCAGCGCAATATTTAGGACAAATCTTGATGCTGGAACATTGAATTCATCGACATTCAAAGTCATGTATGCAGGGAATCCCTTGCCAGGAACATACTCAGTGAACGGGAAAAAAGTGACTTTCATTCCATCTGAACAGCTTTCCCATAATACTTGGTATACATCTATTATTACAACGTCTTTGAAAACTTATGAATTGACAGGGTTGGCAAGTGACTATTCCTGGATTTTTAGGACATATAGGGCGGTCTCAACAGGACAGATCGTTCTTTCTCCTGCTTCCGGGGCTACGAATATCTCATTGCTCCCATCAGTTACAGTTACATTTCCTACAAATCTGGCTACAGGCACTTTGAATGCGGCCTCCTTCTATGCTTATTACGTGCAGGGGAGTGTGACAAATACTGTTCCTGCAGATGTCTATATTTCCGGTCTCAAGACGGCACAGTTACAACCGAGCATAATGCTGCCGCAGAATACGGATATTTTTGTTCGTCTTACAACTGATGTGCAGACTGTTCTGGGAACATCTCTTACAAATGATCTAAGCTGGTCATTCAAGACGCTCAAGCCTATGGCAGGAACAGCCTCTGAATATCCATTGAATACTTCAACGAATGTTTCCATTTCTACAATAATAGAAGCCACGTTTGCGACAAATCTGAATCCTGCTACTATCAATGACCAGAGTTTCTTTGTGAAATCAGGAACGAATCTGATTACAGGATCCCGGACGTATGACAATGCTCTTAGGAAGATCACTTTCACACCTGCAGATTTTCTTCCTGCAAACAGCATGTATACGGCTTTCTGTACAACCAATGTGCGTACTGTCGCTGGAACATCCCTAGTGGCAGATAAGAAATGGTGGTTTAAGACTATGCCTCCTCTGGCTCCTGCTACAAATCTTTCCCCACTCACGCTATCATCCAATATCCCTTTAAAAAATGTGATTGTCAAAGCTGTTTTCAGGACTAATATAGATGCGGGAACTCTTAACTCATCAACATTTTATGTTCACTCCCAAACCGGTGAAGAAATTCTTGGAAGTTATTCTGTTTCAGGGAAGGCAGTAACTTTCAATATCTCTTCTCCACTTTCCCACAACACGTGGTACACAAATGTATTGACAACAGGATTGCGGACTTATGAAAGGACAGGATTGACAAATGACCAGCGTTGGAGATTTAAGACTTTACCTCGTGTGAATAATAGTTCCATTGTGGAGGCATCCCCTGGATCTGGGGTTTCAAATATTTCAACATTGATTTCTCCTGTGGTTAGAATAACAAATAGCCAGGTACTTGATGGAACAACCGTGAATGCCCTGAATGTGTGGCTCATCGATGTCGCATCAGGATCCAACATTGTAAGCAGTATCCTTTTTGATGCAGGGTTGAACAGGATTACAGTAGACCCGGCTTCAGAGTTGGATCTCGGCAAATGGTACAAAGTGACTGTATCAACAAATGTAAAAACCGTAAATGGGACAACATTCACTTCAAACCTGACATGGGATTTCAAAACAATGGCTCCTTATGCAGTGGATGTCATTTCATCAACACCTTCAAGCAACCAGTCTTCTGTCATATTGAACTCGCCAATATCTGTAATTTTTGCTACAAATGTCGATGCGGCAACTGTCACTCCTTCCAGTTTCTATCTGATAGATCAGGCTGGCAATGGAGTTGGTGGAAACAGGTCTGTTACAGGAAAGGAAATCAGCTTTTCCCCATCAGGTGGTTATTTAAGCCAGAATACTTGGTACACACTTGTTATTCCATCAGGAGAAATCAGGTACACGACAGGTATCAAGGCATTGCAAGGGAAGAAGATCCCTTTCCAGACATTGTCCCCTTTATCTGGTCCAACAAATCTGACACCTGTTGCTACAGCTTCAAATGTTCCTTTGAAAGGGATCCAGGTGCGTGCCATCTTCAGAACCAACATTGACGCAGGGTCGCTCAACTCTTCAACTTTTTTTATCAAATCTGAATCAGGATCTGTGGTTCCTGGGGAATATTCAGCTTCGGGTAAGATGATCAGCTTTTCACCAGCAGGTCTGCTTGCCATGAATACTGTTTATACTGCCTGCATCTCATCTGGGTTGAAAACTGTTGAACGGACATCCATGGTGTCTGATTTCAAATGGTCTTTCCAGACAATGCCGGATATGACGCCTGCTGTTGCTGTTCTTTCCAATTTTCCTGTAGCAAATTCATCAAATGCAGGAGTAGGGGTGGATCCATGCATATACATTTCTGGCAGCATGCCTTTGGATGCCTCAACTGTCAATGCTATTAATGTGTATATGGAGAATGCCTCCAATCATAATCCAATCTATGGAACAGTCACATTTGATGGTGGTCAGAACAAGGTTACATTCCAACCTTCAGGAAACTTGGAGCAAGGAAAGCGTTATAGGGTGACAATGACTACGAATGTCCGTTCAATATTCGGCACAAAGCTTACAACCAATTTCAGTTGGACTTTCAGGACAACAGCTCCATTTGCTGTGGATATAAAAGGTACTTCACCTACAAACACTTATACAAATGTGTCATTGAATTCAAGCATATCAGTGCAATTTGTGACAAACATAAAATCTTCCTCTGTTACGCCTTCTTCGTTTTATGTGATTGATGAAGATGGAAATTATCTCGGAGGAACCAGGTCTGTTTCTGGTAATGTTATTTCCTTTATCCCGTCTGGAGGATTATTACAGCAGAATACGTCTTACACAATTGTGATTCCTGACAATCAGCTTGAGTATGACGTAATCGGGATTTTTGTTGTCAATGGAGGAAAGTTCTGGTTCAAGACTGCGTCAGCTTTGCAGTCTCCGTTGTCAGTATTTCCTGGTGTAGGAGATACAAATTGCGCCCTCACTAACAAGATCAGTGCTACCTTCAGTACTAACATCATTTCACCAATATCTCCATCTTCATTCTATGTCAAGGATGAAAATGGTTATACTGTGAGCGGATCATTCAGTTATCCAGACAGCAAGACTGTTAAGTTTGCTCCGCTTGTCCCGTTACAGCAGAATACGGTTTATACGGCAGTCATAACATCAGGTTTGAAATCTACTTTACAGACTTCCTTGACAAATGATTTTAAATGGTGGTTCAAGACCGCGCCACCCAAATCGCAGCCAACAGAATTTTTCCCTCATGACGGTCAGAACAATCTGGATATAAACATAGAAATTTATGCCTCCTTTGGGGAAGCGCTTCAGTCCGATACTTGCAATAAGGATAATTTCAGGGTTTATCAGAATGATTTGCCACTTCCTGGTTCTGTAAGTTACGATGCTGCCTTGAAACGGATTACGTTCAGACCTAATGTTCCACTTTCTCCTTCAAATACATTCAAGGTTCTTCTATCCAAGGATGTCCGGACATTGTCTGAACTTTCCATGACAAATGATTTTGAATGGTCTTTCAGCACTGGCCGAAGCATTGGTCGTGGTGGTGGAACAATCCAGAGTTCTGATAACAGGTTGAAAATTCAGATCCCTGTCAATGCAATCCCTGAAGAACGTGTTGTCACATTGACAGCCTTGGATCCTACAAACATGAATACGTCGCCTGCTGGTACTGTTTCGATAGACATCGGTTACCTGTTAGGTCCTTCCGGTCTTGTCCTGAAAAAACCAATCACTTTGATTCTTGATTATTCTACTGGGAACTTGGCTGGTGTTGACCAGAAAAAGCTTGCTCTTTTTCAGAAAGTCAATGGTCAATGGGTGCGTGTTGGTGGAACAATCAATGAACAATCAAAGAGTCTGACAGTCACCACCACAAGTGTTGGAGAGTTTGCTGTTTTTGAGGACAGTAATGTCATTTCTGGAGAGTTGTCAGTGAGTGATATCGAATTGCAACCCAGAGTTTTTGCACCATCCCGCTTTGATAATCTCAGCATCAGCTTCAAGCTTGGCAAGACATCAAAAGTTCGAGTACGTATATTTTCTGTGAATGGAAGGCCGATTGCTAATCTTCCGATTTTCGAAGCCTCGCCTGGAATCAATGCAGTGTTGTGGGATGGTCGTTCCATTGACGGGGACGTTCTTCCAGATGGGCTATATATCATTTCCATAGATGCTGAAGCTGATGGTAAGCATGCAACTTCAGTAAAACCATTTACATTGATGGATAAATAGGAGAAACCGCCATGAAAAAACTTATATTCGTTCTCCTGTTTCCTTTGACACTCAACGCTTCCCTGATTGTTTCAGATGATTATCTTTCGGGAGTGCGTCCACTTGGTCTTTCTGGGGCATTCACTGCTTTTGCAGATGATGCGAATGCAGTTGTCTATAATCCTGCAGCACTCTCTCTTTTAAAATATAATCAGGCACTCATCAACTATTCGCCTCTTTACCTGCCAGGATTCATGAAAAGCCTGCTCTCCATGGTATATCCAGTAACAAAGAACAGCACATTGGGAATCTCCTGGTATCATTTGGGTTTTGCAGATGCTGAAAACGGAAGCTACGGAGTTCCTGAATTACGTTTTGGTGATGACCTGGTAACAGTGGGTTATGGCAGACCCTTCATCTTGAAAAATCTTGCAATCGGCATAAGCGCCAAATTTTCCTACATGAGCGTGGAACTGGATGGAAGTTCAGTGGGAAGGGGATTTGGTTACAACCTTTCCCTTTCATCCTTGTATCAACCTTTGGAAAAAATAAAAGTGGGACTTGTTCTCAATAACATCATGCCCTCGCTGACTAAGACATCCCTGCTTGGGACAACAGTCCGATATGAAGACGGTTCTGAAAATATGCGGTTCCCTTTTTCATTCAGGATGGGAGCTTACTATCAACCCATAAAAAACCTTGGAATCGCTTTGGACTTTGTAGATCCTGTCTGTCTGGGAGCTGAATACTGGCTTTTCAATATGATAGGACTCCGTGCTGGTACGAGGTTTGATTTCCCAACAGATACTTCCTCTTCTGATTTGCTGATGGGAGCTTTATCTTTTAGCGGTGGAGCTTCCTTCAAATACCAGTTTGGTCAGGCTGATTATGCATTCACATGGAGGGATGGACTCCCACCAGTCCACGAACTTGGTATGGCTTTTTCTTGGGGATATCAAGCTTACCTTGTTGATATTGTCAGTGTTAATATCAATGATGTTTTTCCCTCCCTTTATAAGACTTATGCAAAGCAGGAAGTTGTAAAACTGGTCCTCAAGAACAAGTCCAAGGAATCGTTGCAGGCAAAAATAGGTTTTAAGGTTGATAAGGTGATGAAGGCTCCAACAGAAAAATCAGTCCTTTTAAAACCAGGATCCTTGACAGAAGTCGAGCTTCCTGCTGTGTTCGCTGAAGATATCCTCACTGTCAAAGATGATTCTGTTGTCTCAGGGAACATCATCATTTCCTATCGCGTTGAAGATAAGGAAAGCAAGGACATTTCCTCGCACCGCATGACCTTGTATGGACGTAATGCTTTTATTTGGGACGATATGGACAAGGTGGCAAGCTTTGTGACGCCTCAAGATCCGAAAGTGAAAGAGTTTTCCCGCGGTGTGCTTCAGGCTTTTAGGGCTGCAGGCGGATCTGTTGTAAGCAAGAATTTCCATAGGGCCATGCTGATTTTCCAGGCGCTGGGTGTTATAGGTGTGACCTATGTCCCTGATCCAAGTAATCCGTTTGGTCAGACACAGACAGTCATTGATTATATCCAGTATCCTTCAGAGACCTTGAAACTTCGCACAGGTGATTGTGACGATTGTACAGTCCTTTATGCTTCTGCTCTTGAAAGTATAGGGATCAGGACGGCTTGTTTGATCACACCAGACCATATTTTTATGATGTTTGATTCAGGATTGACAGCAGACAAGGCTTATTCTGTATTTGGTGATAATGAGCTTTATATTGATGATGGTGAGACAGTATGGATCCCTGTTGAGACGACAATGTATGGAAAGACCTTTTTTAACGCAGTCAAGGAAGGGGTAAAGGAAATGAAGAAGGCTCTTGCCTCAGAAGGTGACGAGTCCATCAATGTCGTCAATGTGGGAGCAGCTTGGGCTTCCTACCAGTCTTCAGTACCATCCGTTTCAGATTATGAATTGAAGCAGGTCGATGCAAAGAAAATGACATCCCAGATGTTTAAGGATGGTCTTGTGTTTATTGCTATGTCTGAAGGACAGGCTTTTAATGATACAATGGCTATGCTGAAGACCACAAAGAATGACGCGCGTGTGAACAACAAGATGGGGATTTATTTTGGTAAATATGGTTTTCTTGATATTGCCAAGGAGTTTTTTACTGATGCTGCCAAGTTTGATCCGAACT
Source organism: Brevinema andersonii (assembly GCA_020722765.1). Classification (GTDB taxonomy): domain Bacteria; phylum Spirochaetota; class DYKD01; order DYKD01; family DYKD01; genus DYKD01. The sequence continues at coordinate 1,446 of DYKD01000010.1, read as the reverse complement.
GGGCTTCCCCGCGGTCCAATATGGGGAATTTTTACCTCTTGGCAGGTGATTATGACAAGGCGATCAATGAATATCAGGCAGCACTGCAGATCGCACCTAGTGATCCTGAAATCACAAAAAATCTTGAATATGCCAGAAGTCTTAAGAACAGGAAATAATCAGGTTTTTAGGAAAAGGAGAAGCTCTTCCTGAGTCCTTTTTCTTTGCCCTGTGTTCCATAATTTGATCTTTTTCCAGAAAGCCAGATCTTCCTTGCTTTCCTGTTTAGTGTCTTGTTCAAGTTTTTTTTCAGGATGATTTAGTTTGAGGACTGCTTCGCAACCTGCACCGCCATCATTGGCATTCTTATGGGAATCTATGGAAATGACTTCCCCCTTACTATTGAAATATAGGACAAAAGGGAATGTCCTGCAGATCATGGGACGTGCTTCGTAAATGGTGCAACGGTTTCTCTTCCCTAAAAAAATGCATTTCCCTTTTGGCTGTTTCAGACCGAACATTCGTCTGCCTTCTTTCATCTTGATCCAACCATCCTGATGTGGAGGCAGTTCCAGCTGGGATGGGGAATAGAGTTTGATGAATTTCAAAGGTTCCAGACCAGTATGCTTGCAGATTCTTCTGATATCAGCATCTGTTACAACAGCGATGACTTCCTTGCAGCAGGCAGCGCATCCGCCACATGATATGTTCATCTTTTGCTCTTCTGTTTTTTTGATCTTGTCTTTTTGGGGACTTTGCTTTTTGTATTGTCGAGAAGTCCCATGAACGCAAGGTAGGAGTTGAAATCCCGCACTCTTTTCCCTTTGTTCCATTCATCGCACTTCTTCCAATAGATCCGGTCTTCTGCATCTTCGCGCAACGTGTCTTTTATGATATGACCTCTTGTAGTGATGCAAGCAACAGCTTCGCAGGAAGAGCTGTTGCTTGTGCTTTTATGGGAATCTATTTTTTTGATCCTATTGTTTTTGTCCAAAACGACAGAGAACGGGTAACCCCTGCAGACCATAGGACGGGCTTTGTAGATTGTACATTTGTTTTTCTGGGAGAGGAACCTGCATTTCCCTTTAGGTTGCAAAAGACCTAAGACCCTTTTGCCAGCCTTCATGATGACCCAGTTTTTTGAGGTCTCTTCAAGGTCTATTTCATCCGGAGTGTACATCCTGCAGAATGATCTGGCTTCCAACCCTGTATAGTTGATGATCCTTTGAACATCCAGATGAGTTATGGGTGGGATTATTTCTTGACAGCAAGCCGCACATCCGGCACATTGGATTTTTATGTCTTTCATGGTCGACAATAATAGCATTTCAAAAACGGAAAATCAAATTCGAGAGAAGAAAAACGGTCGAAAAAAAAGAAAGAAAAAGGGACGGTTCTGATTTTTATTGTTGGACCTTGTCCCAAACTTAGTGTAAAATGACCTTGAAGTCAAATAAAAAAATATCT
>DYKD01000192.1 GCA_020722765.1 Brevinema andersonii | reverse complement strand
GTTTCAGTATGAAGGAGTCGAAGACTCCGATGTTGTTGGTGCTATGTTAATGGAGATGGTAATCAAACTCCATTGCATCAAGAACAAAGTCCAAATTCCAATCCACACAGTTCTTCGTGATGCCCTTTGCTATGGCATAGGAATTGCTATTCCCGAGTGGCGTCAACTCTATGGAAAGCGTCCCATAAAGTCATCTGTTATCACTATTTCAGAGCTTGGTGAAACCACTACAAACAGCGTGGATATGATCGAGGACTTGCTTTTTGAAGGCAATGCACTTAGCAACATCGACCCTTATATGTGGCTACCAGATCCGACTGTCTCCAGTGTTGACATTCAGAAAGGTGAATACGTAGGATGGGTTGAGCGTTCTAATTATATGCATCTTCTGAGCGAAGAGAGCAAGCCAAACTCTAACCTCTTCAATGTAAGGTATCTAAGAGACAAGAAAAGTAAGAAATCCATCTTTGCTCTTGATCAAAGCGACCGACAAGTTCGCACTGGATTAGTAAATCAATCTATCAATGTTGTCAATCCTGTTGACATCATAAAGATGTATATAACACTCATTCCAAAGGATTGGGGTTTGTCTGAGAGTGAACGGCCTGAGAAATGGTACTTTGAACTTGCCTCTGATGACATCATTATAGCATGTGAAAAAGCTGACCATAATCATGGTCTTTATCCCATAGCGGTCGCTTCTCCTGAATTCGATGGCTATTCATCTACGCCAATAGGTCGCCTTGAAGTTCTCTATGGTCTTCAGCACACGCTTGATTTCCTCTTCTCTACACACATCACCAATGTTCGCAAAGCTATCAATGATATGTTGATAGTTGATCCTTATCTCGTTAACATTGAAGATCTCAAGGATCCAAAGCCTGGCAAGCTCATTAGGCTTCGTCGCCCTGCCTGGGGACGTGGAGTAGATAAAGTTGTCCAACAGCTAAACGTCATAGATATCACCCGCTCTAACATTCAAGACTCTGCCTACATCACCCAGTGGATGGATCGCATCTCTGGTGCTGACCAATCTATGCAGGGCACTCTTCGTATGTCAGGTCCTGAGCGTCTCACCAGTGGTGAGTTCCAAGGAACTCGTTCCAGTGCCATCAGCCGCTTGCAGCGCATAGCTATGTTAATAGGTGTGCAATTCATGCAAGACGTAGGCACTATGTTTGCCGCCCACACTCAGCAGTATATGTCCCAGGACACCTACGTCAAGGTCGTTGGAAAGTATGAGCAACAACTATCTTCCATCATTGGAGCTAACAAACGTGTCAGGGTCACTCCCTATGACTTGGCTATCAACTATGACTTAATCGTCAGGGACGGCTCCATCCCTGGAGGAAACTTCAGTCAAGCATGGATTGAGTTGTTTAAAATCATAGGAACGAATCCTGAGCTGATGCAACAATTCGATGTTACTCGAATATTCTCATACATAGCTAATCAGCTTGGAGCGAAGAATGTCGAGGATTTTAGACGTGTTACTAGTCAGACACAAACAAAGGTGTTGCCTGACGAAACTGTTGAACAGCAAGTGCAGGCTGGGAACTTTGTTCCAATAGGAAATGCATAAGATTGTTTAAATTTTAAACGAATATGAAAATGAAGACGGAAGAGATAGAAATTAAATCAACTAAAGCTCAACTCGAGGAATTCAAAGACTCCTTTGTGTGGCTTGATATAGTGAATGAACTTGAGAAGTGGAAGCAAGGATTTGAGGAAGAACTAAGATCCATAGTTGATGATGCAGCCTCTAGTAATCCATCAACTGCGTCTGTCTTACTTCACCTAGGCGACCTGAACGGAAGGATTAAGGCTGTTGACTATATGCTCTCAATCCCTGACATCTTTCTGTCTTTAATGGAGGAAAAGGAAAATGACTCTGGACGTAACAAAACCGACTGATCAAGAGTTAGTATCTATGCTGCCTTACTACATAAGGCAGCATGCAGTCGAGATAAACCGCATAGCGGCCATCACTCCGACTAACTTAGAACTCTCGGATGGAACTACGTATCTTGTTGAAGGTGTTGATCTTGTTAATACACTGTTGGAGGTAGTTTTCATTAGATCGGCTGGAACTTCTACCATCTCACAAATTACGAATGGTGTAAATGGACATATAAAGACGTTTGTCTTTCAGGACAACAACATAACCTTTGTAGACGGAGACAAGACGTCAGGTCATCTTTATCTTAATCAACTTCCGGCAGGTTCCAGCTTTGTTGCCCAGCAAGGCGATGTAATAACACTAATTAACGTTGGTGGAGATGGTGGATCTGAATATGGCTATTGGAAAGAGCTTTGGAGAGGTGATTCTGTCAAATAATTCGTTTAAAATTTAAACAAACTTAAAAAGGAGAAAGTTATGAGTGATGAAGTAAATAACGAAATAGAAGACATGTTAAAAGCTTTGGATGGTTCTTCTACAG
>DYKD01000191.1 GCA_020722765.1 Brevinema andersonii | reverse complement strand
TTCTTCCTTAAATTTTTTCGTGGGTCCCACTTTTTGACCTATCTTTGTTTATGAAACACTCTCGGCTTAGCAAAACACCTCCCCATAAGCTTCAGTGCATATATCGCTTTCTCCCACGCTCTTTGTTTTGATCGTTCTCCATAGGTGAATGCATAGAGGATTTCCCCTCTATTGAGTGCGTTTACACAATAAATGAAAGTCCCATAACTAAGTTCCGGCCGAGTATCTGTTCTTGTGTGAGAATAATACGGCGTTGAGAATGTCCTTACGCTTGTTGAATCATATCTTCCTGTAGTCTGTACAACCAAATACTGCCATTCATCGATTACTTGTCGAAGTTCTTCTTCCGAATAAGCTCTTCCTGTTTCTGTTTCAGCCATAGCCGTTGAAGCAAGCAACAACACCAATACCGCTATTTTTTTCATTTTTTCCTCCTCGCAATTCCCTTACTGATCTCTTCATAAGGAGACAGAATGACATTTGAGTAATGCCTTTTATACTCTCTCGGCATATCTACCCAAAAGTCTTTCTTCTGCAACTCCCTCCATGGAGAGCTATTGTTTATTTGCGCCTTTATTGCTTTCTTCAGCTCCGGTATTTCCGACTTTATCATTTCTTATCTCTACCAAGAGCCGGTTTCTATTTCACTTCTATGACTTTCCAAGTCCTGAGATAATAATCGTCATTAGATGGTTTCTCCCACCGGAGATTATATTCATTTAAATACTGCCCCAGATACTCCCGTGTGTGACAAAAAGTATCCGCTACCTTTACTTCCGATCTCCCTGCCTTCATTATCCTCAGATAACCATTTTGCTTCCTTCTAACAGCATATAAATGAGGATTTTTCAGCAAGTGCATTCTTATCTTATTGTAGTGGTCTTTAGTTTTCATCAATCCTCCTCCGGAAAAAACTCCTAATCCCTTCTTGGCGTTGCTCCATCTCCCTCTCTCTTGAATAATCACCCCCCATCACATACTCTCTACTTATTGCCTTTAGTAGAAGACAAGCCTTCAAAGGACAATAAAAAACTCCCTCTAAATACCCGCCGAGATCCACCATACTTTCTTTCCTTTCCTCTATAGCTTCCAAATAACTGTCAAGATCCATCCTCTTCCTCCTTTCCTTATAACCGCATTTCCTCCAATAACTTTGCGATATTCCTTCTCGCCTTTGCTTCATAAATGTCTTTGAAATACTGAGTACAAAAAATAGGCCCGCATACTAAGAGTGACTTCAAAAAAGTCCTTCTTCCTTCATAAACCTCCTTTGAAGGAAAACAAGACAAATACTCTTTTATTATCGCTTCATTGTCACGCGAGACCTCTTTATAGTCTTTCGCCAATTCTGATATGTCAATGTCTCTAATAAACCGTTCTTCAGAAGAGAAAGGGGAACCCACTCTACTCGTCGCTAAAATTAATTTTGCAGCAGCGTTCAAGTCCAATTGAGGAGATATGGGTAAGTGATAGAATTGCCAATATAACACGCTACAACTTGCAAGCTCATTGTCTCTTCTTGTAGGATCATATCTGATGTCATGAAACCAAAGACTGACCTCCAATTCTGTAGAAACGACATCTACTTTCTTTACCTCGTCAAGCCTGCGTAAGCAATTCTCTATATGAGTTAAGTTGTGATAATATCTCCCTTTGCCTTTTTGGTACTCTTCGCTAATCACAGTGAAAACTTTATTCCAATCGCTTTCTTCCCCGTCGTGGCAAAATGCTCCTAATTTACTCCACCTCTCTGCCAACCATTCATTCATTATGACATTCTCCTTTCTATTTTACCCCGAGAATTCTCGGGGTTGAGTTAAACAACCACTCTCGTAGATGAGTCGGGAAGCGCTCCTTGTTTCCTCGTCAAGGAGCGAATAAAGGCGCCTTTTGCCCTGAAGACCTGCATAGCTGCTTTTTTTTGCTGCTTGTGTAGCCAAGCAGCAGAGGAAATAAATGCTTCCCGAAATTAAAACCAATTATCCGAACGCTGTTCATCTTTCTTGATATCATTATGTTGATCTGATGATTTTTTAATCTTACCTGCTCCATAACACACATCACAGACACTCCACACTCCTGGCAGACCTTCACACGATGGGAGAATAAGAATAGAGCGCTCTCCACGACAATGCGAGCATGTCTTCATCACACATCGCCATCATCCTCCTGGTCTGCCGGGATGTAATTCCCTGGAGTCATCGTTTTCCACACCTGACCAGTGCCGTCACAAACCGGGCAGGGAATATCACTGACATTGAATTCTCTTCCTACGCTATGCGCGTAATAGCTTACTGTTACGTCGCCCTCTCCTCGGCATTCGGGACATGTAATGAGTCGTGTCATTGTTATACCTCTCCAATCACTTCCAACAGGTGGTCATTTTGCCATTGGGCCTCTGCCGCCCAGGCTGCATCAGCCGCCGTCGTCGCCCTCGCCGCCTCTGCTG
>DYKD01000190.1 GCA_020722765.1 Brevinema andersonii | reverse complement strand
AGGTACATTGATAGTTTCATCTTATTCAATACAACACTCACAGGAAATCTATGTGAAGAACAACAGACATATTCAGGAACGCTAATATCCCCTGTATACATTCACTATACTGCGGGACAATGAGGTGAGAATATATGGGTTATACTTTTGTTAGACTTAGTCACTGTTTGTCTAGTCCTAAATATTTGGGTACATCCATTCTAAATCTCATATTATACACATATTTACTGCTCTTTAGGTTAGTTGTTCCCTATTATGTTCATTTTGGTATAGAAACATGTAAATATTACCTTTGCATATCTTATTAATGAGTTCCGGAACAGCTTCCAGACAGGATAAATTGACAGATATGGAATGGAAGAGAAAGCAGGGTTATGATCTGATTGAAAAGAATTTCAAGAATTCAGAGATCTCAAAAGTACTTCATGTTAACAGAAGAACTGTTTACAGCTGGAGAGTACGCAAGGAAAACAATGTTGGATATGAAAATATCAAACAGAAAGGTGCTAAATCCAGACTCTCAGAGGATCAGAAGAAACAATTAAAAAAAATACTTGAAGATGGAGCATCACAGTATGGTTATGATACAGATCTATGGACATTGAAACGTATTGCTGAGATCATTGAACATGAATTCCATGTGCATTACAATACCACATACATATGGCAGATACTGGACAGGATGGGATACAGTGCACAGATGCCCTTAGCCACAGCAATGGAGAAGAATCAGGATTATGTCAATGAATGGTTAAAGAACGAGTATCCTGAATATGTGAAAGAAGCAAGGAATCATAATGCAACCATTCTCTTTCAGGATGAATCAGGTATGCAGAGTCGTCCCAATGTAAGAAGAACATGGGCACCTGTGGGATCAAGGCTGTTGATAACTGTGAAGGAAAGCAGAGATCGAATATCTCTTTCATCTGCAGTCACAGAAAATGGTGATCTGTATTTCATGATCAAAAAAGAGAGTATGAATGAAAATGATATTATCTTATTCCTGGAACAGTTACTTACAGAAATAGAAGGCTTTCTCTATATCTTCTGGGATAACATCATGATCCACAGAAGCAAGAAAGTGAAAGCATTCCTTGGAAACCATAATGATAGACTGATCACAAGACGTATTCCTCCCTATTCACCAGATCTCAATCCTGATGAACTGGTATGGAATGCGTTGAAATATCAGAAATTATCCAATTTCTGTCTCAGGAGTTATGATGAACTGTATGAGAGAGCAGAACTGACAATGAATATGATGAAATCTGATCCTGAAAGTATGAGAAAAATAATCAGAGGTACCAAGTTGCCTTTACCATCAACAGTGGGAAACTAACAAGGTAAAGGAGAGTAAGATTTGAGTACCATGAATCAACACAGGATTTTCTTATTCAAATTCTATTAGAACTGATGCTTGTTCAATCCTTGCATCTCTTTCCTTCTTCTTATCGAAATGAAGTACTTTTATTTCCTTAATTTTTTTGCCATATTACTATAAACAAAATATGCCATATAGGACTTGCCAATTTTATATTGCCTCACCATTGTATGTCATGTCTACGAAAATCGAAATTTCGATATTGTCAGATAATCACAGGGAAATCCCTGAAAACCCCAATAGATGACAGAAGACAAAGAAAAGACTTGTTCTGAGATTTTCCATTGTTCTTGCATGTTCATACAGGAAGATGATCAAAGAGATCGTATCTGAACTTCACACAAGACCCAACACTGTCATACAGTGGTGGGATCGTTATGTACACAACGGCCTGAAGGGGCTTTATGATCATCCAGTGAAAGGAGAACTTAGAAAATATCCTGAAGATCTCAAAATGCACATAGTGAAACTCATCGAGACTGATCCGCCAGAAGGTCATGCAGTGTGGAACGGTCCTCTCATTGCTGAGAAACTTGGAGTGTCAGATGATACTGTATGGAAGATTCTCAGAGATGAGGGTATACAGCTGCAAAGGCACAGATCATGGTGTGTTTCAGTTGATCCTGAATTCACATCAAAATCTGTGGACATCATAGGACTGTACATGGATCCTCCGGACAATGCGATCATCATATCTGTGGATGAGAAGTCTGGCATACATGCCATAGAAAAACCAAGAGGGTATGTTAAAACAGACAGTGGAAAGGCTGGTTGTGAGAGGATTCAAGTCCACATACAAAGGAAGGCACAATAAATCTCTTTGCTGCACTGAACATCATGACAGGCATGGTGAATTCAAAGACAACGAAAACAAAGAAGAGACCTGATTTTCTCAAATTCATGGATGAACTCCTTCTAGAACTGCCTGAGAAAACACCCAAGGATCAGAAAGTCAATGAGATACATGTCATACTGGACACCTACTGTACACATAAGAGATGTGATGAATGGTTATCATCACATCCCAATGTAAAATTCCATTATACACCAACATCTGCCAGCTGGCTGAACATGGTGGAGATATTCT
>DYKD01000189.1 GCA_020722765.1 Brevinema andersonii | reverse complement strand
TACAGCTACAGGTGTTGCTTTACGTTGAGGCCAGATGTCTTTTCCCCTTATTTTTTCTTTCATCGTTTGGTTCTCCTGGTATGTTAGCAATACTTAATGCTAAAGTATAATTTCGCCACCAAATACTCGATAGTCGAAAAGTTTTTACGAAAATAATGATTTGCGCTTTCTTTGTAAATCCCGTTTATTCGACCTTTTTTCGATTCAGAACTTCCCCCAAAGAAATGAACAATCTCCGCACTTGGCAAATAGATATTTGAATATCCGAGCTTCTTTACCTGCATACACAGATCCATATCTTCAAGATACAGAAAATAGTTCTCATCGAAACATCCGGCTTCCTGAAAAACGTGCCTTTTCATCATAAGACACGCGCCGCTCAACCAGGGAACCGACTGGACGGACGAGAAATCGTAAGTGTCGTAGTGTAAACGGTATTTTTCCGTATCAATGAGCCATGAAAAATATTTGGAACCCAAAAACAGAGATTTTACATCGAGAAACCGCATGTAAGAACGGGTCGGTCTGCCTTCGGGATTGACAATTTTTGGCCCGACAATACCAACATCCCGGTTTGTCTTGAGATAATTCAGCATCGTAAGAATGGCGCCGTCACGTACAAGTGTGTCACTATTCAAAAACAAAAGATAATCTCCGTGGCTAATGCGACAACCTTGATTGTTCGCCCTTGAGAATCCAACATTTTTCTCGTTACATTGCAGTGTAACCCGGGGATAAAACTCTCTGATCATATCCTGGCTGCCGTCGGTCGAAGCGTTGTCGATAACCACGATCTCATAGTGCACATCTTTCGTTTCGTGAATGATGGAATCAAGACAATTCTTGAGCAAGGTCTTTGTATTGTAATTAACGATGATGATGGACAGTGCAGGAGTGTTCATCCGCAACGATTGTCATTTCCCCTGTTTTCTTCAAAAGCTAATTCTTACGATCATGTTCCATTTTTCTTTCACAAGCGGCATCATTCCAAAACCCATCAACTTATCCACAACAATACTAAAAGCGCTATAACTTAACAGTGCCGAAATGATTAAAAAACCAAACTGGACAGGCACGGTAAAGTCGGCAGTAAAATGTTTGACAGCGAGTAAGGTAACACCCATTAAGACGGCATTGCCAAATGGAAAAGCCAGAATCTTCGCCAGAGCGGTCCGTCGGAAATCGAGAAATTTGGTTACCGTGTACAGACTGAGACCGGTAAACGTTATATTCGCTGTCAATAAGGCCGCTGCTGTTCCATAGATTCCATAGAATTTAGTGAGCGGATACACCAGAGCAATGAGCACCACAAGGTTGCACATCTGTAAATAGGTTTCATATTTGGGATTACCCCGGGCGGAAAAGACCGGCAGGTTTGTGGAGGCGATCGACATCAAGATTCCCGAAAAAACGAGGATCTGCATGCAAAAGACGGCAGGCAACCATTTCGTCCCTAAAAATAGCTCCGTAAATTCAGGGGCAACAATAAAAATCAACGCTCCCAATGGAATGCTGACAAGCGATGTAAAGCGAAGCACATCAATATAGGCGGATTTCATCCTTTGTGGGTTATCCTGGATCTCTGAATACGCCGGAAAGGTAAGTTGCGAAACAACGTAAGAGATTTCGCTGGACGGCAAAAAGGCAATCAAAAAAGCCATTTGATAGTAACCAAGATCCGACGGTCCTAAAACTTTTCCAATCGTGAAGCTGTCCACCTGAACCAAAACCGAATAAATAATGCCCGTCCCCAGAATCCATTTCCCGAATGAAAACAATTCCCGCAGCTTTAACCATTCGAAGGCTATCCGGGGCCGATAATCGCTGAGCCAATAGGATACGACCAGCCGCGTCATATTCCCGGCAAGGCCGCCCCAGACAAGGGCCCAGACATTTCTTAATAAAAAGGCTAAAGATATTGATACGATAATGTCGACAAGAGAGCCGGAAACTTCATATTTGAAGTGCCTGTCAAAATGCAGCTCTTTTTGAAAAAAGACGATCCCTATGTTTCGAAAACCTGCCAGGACAACCGATATCGCAATCACCCTGATGATGAGATCGAGTGCGGGCATGTTGAAAAATCGAGAAATCAACGGGGCAGAAAAAAAGAGGATCAAAAAAAGCACGAGTCCCCGGATTCCCAGCAGCGTCCATGCGGTATCCATGTAAGCGCGAGAGCAATCTTTTTTTTGAACGAGGGCTGGCTGAAAGCCTGTCTGTGAAAGAAAATCCAAGGTGGAAATGACAAGAAGGGCGATGCCGACAAGTCCGAAATCCGCCGGCATCAGCAGTCGCGCCAGAATAATGGTTCGGACAAATCCCAGTCCCCGGGTGATAAAACGAAGGGAGAATAACCATATCCCGCCCCGCGCTACCTTCTGTGAAAGAACGCTCTCTTGCATAGCGTTTTAATTATCCGCGTGGCAGAATTCTCTTTTGAGGTGATTTAGAATCTATCAACCCTTGATTTCCTTGCCATTTTCAACCCACC
>DYKD01000188.1 GCA_020722765.1 Brevinema andersonii | reverse complement strand
CTGACTGAAAAGGCTATGGAAGGGAGCTAAAATATGGTCAACCCTCTTGATATACTGAGAAAATTTAATGATCTTAAGACATTGCCTCATGTTATGCTGAAGGTGAATCAGATCGTAAGCGATCCTAACAGTTCTCTTCAGGATTTTGAGGAGATAATTATCCAGGATCCTGTGCTGACATCAAGGCTTTTGCGATCAGTTAACAGTCCATATTACGCCCTTCCCAAAAAAATTACCTCTATCAGCACAGCGATACTTTATGTCGGAACCAAACAATTGCGAAACCTTGTTGCTGTTGAGACAATACGTGACAGCTATGCAGATAAAGAAGGCTCTGCCTTCAGCAGAAGCAAACTCTGGTTCCACTCGGCTACTGTTTCTGTGCTTGCTGATATGATAGCAAAGCGGATTTTCGGGCTTAATGCAGACGATATCTTTATGGCAGGCGTCATTCACGACATAGGACTGATAGCAGAGGCGCAGGTTATGGAACCTCAAATGCATGATGTCTGTCAGCAAATGGCATTGCAATCCAAGGCGTTAGTGGAATGTGAGAGGGAAGTCATCGGGACTGAACACAGTCTCCTCGGCAGCCTTTTGCTTGAGCAATGGAATATGCCTGCTGATATATGTGAGGCAGTCAAGCTGCATCATAAAAAAAACGGGCCTGTCGAAATTCCAGGGATTGCCTCCATACTTATGCTTGCTGATTATATGGCAACCAAAATGAACAGTCCTCCTGTGCAGAATGAAATTGCATCGCTTCATCCAAAGCTTGCTCAACATTTGAAGGAGCGTCTCGTTGATTATAAAATAATTGTCAAGGATCTGCCGTCTGAACTCCAGAAAGCAAAAGAACTATATGGTATTAAAGGATCATAAAACATGCAGGATGATGTATCTTTTCAGGAAATTTTTACAGAAATAACCCCGCAACACAACGAGATTATCTCCATGATCTTATATGTGAAAGAGATGCTGCCTGATACAGATGTTGCAGTTTATCTGCCTGACGAGGATAAACTTATAAGTAACAGTGAGTTGCATCTGGCGCTGTCGAAACATCTGGATGATTTTGCCAGGCTTTATCGGGATAAACAGCCTTTTGCCAGGCTTGAGCCAGACGGGATGGTTTTGTATGTCTTTTTCATTGAGAAAAGGGATATGCTGGTTATCTGCAAGCTTTTGAGAGATGAAGCAAGTTATGCGGAGTTGCAGTACAGGGAGTTTTTTTTTCATAATAGCATCGTATCAGCGATATTTGTGCAGGAGAACGAGAGGCTGATTGTGGAAAATCAGCAAGTCAAACGCCACATTGACGTGCTGAAAAAGCAACACAGTGAGCTTATTGAGCAAAATCATAAACTTTATATGAATTCCCAGCAGAAAGAACGGTTGTATGCTGTGCAACTTGAAGAAGAGGTCAAAAATCGTACAGAAGAATTAAGCAAGGCATTGAGACACGCAAATGATCTTACGAAACAGGTATCCGCATCCAGGGATGAAGCTGAAAAGTTAAATTCTGAGCTTAAGCAACAGATAATTTATGCAAAAGAGATGGCGAATCGGGCGCAGGAGGCAGGCAGGGCAAAGAGCCAGTTTCTTGCCATGATGAGCCATGAGATACGCACCCCGATGAACGGTGTGCTTGGAATGCTGACCCTGCTTATGGACACCCCGCTTTCTGATGAGCAGAAAGACTATGCTGCCACAGCCAGATCCTCTGCTGAATCTTTGCTTACTATCCTAAATGATATCCTTGATTTTTCGAAGATTGAGGCAGGCAAACTGGCGATTGAATCTATTGATTTCAATTTTAATAGCATGTTTCAAGCCGCCACAGCAGTCATGGCAATAAAGATTAAGGAAAAGGGGCTGAAATTTTTTGTGTCAGTGGAGGAAGGTATCCCTGAAAACTTCAAGGGTGATCCAAATCGAATCAGGCAGGTGCTTGTTAATCTGATTGGAAACGCAATTAAATTTACTGAAACTGGAAGCATACAGGTTTCTGTAAGTATAATTTCAGATATTGATGGGATTGTCATGCTGCGTTTTGCAGTCATGGATACTGGTATTGGGATCTCGAAAAATCAACAGAAGAACTTATTCCGCATGTTTTCCCAGGCAGATACATCAACAACCCGTAAATATGGAGGCACCGGGCTTGGACTTGCCATATCCAAACAACTGGTTGAGTTGATGGGCGGACAGATCGGGGTAGAAAGCGAGGAAAACAAAGGCTCTGAGTTCTGGTTCAGTTTGCCTCTTACAAAGGTGGAAGTGGCTGTCAGAGAACAAAAGATGCCTGTGTCTGATTTGACGAAAACTTCTGTGTCTGAAAAAGAAGTGAAGATCCTTGTTGCTGAAGATAACCTTATCAATCAGATGGTGGCGTCGGCATTTTTTAAAAAACTGGGCTACAAGATAGAACTGGCAACCAACGGTATTGAAGCCATCAAGGCCCTGACAACCTGTGGCTATGATCTTGTATTTAT
>DYKD01000187.1 GCA_020722765.1 Brevinema andersonii | reverse complement strand
ATGAAGTATTAGACGAAGCAAGTTTCAAGAGAGTTATGTCTATGTCTCCTTCTGTCTTAATCGCTTTTCTCGGAGAGCTTAACAGGAATCTTTATATTTCTTCAGAGGAAGACAAAGATTTTTTTCTGAAGTCCTCAGGAAAAGAGGACAAATAGCGGATAAGGATTTAGATCGATTTTTTGTTTATTCCTTTTTCTATAAGGAGTATGGGATGCCTCCAGAAAAAGTTGATAAACTAAATCCCAAGTTTTTGAGCAAACTTATAACATTTAGGAGAGCAATGAGAGAATTAGAGGAGATAAAAGACGATGCCAGATCCTATTAGTGCCGTCGCAGGTGCTGCTGCAAATGCTGTTGGTGCTGCTACAAGTGCAATTAGTAGAGAGGCTGCTGCTGTTGCTACAGGTGCAGTTGCTGCAAGAGCAGCACAAGCTGCAGAGACAGCAATAACTGCAGGAGCGATGACAGGTGCTACACAAAGTGCTACAGGACAATTGCAGCGGTACACTGTTGCTGCTCAAAGAGCTGCTCTTGCCAATGCTACTTTTACTGCTCAATTAGCTGAGGCAACAGACCAAATTACAATCTTTAGCAGACGACTGGGAGGAGTAATTGGAGAGTCAGTAATATTTCCTGTAGCCCTTCTGCGTTCTTCAGAAGCAGGAAGACAGTTCAAGATGGTTTTGTATGATACTGCTATATATGCTGGAAGAACAGCAGAAAGTCTGTATGAGATGAGCAAAGGATTACAAAACCTTTCTCAAGACACAGGATTCAGCATTAGAGCTCTTGGAGAATTAAACTATCGTCTTATGTCTTCTTCTCGTGTCGGTGGTGAGAATGTAAAGACTTTAGAAAGACTGGCTGAGATACACAAAAGAGCTTTCGCATTTCCAGACGAGCGACAATTAAGTCAGATGCTTAGTCTCTATAAGCAATATCCTTCCATAATACAAGAAATCGAACAAGGGATGCCTGATGAACGACTGGAAAAACTTATCGTTACTATGTGGATGCAGGGAGATACCGAGAGCGCTAGATTCTTTGAAAATCTTCACAGGAGGTTCAAGGGATTTGAAGGAGATCTGGAGAGAGCACAATTACACGGTATCAGTGCATTTTTGCATTGGCAATCCACAGTAGAGCGGATGTTAACGGAATTTGGTGCTGGTATGACACGAGCACATCCAATATTTGCAGACATATTGCGTGGTTTACCAACACTCGGTGGTACTCTTTTCCTTGCAAGGATGGGACAAGTAGCTCCATATAGACAAAAATTGGTCGAGCAAATTGTTGAGGGGAAAGAACCGACTGTTAAATTTCCTCCTTTAATCCCTGCTGCAGTAAGACCAGGGCTGATTGCATCGTTGCCTTATCTAGTGGCAGCAGGTGCAGGAATGTATGGAGGAGTTCAGGAGTATAGAAAGCTTGTAGAGGCAGGTGTTCCTGAAGAGAAAGCTGTTAGTCCAGCTATCGCAAAAGGAGCACTTATAGGTGGTGGCACTCTTGCAGTAATAGGATTAGGTTTGACATTAACAGGTTTCGGAGCTCCTGTAGGCGTTCCTCTCATAGCGACAGCAGGAGCGCTAACAGCGGGTGGTGCTATAGGTAGTGAAATAGGAGAACGAGAGGCATACAGGGCTCGAGACGAAGCAGCACGAAGAGAAGCATTCCAGCGTTGGATAGAGGAGCCAGAGAGAGCTAGAAGGATAGAGGAAGCACGGTTTCTTGGCAAAAGAGGGATACAGGGACTAACTAGAGAAGAGATGCAAGGTATGCAAAGAGTAGGATGGGCAGAATTCGCACACGGTGAATGGATGACACCGATGAATGTTACTGAGCGATTAGCATTTACTGAAAAGGTGACTAAACAATATGAGAGTCAGGTTTATCTCAATAAAGAGATAGCAAGACTTGCTATGCAAACTGCACAGGAAAGACTTGCGACAGGAGGATCGGAAGAAGAAATAACAGCACTTCTGCAGCAAGCACAAGCTCCTATGAAGAGCATAACGGCTGAAACGGAGAAACAATATTGGCATTATAAGGAAATATATGAAAAAGATAAAAGCAATGTTGAAGCACAGAAGCTGATGTTATATTTCCAGCAACGGTTAAATGAGGCTAGGTCTGCAGCTTTGGCTCTTGCCAAGCAAGAAGCAGAAGTTCCGATTCAGATAGCAGAGGCTGCAGTCCAAGCTGATGAAGCTAAGATGCAAAGACTAAGAGCTCTTGGAATGCTTGAGTCTGGTTTAACAGACATAAAGAAAGACCAATTAAAACAAAAAGAGAAGGAACTTGCTGCTTTGGAGAAGGAGTTAGCACAAAGAGACACCCTAAAAGGAATAGAGAGGGCACGAGCTGAGGCACAAGCAGACCAGGTGCGAATGGAGATAGATAGATTAAGATTGGAGATTGAGATAGAAGATAGATATAACTCTCAAATGTTTATTCTCCAGCAACAAGAAGCACGACTTGGTGCTATTCAGAATATTTACCAAA
>DYKD01000186.1 GCA_020722765.1 Brevinema andersonii | reverse complement strand
TATCCCGCAAAACCCAGCATACTTGTTCTCGGACCCTTGAAGTAGCCCAAATCCTCTCCGTAAGGCCCTGGAGCGCTTCTTGAGATGATGTTGCCTGAACCATCTGCCCACATCCTCACGGCAACGTCTTTCCAAACAGGCTGGCGGTGGGGGAGGTTCATTTCGACCTCCCCCTCCACCGGCCTGCACTCCTGCAACGGTTGGTCAAATTCAAGATTCAAGACACACGACCCCGACTTTCTGTTGCCTTTTCGGTTTGATAATTTAACAAAATATCCATCAATTCTCTGTGCAGAAGAAATATTGCTCATAATCCTGCGGATGAATTGAATCAAACTTGGTAAAGTTCTTTCCTTCAAATTTAATGCCTCTAATGTATATTTCAGCTTTCTCTTTTTTCCACTTACCAGGCAATTTCAATCCACCAACAGGTAGTATGGTTGCACACCTAAGCCTATACTTTACGGACACTTCGGTATAATCTCTTTTCCATTTTCCCTCGTATATGTTCATGGCATCGGTCATTACACTTACAACCCCATTTCTTTCTACCACATGGCAGTCATACATAGTGAATTCACCATCAGGACAGAATAGAAGAACTGTTGCAGACGCTTCCTTTTCATCAAGACCAATCTCAGGAGGAGGAGACACCCATTCAGTATTTAGATGCCACCACAAACCAACAACTTCCATTGGCCTCACTCTGCCTTTTTCTTTTGAACCGAGGAAAGCCGTAAAAAAACAAAAAACAACGAGTAAAAGAATCAACCTTTTCTTTTTCATTGCGGATACCTTACCGGCATATTTATTGCCACAGGGATTCGTTGAGTAAGATTGAACAAATAATTCAGAATTCGGTCATCAGTGACTGTAGTAAGACATCCATGCGACCTTTTTAAAAGATAATAATCTCCCCGTTGTCCATGTAAGAAATATTTATCCTCTATACCAGGACTTATTGGAATTAATCTCGCACGCATACTGCCATAAGCTGCCTCCACATAAGTATGGCCCGTCTGCGAGGCCGCCCCGCCGTCAAGCGTGTAAACGCCCGTCTGGGCTTGAAAAGAGGGAATAAAAAAAGTTGCTGAAAATAGCATTGCGATTATCGCAAACAGCTTTGTCCTTGTCATCGGTTCATTTTCCTCCGCCTTCTATTATAACGCGGTTTATTTCCAACCACAAATTAATGCGGATGCCGTAGCGGATTTCAGTAACGCCTTCCAGCAACGGTAATACTACTCTTGTTGAATTCAAAACATTGCCCTTTCTACTGGATATCTTAACGAAATATCCATCAATTCTCCGTGCAGAAGAAATATTGCTCAAAGTCCTGCGGATTTATTGAGCAAAATTTGCTATATCTGTTGCCTTGGAACTCTATGCCTTCAATAGTTAGATCCGCCTTTTCTTTTTTCCATTTTTCTCGTAAATGCCCATGACCAGTTGGCCAAATCGTAGCTACGGCAAGTCTGTACTTGACGGCTACTTCTGTATAGCTTCTTTTCCAAGTCCCCGCATAGAAGTTCAGCCCGTCACCTCTACTTATAGTTACTATGCCGCTTTTTTCAATAACTTCGCAATCCACCATTTTAAACTTGCCGTCAGGACAGAACAAAAGCACGGTAGCGGAGGCAAATCTTTCTTTTAAGCCAGCTTCTGGAGGGGGTGATTCCCAATCCCCATTTATATGCCACCATAAGCCGACAACTTCCATTGGTCTTACTTTGCCAAATTCCTTTGAAATTGCGGAAATTGCAAAACAACAAACGATCAATATCGCTATCAACACAATTAAGTGCCATTCTTTCATTGTGGGTACCTCACTGGCGTGTTTATTGCCACCGGAACCTTTTGTTGCAATCCCCATAGATATCTAATCACTCGCTCGTCCTGCAAATATGTCAAACAGCCATGTGTCCTTGTGAGCGACGAATAATCAGAACGCTGCCCGTGATAATAATATCCAGCATCTTCTTGTCCAGGGTCATAAGGGTTTAATTTGGCCCTCATTGCCCCATAAGCCGCTTCAACATCCCATGCTAAATGTGTAGCTGGGTCTTCCAAACCCTTTGTCTTTGGACCCATAATCTGGATACCGCTAACTGGAGGAGGATTATGAAGGGCGCTTTTTGGATTGGTGAATTTTGGAGGATCAAAATGCAAGTCGGCGCGGATTAAATAATTTCCGTTATCTATGGGCGGCGATGGGGCACCAGATTCATCAAGTGCTCCGCCGGAATACGCTGTGCTATCCAAGGATGTCATTCTTTGATTCTGGTTCCAGACAGAAACCTCGTAAATTTTAGAACCATCTGCACGAATTTCTTTCGTTGTCACAACCATAAGATGCGTATACTCGCTTGGTATTCCAGCATAGGTTTCACCTTCATGCCACTCCCATATGCCTTCGATGTTAAACCAGTTAAGACCCGCAGGATCAACATACATTATCGGATTCCCCGCCACATATGCATACTGATTGAATGTTCTCGGATCGTGGAGGTTA
>DYKD01000185.1 GCA_020722765.1 Brevinema andersonii | reverse complement strand
GCGAAAGCCAATTTAAGTTTGACCTATTATCCATTTTTGGTTCCGGCTTGTCCGGATTAGGGATTCCGCCATTGAGACTGGCGGACAGGTGGGGAATTTGGCTACCGGTTGGGAAAGCCGATCTACCAAACGCAGACCAAAGCCGATGGAAGCTATAAACTGGAAGGGATAAAGGAAGGGACTTACAATTTAGTGGCGATTATGCAGGGCTATGGGTGGAAATATTTGCCTGAAGTAGAGGTAGCGAAGGGGACTGAAAAAGCGAGCGTGGAAAATATTGTGCTGTACCCAGAGATGGAAGTGAGCGGCATGATTAGCTATTGCGTGGCATGGCCGAATAACAATCATGTACTTGGAAAAACGGTATACTGCTCTGCAACAAGGTACGGATAATTGAGGGGGAGTTGTCTTCCCATAGCACAATAGCTTATCGGACTCGTTCATTGGTTCTGTTTTGGGTGGAATTGACATCCCCGGTTATAAAAACGCCCAGCAGGCATCTGCTGTGCGATCGATGGATTTCGAATCTGGCCATTGAGACAGGCGGACTGTTGCGGAAGGGATGGAACGAGCAAGAATGATCATTCATAACACAAATCGCTGAAAGACGTGGACAAAAGCTATGCAAGTGAAGTAGATTATTGTGACAAGACCTTTTAGTAGTCTTACATAGGAAAGAGCTTTATGGAAACCGTCCTCATCAAAGAAGTTGCCGAGATTCTAAGCTTATCTGAACATGATGTGGAAAGAGACAGCCTAAAGGCGTTTCTTGAAACGAGGCTTAGAACTCTTGTGGCTGAAAAACTCTCGCTTACAAGAAGATATGGTGTAAGCAACATTGATGAGATGGAGAGTTTTTATACTCAGCAGAAACTCTCAGAAAAGGACTCTTGGGAAGACTTTTTTGAATTATCTCACATTGAAGCCGAAATTGCAGCGGTCAAGAAGGCACTGCAAAAAGTTTGATGTTTGATTATACTTATCTAAAATTGGTTGCTGAGGTAGAGTTTTCCGACATCGTCACAGCGACAGAGATAGTGCATAATCGGAAGCTTAGGCTGTTTCTGGTGGATGCTACCTACATCGACATCTTTTACTCCCCGATCTCTGAAAATCGTCGTTTTGCCTATCATTGGGAGCGTTCTTTTATCGATGGTACCATTTATCGGCATGATAACATTCCTGACGGAAAGTGGAAAGATGTTTCTACCTTTCCGAAGCATTTTCACGACGGCAATTATGAACACGTGAAAGAAAGTAACATAAGTGATGAACCAGTTGATGCTCTACGATCATTTTTGACTTTTGTGCGGTTGACGATGGTAAAAAGCAAAGGATAGAGTGAACTGCCAATATGGGATGATGGGGAATCGAAGTTATATGGCGTAGCGATGTTTTTTGAACGTTGATCCTAATAAGCTGAATTGCCGATGAAGAATCGCTATCTTTCTATTTTATTTTTCCTTTTTGCATTTGTAATTTTGTGTACCAAATCTCCCACCGACTCGTAGGGTTTAAGCCTTTCCGGTTCGGTAAAATGGGAAGGACAGAGCGACCGTGGCGGAGGGGGAGAGATGTGAAGAATAGTCAAGGGTGGTCAAGAGTTGTCAAAGATGGTCAAACGTGGCCAGACGGATTGGGGATGAGGAATTTGACCACCGCTCAACCAATCCCCTTTGCCAGACACAGACAAAAGCCGGTGGGAGCTACAAGATAGAGGGGATAAAGGAGGGGTTGTACAATCTTGAAGCAATAAGACAAGGAGGAGGATGAAAATACTTGTAAGAAGTAGAAACATCCATGGCAGGAAAATCAGTAACAGCCGATAACATTATGCTGCGTATGGAGATGGAAATGAACGAGGCGAATAGGAAATTAATGAATTGGCTGAGTGACCAGTAGTGAAAAGGCATAATGTTTTGCGGGAAGGAACGGTAAAAGGAGTAGGATTTAATGGTCTTGAGCATAAAAGCAAATCCGACCCGCAAGCGGTCTTTGCATTTTTAGGGGGGATTGAAATACCCATTCGTAGAAATGCCTTGCAAGCATCTGCTGGGCGATAAGGATTAGCTTGAAGTTAAGGCAGGATAACCTTAAATTCTTGAAAATGGCAGGCACTTGAAGTAGCTATAAAGGAAAGAATAGAATGCAAAAAGATTTGCTCATATCTGTTCCCGAAGAGATATTAGAAGCTGCAAAGCTTCCGCCGAACGAAAGAGAGAAGGAATTTCTTAAAGAGATGGCAGTAGGCCTGTATGCACGGAACATCCTTTCGCTCGGCAAGGCGCGATCGCTGGCGAAAATGACGCGCTGGGAATTCGAAGAGATCCTAGGCCAAAGAAAAATACTACGCCATTACCAGGAAGAGGATCTTCAAGAGGATATCCGATATGGACTTGGCCATAAGTGACTCATCCACCCTAATACATCTGTCAAAAATAGGACGCTTGGCCTTATTGAAAGATTTGTAAGAGTTTAGTCGTCTGAACCAAAGCCTGTCATTCCGACCGCAGGGAGGAATC
>DYKD01000184.1 GCA_020722765.1 Brevinema andersonii | reverse complement strand
TGTAGGGAGGATCCGCGAAGACCAAATCCACCGAGGAGGCGGGGAGGGAGGCGAGGAGGGAGGTGCAGTCGCCGCGCAGGATTTGGTTGAGGGGGAGGAGAAACACGGTAGTTGAAGTCAGAAGTTCATCTTTAGAAATATTAAGCCCAATTCATACTGATGTACTTAACTGCATCTTCAGTGTCTAAAAGGCGACTTGTGGGTCCAAATCGAATATAAAACTCTGATCCTTTGTCCCCTTTTAAGTAAGCAGACTGAGGAGCCTGATATACATCAACTACACAAACTTGTTTGCCATCAATTGACTCCATGCGAATCTTTATGAAAGGTGCGAACTCTGCACCAATTTCTTCTATAATCAGTGATGAAAGCATGTTCATAAACTTATCTGTAGAGTTTTGAGTTATGGCGAAATCGTTTGCCAACCCCAAAATGTCTCCATTATCTTCCACTCCAATCACTAATGTGCCTCCTGATGAATTCAGAAATGCACCAATCGTTTTAAGCACTTGCTTGCGCAGGAGAGTATTTTGTTTATTTTGAACCACATCCCACTGTAGTGTGCTTTTGAATTCCAGTGTTGCGCTTTCGCCAAGTTTTATTAATTCGGTGATAGGTCTCTCGTGTACGATTTCTGGTCTGCTGATGAGTGCTGCCATGAATTCATTGAATTTCAGAGCAATCAATTCGCGGCGTGCTTGCAGGAAATTCTCAAATCGATTGAGATTCCATAAGGATTGATCCATTGGAATGAATTGTTTTGCTAAAGCACCAGGATATTTTGTTTCGACTTCAGGAAAATATTCTTCAGGTAAGCGGTCTGAAATCTCAATGTTAGTATCTGGCGTAAGAAAAGCTCGATTAGCAATTTCATTGATGATGGAACGATGCATGAGGTTATCTACATCATATCCGTTTTTATAAAGTTGTGCCTGTGGAAATATGTGGTGATTATGAATAGAATATTTTTTTCCGTTGAACTTTGTCAATGGAGCGCCATTAAACCAATCAATCGCGCCTTGAGCTTTCACCATGATATAGGTCATACGATACAAAGGATGTTGAATCCAGCGGCCTTCCAGATCGCTGTCTTTTACTTCAATCCTTCCCCGTTGATCAATAATTTGATTCCGCAATGCTTCCCATGGATTTTCTTCTCTTGCGATGAACGATAGGTCGGACTCGAGTTTTTGGTCAGTCTGTGATGAGTAACGCGCCCATGATTGGGCGGCGTACAACCAGTGAATAGCATGTTTCAATGAGTTTTCATTCGGGAAACGATCTTTGTTCAACGAAAGGTAAACTACTAATGGAATGAGTACATTTGTGGTGCTTAGATCCTCTGTGGAATTAACAAAGGCATGCTGTGGCAATATGGATGCAAGGTAATCAAGAATTTTTGAAACTTTTTTCCAGCCAAGCTCTAGCTTTTCCCGTGGTTGAGTGTGGACCGACTCGAACAAAGCCCGGCCAGTAACAACGCCTGTAAGCGCACGAGTCAAAAAATTTAGATCATAGTAAAAATACGCCGAATTTAGATCTTCAATTTTTTCCTTCATCACACGTCGAGCTTGTGCCCATTTGCCCGTAATATGTGTAAGAGCCAGCTCTGCATCTGTTAGTTTAGTTCCTTGGCTATTTACGAGATCGAAAATGGATATGGCCTCATCCAACACAGCATGAGACGGAACAGTTTGAATTGGCAAATCGATAGTTAGTACAGATCTAAGTTTTGTGAGATTGTCATTGTAAATTTGGGCTAACGAGAAAGCTTTTTCCTTATCTTCGGTTTTAGTTTCAGCAATCTTGAAGATATTAATATCGGTCCGTAAAAAGCAATCGAAGACACGCATCCAAGTTGGATCTTTCTTCATGATGCTTGACTGATAATATTGGAAATCCCCATTTTCAATGTTGAAATATAAATCACGCGGATCATTTAGGATATCCTCTTCTTTGTAAAAAGGTGGTATTTTTCCCGTGATTAACATATAAAGTGTTGTTAATCTTTGTTGACCATCAAGAATAACGTCAATTGTTCCCAATTTTTCGGGCAGTACAGTAATGTTTTTCAATTCTGGTGGACTATCGGTCTTCCAAAAAAGTAGACCACCTACTGGGTATCCTCGGGTAAGAGACGTTATCAATTTCTTGGCCTGATCTTTGCTCCAGACGTACTCACGCTGAAATTCAGGCAAAACATGATCCTGTTTGCTTATTCCGTCGAGAATTTCGCTTATTTTCATTTTACAGTCTCCAGTGTAGTTTTTTCGATGTATTTTCGCATGCGCCGCGGCGACTTTCACTTGTTCTTCTGATCCTGCGCCGCGCCGATGGCAATCCAAAATCCCATGGGTTGGTTTTTGGGTTTCTCGGTTTGAGGAGGCTTCTGTTCCTGAGTCATTTTGGGTCTCTTGTTATTGAATTGATTCCAAACACCTCTGTGCCAGCGTGGACGTGACATCCATTCGATACTCCGCCGAGCCGAAATCGTCCGCGGCTTCGTGACAGGCGTTCCTCGCCG
>DYKD01000183.1:1335-2531 GCA_020722765.1 Brevinema andersonii | reverse complement strand
TTTTTTCAATGACAAGGGTACTCCTTTTTTTATAGGCAATCTCCCTTTTGCTGAGGTATACGTTGATAAACACGGGTGCCTTTGTAACTGCAATCTTCACTGGAGAGGTCAGACCACCGTAGTGCACAGGTTTTAACGGAACCTCAATCTTTTCACCACTAAATTCAATCGCCTTTCTGTCAAACTCAATGGAAAAGTCTCTGTCAGCCGGTACCTTTTTCCACTGCCATGCAATCTTTGTATCCTTATTGATAATAAATTCTGCCCTGTTTTCACTGCAGGAGAGAAAAGAGCCTTCTCCTTTTGCCCCCGTACATACCGCCTTTTCCATCTCGCTGATAAAGACCTCTTTTTCAACCTCTGCGGTTACCCTCTTTCCCCTCGTATATGAGGTCATTCCCCTGGACGGTAAAGGCCTCCCGTATTCAGACTGGACAAGCAGCACAGGATTTTCAGAGGGAGTGACAGCGCCTGTCTGGGGCGGTATTACAGGCGAACTACTCACAGGCCTGTTGACTGCCACCGGGTGCTTTCTTGTTGAATCTATACGTTCTGCGGGCTGCCTCAGAATGGTTTGTCTGTTGCCGGCAGCAGGTATACCTGTAGAGGCAGCAACAATAGATGCCGCGGTACCTGCATCGCTTTCTCGTCTGGTCGTGTCTTCCTGACTATCTCCGTCACCTTGAACCATTACCCGTCCATTAACAATTTTAACAGGAATATTCTTGCCGTCCTTGTTGCTTAACTTCACTCCGGACAGAGATATAGGTGAAATCCCACTGCCCACTATCTCAAACTCAATCTCAATGAACGTGCCGTTTCCGGAAACCCCGGTCAGCGCAGGGTCAAAACCTCCAGCTCTTACGGTACCGGGAGTATCTATATTGGTAAGGATGTTGAAACTCTGTATCAGGCTTCCTTTTCTCACTGCCGTACAGTGCAGAACCTTCGGGTTGTACCTTACGCCGAATTGATATCCTGAGAAAATTTGCCCTGCGGATATGTTCACAGGGATACTGATTGAGGTCTGCGTTTTCTGTATTGATGCAGAGCCAACGGTTATTACAGTATCCTTATCCTGTACGTCCGCACCTGATGCTGACAGAAAGAGTAACATAAAGACAGATATGCACCTTTTCATATCTACTGTTATATTATACCTCTATGACATCCTGTACTGTAATAGTCTCTGATCA
>DYKD01000183.1:0-1235 GCA_020722765.1 Brevinema andersonii | reverse complement strand
TAATAGTCTCTGATCAAGACCAAAAGTTGGGGCTAAAGACCTGCGACTACCCCAATCAGAAATTATTGAAGTCACAAATCCAGTGACTCCCTGAGAATAAGTATGATATCACTTATGTCCACCAGTGTATCCCCGTTCATATCAGCAAGTTCCAACAGTTCTTCAGGATATGGAGGAGAATATAACTTTCCGCCTACGGTCACGTCCAACCTTACCGCTATGCGGAGAGATAATATTACGTCTGAGATGTTTATGGTTCCATCGCTGTTTATATCACCGACACCAGCAGGTGCAGGCACAAAGAATTCAACGTTGTCTATGGCCCAGAACCAGGCATAGTTGGCATTGTAGTAGCGCCACCTGACCTTTACATCCGGATGTCCTGCTGCAACATCTGATATGTCAACAAACGCAGTACCTTCCGAACTGCTGCCCGTATACCTTTTTACATTCTGCCATTCTCCGCTGCCCACACTTATATCCCCGTCCCCAACCTCCTTGCCCCCCCTTCTGGTACCACCTGAAGAAGTGGTTAAAACTCAAGTAGATTCTTCCATATCTGGTAAAATCAAAGGAGGGACTTATCATCTCTTCGTCCATAACCACGTATTTCCCTGCGGCATCACTGTCGGCAATCATATAGGGGGATGACAGATAAGGACTTGAGATATCCGGTCTGGGCTGACTGTTTTTTATCTCCCATGTTTTTCCGTCACTATATCCGTCAACAACGGTCCAGCCCGCAGGGAGTCCGGATGAGAAATCCTCTGGGTAGACCTGTGTATATCCTGAGAAAAAATCCGAGGAAACAAAGGCGGTAATAAAATCTTTCCAGAGTGTCTCTCCAGCAAAGAGAATAACGCTGCTGTTGTAATCACTGTCTATGCTACTGCCATAACCGGGAAAGTATACAGAGAGTCCGTATGCGTCGTAGCCGGCAGCGGCATGGTTGTCAATTATCATAGATTTGAAGGCATCCATCGCATCCTGAGTCAAACCTTTTACATAAGGGCTTACATTCGCAGCAAGAGACAGGTTGTAAAGAAATCCGTAAAGGTCAAGGAATTCGTATGCAATCAAGCAAATTGGAATTATCGTGCATGCTCTCAAGTAACAGATGACAATGGTCAAGTATAAAAAGATAAATGTGAGATTCACAGTTACTCTTGCGCAGGGAATCTAGTAGAATATCAACCATAGAGTTAAATATCTTTGCTGAAGAGAAAAGTTTTTGT
>DYKD01000061.1 GCA_020722765.1 Brevinema andersonii | reverse complement strand
AATTTATTGAAATTTTTTATTTATTGACGTATATTATAGATGAATAAGTCATATGAGGAGGTTTTATATGAGTAAGTATTTTAAAATTGTGATGATTCTTATGCTGTTGATGGGTTCGGGCTTTTCATCACAGATTTTTGCACAGAAAACTGATGATCCAGTGAAGGAAGAACCTGTATCTGCACCAATACCAGAAGCAGGAGAAGGAGACCAGCCTGCTGATGATACTTCAAAGGATTCTGAAGACTCCAAGGATAAGGCAAGTGTTCCCAATCCATTCAATTTTAACCTTGGCATAGGACAAGAGATCATTGATGGTGTCCCTTATATCAGTATAGCCATGCAGCCTGACCTTGCTTTGGGTAAGTTTGGCATAGGACTGGACGTAACACTTAGGATCAATGATTCTTTTAGCGGATTATACAAGCCAGACTGGGATGAGTGGCAGGATATAGTATCAAAAATCAATTACATCCGTTGGGACAAGAAAGGAGCACCTCTTTTCATCAAACTTGGTCTTTTGGATGATGTATATTTAGGGCATGGAAGCATTTTTTACAGGTATTCCAACAAGGTTTTCCTTCCTTCCGTAAGAAGAATAGGTGCGCAATTTGACCTTGACTTAAAGAAATTCGGATGGGAACTTTTTGATGATGATATCATTGATAACAGGATTTTTGGAGGAAGGCTTTATTTTAGACCGTTCTCTGAAAGTAAAATTTTCTTCCTGAACAAGCTGGCTCTTGGAGTTACTGGTGCGGCGGATATTGATTTAGATCCTGTTTTTTCGCCTGAAAAAAAAGTAGTATTGGCAGGTGCTGATCTGGATATCCCGCTTGTTAAAGCCGGTGAGTTTTTTACACTGATCCTTTATACAGATGTTGTGAAAAATTTCCACTTTAACCAGAAAGATGAAGGTCTCGGCATAACCCCCGGATTCCTTTTCACACTGTTTGGATTTAATTTCATTGGAGAATATCATATTTACAAACCTCATTTTGATGGTGCTTATTTCAATGCCTTTTATGATATAGAAAGAAATTTCAAACTGGTAAATCTTGAATCGCGCACACAAAGTGCTGAAGGTTGGTCAATCAAAATGGCCAAGAGTATTTTAGGTTTAGTGAGTGTAGGTTTTGATATGGGTGCTAACAGGGATGAAAATCCTGACATGCATTTTGAAGTCGTGATGCTTAAGAAAATCATGGATAAGATCAAATTCAGTATGTATTATGACAAGATGAATATTCCAGATGTTCAAGACGCTTTTAGGATTATGGCCTTGAATGCGAAGATGACCACTTCAGTAGACTATTCTTTGTCACCGAATGTTGATCTGTTGTTTGTTTATCAGAAATCGTTCGTTGTCGATTTGACAGCACCTACCGGAGTGAGGACTGTCAATAACTCCTCCATCCAGACCAAGATTCATTTCTAGGTCTTTAAGATAGGAGTAGTATGTCAGGACTTAGGCTTTTAGCCATACTCATTTTTTTACCTGCACTGGTTTTCAGTCAGAACGCTCCTTTCAAAGTGACTCTTGTCATTGGAGATGCGGAATATTTTGTTGAAACCCAAACTGAAGACGGTTGGAAGACTGTTGAATATGAGATGATGATTCCCCCTGATACTCGAATCAGAACTGGAGAAAATTCAAGAGTAGAGCTGATACGTGGTTCTGACAGGTTCAGAATAAGCCAGAAATCTGTTCTTAAAGTTAAGGATCTCGGTTCACCAACAACTCCGACAGTTGTGCAGCTAATCGCTGGAAAAGTGCTAAGTCTGATAGATAATACAGAAGGTCCCAAACTGTTTAATCTGATGACTCCTAGCGCTGTACTTGGCGTACGTGGCACATCGTTCTTGTCAGTTGCGGATAGCAAAGTTACATCATTATATGTCTTTTCTGGAGTTGTAGAAGCGTCCTCGCCTGATGGTAAGTTCGAACCTGTCCAGGCTACTCCTGCAAAAATGTTGACTGTATCAAGTTCTGGAAAGGTTTCAGCTTTAAAAAAAATTCCCTTCCAGGTCTATCAGGAATGGGGTATGGAAGTTCCACCAACAGAAACACTTCAACCCCAGAAGCAGGAACCTGAAAAAACAGTTGAACCAGAACCATTAAAAGAAGAACCATTAGTTTTGCCAAAAGCTGTTGAGCCTGTTGTTCTTCCAGAACCTGCAGTTGTTTCAAACGGTGTCCCCAGTGCTCCAACAAATACTGTACCTGTTGAAAAGCCCTCTTTACAGCCTAGACCAGAAAAACCAAAACCGCCTAAAGAACCAATCAAACCATCTTTTAAAATGGATGCTAACATAGGACCTGCAAATATCAATAGCAAATCCTATTATCAGGTGATACTTATGCCTGAATTCGGCATTGGTAAATTTGGTATTGGATTGTATCTGCCTGCTTATCTGGATCTGACAAAAATGCCCTTTCCAGCGACTGAATGGGGGAATCCGTATGACTGGGATTTTAGAGGTGTTCAAGACGGTTTTAATGATTTTTTTAATAAGATATTGTTTATAGGCTATGACAAGAAAGGCGCACCACTTTACATCAAGATAGGGAATATCCCGGATATGACACTAGGCTATGGTTTCCTGATGAATCTATTTTCTAACATGTTGGAATTTCCTGTCAAAAAAAGGATTGGCATACAGTTTGATGTGAATACGAAATTTGGTGGTTTTGAAACCATGTGTGATGATGTTTTTCTGTTCCAAGTATATGGTGGTCGTGCGTATATCAATCCTCTTTTCTGGTCCTCCTCAAAACTTTTACAGAAAGTGAATTCAGGTTTTACATACATTGTGGATTCAAAACCATTTTTACAGGATAAGAATCCGGAAATCCATCTTTGGAGTGTTGATGCTGGGCTTGCTATAAGCGACTCATCAGTTTTTAGCCTTTCACTTTATGGGAACTATGGTTCGGCAAATCTTGTAAAGGGAACTACAAATCTTCCTTATAAAGGGGGAGCTACTGTTGCAGGATTCAAAGGGAAATTCCTGATTATACCTTACAAGTTTGAATATAGATACCTTCAGAACGGTTTTTTCCCGGAATATTTTGATAATGGTTACATCAATAACAGGCAGACAAAATATACCACACTTGCTCCTGGTTTCTATGATTCAGCTTTTTATCAGTCCTATAACGGATTGCTTTTTGAAATGGGGACAGCATTCGGCAAATTAGGCGCTTTTATGATTCAGTTCCAGGCGAATCTCGACAAGGAAAATGACAACAGGTTAAGGTTGGATCTGGATATTGAAAAAGGTCTTATTCCCAAGGTATACGGGTCTTTTGCTTTTGACAAGCTTAATGTTGTCAGTTTTAAGGATCTCTATTATAATTTTCTTGATTATAGGACGACATTGACTTTTGAAGGTGTCTATCAGGCAGATCCGAAGATAGACATCGCATTCATCTGGAAAAGGACATTCCTATGGAAAGACAATAAATGGGAACCGCTCACATCTGTAAGTATGGAAACCAGGTTCTCATTTTTCTGATGGTTTCATGACAGCAGGTTTTTTGAAAAGGTTGTAACCCTGTTTCTACCGTTTTTTTTGGAATAATAGAGCGCTTTGTCTGCCTGTTCAAACATTTCCATAAAGGATGAGTTAGTGGAATTATCAGCTATACCGCAGGAAACGGTCAGTTTGAGGAACCACTCCTCTGTTGAATGGTTGCTTTCCATAACGGCAATCCTTACTTTTTCCATTTCTGTATGAATAATATCAGAGGTCTTACCTTCAAAAATCAGGACAAGCTCTTCACCACCATATCTATATGACGTATAGCCAAGCGTCTTTCCAAGATTCATAAGCAGTTTACTGATTGATTTCAGTATATAATCCCCGGTGTTGTGTCCGTATGTATCATTATAATGTTTGAATTTATCAATATCAATGATAGCCATTCCTATTGGTGATTTATCTTTAATACACTGTTCATATCCTTTGGAAAGCCTGTCTAATAGACATCGCTTGTTAAGCAATCCTGTAAGTTCATCCTGTCTGACTAGATAGAGGATATTGAAAATATAATACTCGTTTTTAAGGATATAAAAAAGGATTTCAAGGTCTTCCATCCTGTTTTTTACTATTTTGTGAGAGGGGGAACGGAGAAGAAAAAATCCGGAGAGTTTCCCTTTGATTGTTGATGGAATAAGCCAGGAACATGATGTCGGATCAGGAAATCTGATATTATGAATCTCTTGATCTGCTAATGCTATGACAGATGACTCATCAGAATCAGGATCTGGATGACCAAAGATACGATTTTCTGAATAGCGGTATCTTAGTGTGATCCTGTCATGTGATTTACTGATATTAAATACGGAAAGGGACATCCCCGGATCATTCAACACTTTTTGTGATACGTATGTTGCGAACCGTCTGAGTAAAACTGGGAATTCTTTCTCGTGTTCTATTATGCTGATGATATCAAGCAAGGATGATGATTTTTCTTGAGACATCCTATTTCCTTGTTGCAAGTTGAGATCTGAAGAAAGCCATCGGATCCATTCTATCAGTATTTTTTCTTATTTCAAAATGAAGATGAGAACCTGTCGCTCTTCCTGTCCTGCCCATTTTTGCAATAACCTGTCCTTGAATTACGCTATCACCTTTACGTACTTTAAGAATGCTGTTATGTGCATAGAGGGTGTAAATATTGTCCTTATGTCTGATAATGACTACATAACCATAGTCTTTCTGCAATCCTGAATAAGAAACAATACCGCTTTTAGAAGCGAAAATGTCGTCCCCGGTTTCCCCGGAAATATCTATGCCTTTATGGAATTCTTTTCTCTTGGGATTGAAAGGATCCCTTCTGAATCCATAGGCTGAAGATATGTGTACACCTTTTGTAGGCCATAGGAATTTTTCGTCAGGATATTTTTTTCTCTCTTTTTTCATGATGAGATCTGTAAAATAGGTATTAACGGACATTACAGGAGAAGTCTGTTTTTTCTTGGCAACAGGTTGCAGATGTGTTCCGATATCTATGATCGTATCAGTTGAGAGATTATTATTTTTTTTTACGAATTGTGTGGATACGATGCTTTCAATAAGGATATCGATCTCGTTTTTTTCTTCATAGATGTTTTTAACCTTTTTCCTATTCAAATAGTTTGGAACCTGGGGGCTGTTCCTTACATGCATAGGTATGGAAAGAAGAGCGATTTGAATGTTAGTGTTATTGGAAAATAACGGTGAAAAGAGACTGAAGAAACAAGTAAACATAACTGTAAAAATCAAAAAAAGACGTAATATGTAATATGAATGCATATTATGTTATCGGCAGGATGAAATAAAGTATTTAATGCCATGACCCGCTGGAAGAAGAGGAATGGGAAATATCAAAGGCCAATTCTATCCCCGCCATCCCTATGCTTCTTAGCACTGAGGTGGTTCAGATTCTGAGGTTTTACTATATAATAAGAAAGGATTTCCCTGTCCCATTTTTACCGTCAAGCACATAGTGGGGGATTCCAATCCCAGAAAATTTTTTTCTCATACCCTTGATGAGTTTTCTACCAACAGCTGGAGAGACCTTGAAGTGTTGGGTTGATTCAGTATAATCCAACTGGTGAAGGGCATACGGGACGACCCCGTTATTTATGAGCTTCTGACTCAGTTCCTCCAGTGTCTTTTGCGAATCATTGATTCCTTTCAAAAGTACTGATTGGTTCATAAGTAGGATTCCATGTTTTCTAAGCATTTTGATGGATTTTTCTGTTAACTCGTTGATCTCATCCGGATGGTTAAAATGGGTCATGAAATAAAGTGGTGTAAATTGTGAGAGGGTTTTACAATATTTCAAGGTTATGGTTTGTGGGGAAAATGTCAATACCCGTGTGGAAATCCTGAGAATCCTGATGTGTCTTATCTTATGGAATGAATCAATGAATCTTGAAATTTTTTCAATGGGAATAGTAAGGGGGTCACCACCTGAAATGATGACTTCATTGATATTCGGATGGTTTTTTAGATAAGTGATGATGTGGGGAAAATTTCCCCAGAAAGGAGAATCTTTGCCCCAATTCCGTTTTCTAGTACAAAACCTGCAATAACCGAAACAGTCATTGGTTGTAAGAAGGAGTACCCTGTTTGGATATCTATGGACTAGTCCCGGAATTGGTGAATATGATTCTTCATTGAGAGGATCTCGCATCCCTTTGGAAGACAGCTCTTCTGTTGTAGGAAATATCTGTTTCAGAAGACCTGGTTTTGATCGTAAAGCTTTATTTAGAAAAAAAGGAGTTGATTTGAACGGATATTTCTGGGAAAGAATCGATGTTTTTGAATTCATTGAAAATGATTTATTCCTTTATTTCCTATTGTAAGTTTTCAGATTATATCCCTCACCCAGAATTTTCACAACAGCTATTTTAATTTGTTGATGAGCCCTTCAAAAAGATCCAAAGGAACAGGAAAAATAGTCGTTGAGTTCTTTTCAGATGCGATTTCTGTCAAAGTCTGAAGATACCTGAGCTGCAGGGAGGCTTTTTCAGATCCTAATATCTTGGCAGCTTCAGCAAGTTTATGAGACGCTTGGACTTCACCCTCAGCATGGATGATCTTGGCTCTCCGTTCTCGTTCAGCTTCAGCCTGTTTTGCCATGGCTCTCTGCATGGCTTGAGGGATTTCCACATCCTTGACTTCAACAGTCGTTACTTTGATACCCCATGGATCAGTCTGTTCATCAATTATCTGTTGCAGTTTCTGGCTGATCATTTCCCTCTGTGAGAGGAGCTCATCTAACTCAGACTGGCCTAATACATTTCGTAATGTTGTCTGAGCGATCTGTGAAGTGGCATTATAGTAATCCTCTATTTCCACTACGCTTTTTCTGGAATCGATAATCCTGAAATAGACAACAGCGTTGACTTTGACAGTGATATTGTCACGTGTGATGACATCCTGAGGGGGGACATCCATCGTGACAGTACGCAAATCGACTTTTACCATCTGGTCAATGAATGGGATCAGGATAAAAAGTCCAGGACCTTTTTCCCCGATCAAACGCCCCAGACGGAAGATGACACCACGTTCATATTCTTTTGCAATCCTGAAAGACCTGATGATGATGATGAGTAACACTACCACCAAAATACTGATCAAAGAAATGCTGCCCATTTAAGCCTCCTGTTTTGGTTTAACTTTTAATGTAAGATGATCAATTTCAACGATTTCGACTTCTGCACCTTTAGGAATCTGTTCTCCTGTGATAGAAACGGCTTTCCAGATCTCGCCAGAAAACTTTACAAGCCCTTTCGGATTACAATCAACCGTCACTTCGGCAAATTGTCCAACCATCCCGGATTTTCCAGTTGTGATTTTCTGTTTATGCGCTTTGACTGCAAAAAAGATGATGACATAGAAAAAAAGACTTGTCACAAGTGTTGCGATGATAATGAGTGATAAGGACAAATGAGCACCTCCAAAAGCGAAATTCCGCATCAACATGATCGAACCAAGAAAAAAAGCTATGATAGCACCAATAGCTGCTATTCCCTGGGTCTGAAGTTTCAGTTCGAGGATGAAGAGAATCAGGGCAACAAGTATGAGGATGAGTCCTGTAACACTCACAGAAAGAACACTCATTGAAAGGAAAGCAAGCAATAATGAAATGACCCCAAATACACCACCAATTCCAAGTCCGGGAGACTGAAATTCAGCGATCAACCCGTAGATTCCAAGAATGAGAAGAATATAGGCGATGTTTGGATCAGCCAAACGCATGAGGATTTTTTCAAAAAAAGTCATTTCCTTCTCAATCCGTCTGATCTCTTTCCGGATTTTCCATTGTCTGTCTGATTTTGTTATGACTGTCTTTTCTATTTTTCCCAGGAGTCTTGTAATATCTTCAGCCTTATAATCTATAAAACCGCTTTTCAAAGCCTCATCAGTTGTAAGTGAGATGCTGTCCGTAACCATCTTTTTTGATTGTTCAACAGGTCTCTTGGTACGTATGGCCAGGTTTTCAATATATGCGACTGTATCATTGACCACTTTCTCCTGCATGGTCTTATCCATCTGTTGTCCTAATGCGACAGGGTGGGCGGCTCCCACATTGGCGACAGGAACCATGGCATTCCTATCGCAGGCGAGCATGATGAATGCTCCAGCAGAAGCTGCCCGGCTTCCATCCGGATAGACAAACCCAATGATAGGGATAGGGCTGTTAATCATTTTAGTTATGATATTACGTGTGGATTCGAGCGCTCCCCCTGGCGTATCTATAGTGATCAGCAAAGGGGATTGTGACTGTTCCGCTTCAGTGATTCTTTTTATAAGATAGGATTCCATCACTGGTGTGATAGCGCCTTTCAGCTTTATGATATGCAATGAGTCTGGTGTCTTGATTTCAGCAGAAGTGAAAGACAAAAGCAAATGAAAGAATATGAAAGTCAATACAAACCATTTTTTCATTAATTGTAATATAATATTCATATACAAGAATAGTCAAAAATATGGAAAACCTGTAAGCAATGGATTTTAAAAAAAGGGGGCTATGCCTTTGCATATCCCCCTGGAAGGTCAGACTTTTGGGATCGACTTTTCAGCCGCCTCGATCTCTTTTTGAGGTAGGGAGTAGTCTTCCATCTCATTGTCAAAGTATTTGTCATAAGACATGAGGTCGAAATGACCATGACCGGAGTAGTTGAACACGATTGTTTTTTTCTCGCCGGATTCTGTACACTTTTTTGCCTCATCTACAGCTGCTTTTACAGCATGTGCTGTTTCTGGTGCTGGTAAGAATCCTTCTGTTCGTGCGAAAAGTACTGCCGCTTCAAAGACTTCCCGTTGCTGGTACGCAATAGCTTCAACGATACCTTCCTGGCAAAGCTGGGAAACAATAGGGGAGTCTCCATGATAGCGTAATCCACCAGCATGGATTTTTGGAGGAATGAAATTATGGCCTATTGTGAACATTTTCATG
This sequence comes from Brevinema andersonii, assembly GCA_020722765.1. Taxonomy (GTDB): domain Bacteria; phylum Spirochaetota; class DYKD01; order DYKD01; family DYKD01; genus DYKD01. Next base: position 8,458 of record DYKD01000061.1, on the reverse strand, counting down.
ATGGGGGTCAGTTTTGCCACATCGCCGTAGTCATACGCATAAAGACCACGTGTCAATGAGGGGCATGCTGAAGGTTCAACAGCGAGGAATTTGATCTTCTCTCCAGCTTTTTTTTCAGGGACAAAAGGAAGGATCAATCCACCAAAATTCGAACCACCCCCAACACAGCCAATCAGGATATCCGCTTTTTCACCTGCAATCTTTAACTGTTCTTTGACCTCTTTGCCAATGACTGTCTGATGCAAAAGGACATGGTTCAAAACAGAACCAAGAGCATAGTGCGTATCATCACGGCTTGCGGCATCTTCAACAGCTTCCGAAATGGCAAGTCCAAGGCTTCCAGGAGATTCTGGATCCAATCTGAGAGCATCCCTACCAGATTCTGTGAATTCAGATGGGCTGGGTATGCATTTTGCTCCCCAAACATTCATGAGCGACCGTCTGAACGGTTTCTGCTGATAGCTCACTTTGACCATATAGACAACAGCTTCAATACCATAAACCTGGCAGGCAAAAGAAAGGGCGCTTCCCCATTGTCCTGCACCTGTTTCAGTCGCTATTCTTTTAATTCCTTCTTTCATGTTGTAATAAACTTGTGCAACTGCAGTATTTGTCTTATGGCTCCCAGGAGGGCTAACACTTTCGTCTTTGTAATAAATATGAGCAGGAGTTTTTAATGCTTTTTCCAGATGAACCGCCCTGCGTAAGGGTGTGGGTCTCCAAATTTTCAGACTGTCCAGAATCTCTTCTGGAATGGGAATTTCCTTTGCCATGGAAACTTCTTGTTCAATGAGAGCCATGGGGAAAAGTGGTGTCAAATCCTGTGGCACAACAGGTTTTAGAGTACCAGGATGAAGTGGGGGTGAAAAGGGAACTTTCAAGTCCATGAGTTCTGGAAGGACATTGTACCAGGTTTTTGGAAGATTCTTTTCATTCAATAGAATTTTTGTTTCTGCCATAGGCATCTCCTTTTCTTTTTTTAATCTATTTCTTTTCTAACAGTTTTTTATAAAGCTGAATTTTCTTATTAATAAGACTGTCCCATGAGAAATTATGGATGACATGGTCATGTGCGGATTTTGACATGGACTTGAGGCTTTCCTTGTTTTTTAAGGCGTATATCAAGGATTCTGTAATGTTTTCACAACGCGTAGACATGTCATGCATAGGGAAAATGATTCCATATTTTGCAAGACTTAATGGTTGTTGGATTGAACCATCATAATCAAGAATGAGGCGTGGCCCTTCTGCGTCAGTTGCTACAACGATGTTATTTTTTACTAGGGCTTCAGCGATGGTAATCCCGAACGGTTCAGCAATCGCAGTATGGAGGAAAACAGTCGCTACATGATACAGATCCTTACGTGTAGCTGTATCGATATTCGTCATGATGCGGATGGACTTCCTTTGACGCAGATTGACAATCCGTGAGATCCCTTTGAGAAGTTTATTGTAATACCATATATGGTTGTCTGAGAGATGTCCAGCTATGATGATCGTTACAGGATCTGTCAGCTTGTTCATTTTAAGTTTTTTGAAAAGCAATGGGATGGACTGGATGATGTATTCAAAAGCTTTGAGAGGTTCTATGACATTCAATGAAAGAATCAGATCCCCTTTGATTCCTATCCGTTCCTTGATACGGATGATCTCTTCTTTGGAAGGTATGGGTTCGTTGATGAAAGGCATGGAAACAGCACTAGGGAGGACTTCAATCTTATTGTTTGTAATACGATTTTGGTAAAGTTCTAAAAGCAGGTCTTTTATATAATTACTTCTGACAATGACGTAATCACTGTAATTGATAGCATTAAGTTCTTTTTCTTCCATTAATTGGAGCAATTGCGGGTTTTCATTGAGAATCCCTTTTTCCTCATAAATCGATTCAGCCCTATGAATGGATGATATGACTTTAAATCTTGTTGAATGTTTCAGTTCTTTTGATAGGGAAGGGATGAGATAATGACCATGAAGATGAACGATGGAATTTTCCTGGTTTGCTTGACCTCTTAAGAAACCAAGGACTTGGAGCAGGAATTCCATAACACGGTTTTTTATTTGGATTGAAGTGCCATCATTGCCATTGTTTATGAAAGCAGAGTCTGAACAGAAAAACCTATGTACAGGAATTTTATTTGACTTTAAGGATTTATCATAGGGATCATGAAGCGTAACCTCTTCAAAATGTTTCTGATTACGGATTCCGATAGTTAAGACGGTTGTATCTATATTTTTGCGGACAAGCTCACGGGCTAGTTCTGTTACATGAACACCCTCACCACCAGAGATAGTGCCAAGGAACTGTAATGAAACAAGATAGATTTTCATGTCCTTCCTTTTACGACAGGGATATGATGCGGCTTGTCGTTGACGGCAGGCGAACACTACAGGCCGCTGAAGTAAGCCTCCTTGTGAAGCTTTACCGTAAACGCAGCATGGGCGCCCTGATGTCCCTCGGGCAGCCTATCGACAACTCAAAGCCCTATCATAAGGGTATTTTATCAAAATATACTCAAAAAATCAACCACAATCCAGTTTTGACAGTTTAAATTAATGCTCTTTATCCCTCGGAGGACAGGGATCCTTGGCTGGGGCAATCGTGTCCTTGCTCCTAATCTTGCCGTGAATGTCCTTGATAATCAGCTCACCGCCACCTGTGTTCTTGAGCATATCTCGCGCCGCTTTTTCAGCCTGACTCTGCTTGTCATGAACGCTCGAAGCCCGGTCTGATCCCGTCTTTTTATTGACCCACTGCCCATCCTTACGACAATACACAATCCGGTTGTTTTTCATATCCTTTACCTCCTCTTTTTGCCAGGGTATTTTATCAAAACACCGCCAAAATTCAAATCAAGCCAAATCCGCCATACATCTTGAAAAACAACAAAACTGAAGCGATTACAAGTGCCAAATCGACAATATAATAGAATATTTTCTCGAATATCTGCTTAATAAATTGCCTTGTTGTCCATGAGCCGATTACCATTGCTAATACAAGCTTAAAACTTGGGTTTAGTTATCTCGATTTCCTTGCCAAGCTCAATATCGATCATTTTCGATTTCTTAAATGCCAATATCTGCGAGGGGTAAACGCTTCTATGACCGGTCATAAGAAAGCTGATCACGCACACTAAAGCCGCATAAGGCGCTATTTGAGGCCCAAAAAGCTCAATGGCCATAATACTGGCGGCAATCGGCGTATTGGCCGCTCCCGCAAGAAGCCCGACAAAACCTAAAGCAGAAAAAAGTATAATATCAATATGCAACACTTGAGCAAATATATTCCCGGCGCTTGAACCAACAAAGAAAATAGGCGTTACGATCCCGCCGCTACCGCCGAAATTCAATGTCATACTGGTCGTAAACGATTTAAGTATAAACGCATGCCACGGAAGGGATTGCCCATTTAAAGAAGATTCTATTGAATTAAGCCCGAGACCTAAATAATCCGTAGAAAACAACAACGCAATCACGATCAGAACTGTCCCGCCTATTAAACCTTTTAACGGTTTCCAAATTTTAATCTTCTCAGAAAACTTCTTACTGATATTAAGCATTTCAATCAAAAAGAATGAGCACAAACCAAAAAACACTCCGGCAAGAAGAATTTGATAAAAAAACACGGCTGAAAAATCAAGCAGCATCGTAAGCGCATGATGAAAATAACGTATGCCTAACGCTGATGAAATGTTATAGCTAATTACACCGGCTATAAAAGACGGCAACATAACATCGTAGAGAATGGTGCCCACAAAAAGAACCTCTACCCCGAAAAGAGCCCCAGCAATAGGCGTCCCGAAGACAGAGGCGAAGCCTGCGCTAATACCACAGATGACCAATTTCTTGCGATCATGAGCGTCAAAACGAAACAACCTTGCAAATGTTGACGCAATTCCGGCTCCGATCTGAGCGCAAGGCCCCTCTTTACCGGCAGAGCCGCCTAATGCGATTGTAATAACGGTCGCAACGAGTTTTACCGGCACAACAGCGGCTTTAATAATTCCGTTATCCTTATGAATCGCTTCGATAACCTTTTCCGTGCCGTGGCCTTCGGCGTCCGGAGCGAGAAATTTAATAATGAGTGCGCTCAGGAATAAAGCGAGAGGTAAAAGAAAAAAATAATACTTATGCAGACTGGCCGTATCCGACGACCAGTTTAACGCCTTGAGAAATATAGCGGTGGACGCCCCTACCATGCACCCCACAATAACCGATAGGAATACCCATTTCGCTACACTGTAAAAAATAATACTTTGCTCTTTTATTCGTCTTTTCATTTGCGAGACCTTGCTCTTTTAGGCAACTTTTTTGCTAAAGCTTTAATCGTGGCATCCGGGTGATTCAGAAGATTAGCCCTGTCATATGTCACAAAATCCGGGTGCGTTGAAACCCGGTACTGCTTCGAGGCGTTGTTTTCAATGAACTTCTTGGCATCCTTGCCCAGCAAACTGCCCTGAAGCGGCTGCCTTACCCGGCCAAATTTCTGATATTCACCAGCACCTGTCGCATAGCTCCGCCAGCCGCCTTTGCCTTTTTTAAGCTCAACTACCAATTCCATAAGCAGGGCAAACGCCTTATCCGGCATTTTGATATCTTGTTGCCCGTTTATATCTATATGGTTACTCCGCTTTCTTGGAGCTGTACCTGGGATGTGCATTACGTCGCGGCATTGATACGCATATTTTGTATAGTCTGCGGTCTGTTTGTCGGTTAGTTTCTGCCCCTGCTGGCCTGCCGCCTGATTGAACCGAACCTTGCCAAAATCAATCGTGCCGTCTTTTTTGAATGCTTCTTTGAAAGTCAGGCAAAATACATTCTGCCCGGCCAGCTTGCTCAATAAATCCTGCGATTTGATCTGATAAAAAGGACAGATAACTAAAGCCCCGTCCATTTTGCCGGTCTTGGCTTTGAGACCCAGCAGTTCTGCTTCTGCTGCCTGATCATCCGACAAGAGCACCACAAAAATACCGATGTTATTCTGAATGACTGCTTTCTCGCCTATATACCAGACCCGCGATGTAACGGTATCGACATTCTTTGCCAGACTATTCTTTGACCTGATTTGATCCAGCGTCGGCTGAATGCTGAACGCATACCGGTCAAGATCCTGCTCTTTCAAATAGAGCGGTGAAATCCCGGAATCCTCAATCGAAGTGGCAACCCATTTGCCGTTATATTTCCGGACAAAATACTCATTGCCGCGCTTATCGTGATAGTGTTCGCTCTCGAAATCATACTGGTCAAAGAGCAGGTGTTTCTGCTTTTTAAGAGACGCAAAACCTGTCGATGAAATACGGGCAAGCTCGCTTTCATAGAACTTTGCCTCAGGCAGGCCTTCCGCATGCTTGAGCAGATATGACATCAGTTTATCACTCAAGCAGAACTCCTTGTTCGCGCAGATACGCCTCGATAATCTGCTTTTCTTTCTTCTGCGGTATTTTGCTGTTCTCGGGCGGCCGAATATCCACCACATAGCCTTTGCTTTTTTTGCCGTCCCGTTTGATGAAAAATTTGAGCTTGGCGGATACAAACTCTGCATTGCCGTCAGCCCCTATCCCGTATCCTTGAGTGGTGGCAAGATTGTTTGATTTTAGGATCAACCGCATCGCACCGTTGCCGACCTTGGCGTTAACCTCAATCAGCTTCACCGATTCGATATGCTCATTGCCGTCAAAGTTGAACGTCCGCTTCTTGATCGGGTCGATATCCACAAGGGAATTGTTCAGCGTAGCGTCATCAATTTGCGCCAGCCCAAGGAATGCGCCGCCGAACATCTCGAGGTATTTCTTTTTATTGTCATTGCTCCGGCCGCTTAAGCTCATGCATAAGATATTATTGGTTGTGTTATAAACCAGCATATCTTCCTTTGCCGGTCTGAAAGATTTTATGTCCGGCTTGCCTTGTTTCTCGTCAAAGACCAGATGCGTCCTCATGAAATCGCCCCGGGCAATCAATAAAATATGCTCATCGCCTTTCTGTCGATGCCGGATACCACAATGATCGCTCTTTCCGCACCCTTTAAAATGCGCCTCAACGGCAGATTTAAACTTATTGAGCTGACCATTGGCAAACTTCGTAGTTCCGTTATTGAATTTATGGCGGCTCACATTTTCAAAGAGGACATAATATAAATATGCGTCAAAGGCGAGCGCAAAGGCATCTTCGCCTTTCAGGAATACCCGCATTGCGGTGGTCTCGGAAGTCTCGTCATCCTGCTTTTGAATGCTGAACTGCTGGCAGACCTGTTCTAAGCAATCCCGGGCTTGGTCTGCGATGTCATTGATGCAGTGAAGCTCTTCTTCGATCTCAACACGTTTATCTTCGGCAATGGTCTCCCAAAACTTGTCGAGACTATCGTCATTGAAATTGACATCGGTAGGGAAAGTCAGGCTGTGCTTTGTGAAATAATCCGCCCGCAATCCCGTATCTACTGCCTTGAGAAACTTGTCAAGCTTAAATGACCTGTGTTTTGCCATAGTTTATCCTTCATTTCATGGTTTGTATTCGCCAAATATCCTTAGCTATTCCAAAAAGAAGTTCTTGTCGTTCTTTAATCGTATCCCTGTTCCACAAATCAAACGATTTCAAATACCTATTTGTGCGATTCACGGCCGAGTCAGTGCCAACCGTTTCAATGACAGCGATTGATTTTGTGAGGTAAAATTTCGATGTTTTATAAAGCGGCTTTTTTTCAGCAAAATAGTTATTTCCCGCTACGATATTCTGCGGCTTCTCAAACAGCGTCAAATTACCAAGCTTGGCCTTATATTCGTCGTAATCAGCACCGAAAACATCTCTCAATTCTTTTTCCGGCGTTTGAGGCAAAATGTGTTCGATCTCAATCCCTTTCGTAAGGTAGCTGTCCAAATTTCGATCCTCATACACTCCGAGCACCTGCTGATCAATAAATTGAGCAAGTTTTCCTAAAATATACCTGAGCCGATATCCCTGCAAGCTACGCTCATGAAAGAATAAAAATGCATTTTTGAATTCCGCGTTCTTTGCTAAAACATCGCTTGACAAGTTTTGCTCGATAAAAACATTGAGTTTTTCCTGTGTATCGATCGCCTTTATTTCTTTTGCCCATTTAGAGAATTTGCGCTCAAATTCTTTTGTCGGCTCCTTGGTCAGAATGTAATAGAAAATCAGAACTTCGATCTGTTTAGTCAGGTGATCAAATAAATCCTTTTTTAAGTCTTTTGCAGCCAACAAGAGCATAAGATGCTGGCGGAAACTTCCGCTTAGTTTTCTGATATTATCCAAGTAGATATTGTCGCTGCCATTTTTATCTTTGCCTTTCAGATAATTCACGTAAGCTTCGGCGTTAGCTTTCAGAAAATCGACGAAAGCAAATGGTTCCTGCTCATATTTGCACTGATTTTTATTTGAAGTAATCCAAACGTAAATCTCATCTTCCCTTATAATTTCTTCGCCTTTTTCATTCTTGACCTGATAATTAGCCATGATAAAGTATCGCAGAAACCGCAAAGGCTTCTCTTCGTGTGTTTCAAGCAGGGAAGTAATTATTTTCCACTTATCTTTTAGCTTATTAAAATCTTTTTTGTCTACATGCCGAAATATCAGGTTCTTGAGCAGATCCATCGGGTTTAATCCTACGCCGCGCTCGTTGATGGTCTCAAATATCTTCAAAGCGTCGGATATTTTTGGGGTCTCAATCTGGATCAATTTCACATTATTCAGGAAATATCCAAGGAATGGCCGAATCTCTTCCAGAGATTTAAAGTTTGCCTCCATAAACCGACGGACAGTGCTATATGCTTCAACGATATTCTCTTCGGAATTACTACCAAAACCATTCGGTGATTTATCATCGACTATATGGCTCAATACTTCCGAACAGTTCTCATATTGAAGCTCGAGCCTAAAGCAGATATCTGTTTTCCAGAATCATCGCGTGTAGTCGAAAACAGCATGCCCTGGATATCTGAAATATCCTCATTGCAAGTTTTCAAATGATTCTTTAACGCACTAAGCGCTACAAAGAGGGTGGTCAACCGTTGTTGACCGTCAATCACCTCATATCGCTTATCATCATTTTCACAGACCACAATGCTTCCGATGAAGTATTCTGATTTTCTGTCATTGCTGAACTCTTCGCAAATATCTTCGAGCAATTGAGTAACGTGCTTTTCTTCCCAGACATATTCGCGCTGATAGTCAGGGACCAAGTAGAAGTTCTTGAATACCCCGGATACGTTTAAATTCTTGTTGTCTATTTTATTCACTGTCCCACCTCTTTATTTTCTATCCATTCATCGAGCCGCTTCCAGCCATCCTTAAATCTTCCCGCCGGAAATATCAAAAAACCGTTCAAAGAAGCGTGTCAGTTTGTCCAAAACACTTTCGCGTTTTTTGGAACGTTCTCCTCCGGGAGAAAAACGCGATACAGGCGGCAAAACTTTGGTCAGAGCCGTACCCGTAGTTGCAACACTGCCGT
>DYKD01000182.1 GCA_020722765.1 Brevinema andersonii | reverse complement strand
AGTTAAAAATAGTCAAAGTTAGTTGAAATTAGTTTTGATGACTAATTACAACTAGTTTCACCAGTTTTAACGAGTTTCAACTAATCCTTGGGCTCGTAGTTCAGCTGGCCAGAACATCGCATTTGCAATGCGAAGGTCACCGGTTCAAGTCCGGTCGAGTCCACCAGGCAGTAACCGCCTGGTAGGAAGACGCAGGATTGTGCCTTCCACTGCACATTAACAATCCGGTTGTTGAAAAAATAAGTAGGTCATCATTTTTTTATTGATAACAAAAGTGATGGGAGAAATTAATGCTAATGGTGAATGCCTTGGCAGTTTAAGCCGAAGAAGGACGGGTACTAACGCCCGAAAACAACGATGAGTCCGTATGTAGGCGTTATCAATCGTTGGTTTCCGAATGGGGCAACCCTTCTTGATGTAAATCAAGAAAACCAAAATAGGAATTTTGAGGTTAGAAGTGGATCGATATCGCATCTTGCTTCTACCTTCAGATTTCCTATTTTGGTGGGGCACCTGGAAAACTGAAACATCTCAGTATCCGGAGGAAAAGAAAACAATTTATCTGCATAAGCAGGTAGTGATTGCGCAAGTAGCGGCGAGCGAAAACGCAACAGCCTAAACCCTGTACCGTCTGGTACAGGGAGTTGTGGGACCACAGTAGGGAGTTTTTTTTGATAAAAGAAAGGCCTGGAAAGGCCTGCCATAGAAAGTGATAGCCTTGTATTTAAAATCGAAAGAAACCTCGGTGGATTTCCCAAGTACTACGAGGCACGGCAAACCTTGTGGGAAGCCGGGTCGGTCACGACCCAAGGCTAAATACTTAAACTAACCGATAGTGAACTAGTACCGTGAGGGAAAGGTGAAAAGCACCCCGTCAAGGGGAGTGAAATAGAAACTGAAACCATTAGCTAACAAACAGACAGAGCTTGTCCTTCGGACAAGAAATTCCAATAAACCAAGCGCCAAGAAACAAACAATAATTAATTTTTAATTTTAGATTTGTTTGGAATACTTGGAATTTGTCATTTGGAGCTTCTCGCCCGAAGGTCGAGTAATGTCGTGCCTATTGAAGAATGAGTCAGCGAGTTTCCGTTATTTGTGCTTGCTTAATCCCAATTATTGGGAGGAGGCAAAGCGAAAGCGAGTCCTAATAGGGCGTTTATGTACAAAACGGAAGACCCGAAACTGAGTGAGCTAACCATGGGCAGGATGAATCCCGATGAAAATCGGGAGGAGGTCCGAACGCGTTGTCGGTGAAATGGCATGCGAGGATCTGTGGTTAGGGGTAATATGCCTATCGAACTCAGAGATAGCTGGTTCTCCTCGAGATATATTTAGGTATAGCCTTGTTCTTACCTGCGTAAGCAGGTTAAAATTTCGCGGGGTAGAGCGACTAGATGGTTTTGAAAGCCTTTGGCGATCAAGATCAACTAAACTCCAAATACGCGAAATACATTTAACAGGAGTCAGTCGAGCCGGGATAAGCTGGTTTCGGCGAGAGGGAAACATCCCAGACTCTCATCTAAGGTTCCTAAATGACTTTTAAGTGAAAAGGTCGTTGCGTTTCCAACACAGCTGGGAGGTTGGCTCAGAAGCAGCCATCCTTTAAAGAGTGCGTAACAGCTCACCTGAATAATCCCGACTTAGTCGGGATGGAAATTCGGCGCCAAAAATGATCGGAGCTAAAAAGTCTACCGAAGATGGAGATACTTGTCCTTCGGACAAGAAATTCCAATAACTAAATTACAAGAAACAAACAATAACCAATTTTCTAATTTTCAATGTATAAAACATTGGAATTTTAAATTTGTTTGGAATACTTGGAATTTATGATTTGGAGCTTCTCGTCCGGAGGACGAGTGTGGTAGAGGAGCTTTCTATAAATTGTGAAGATAAACCGTAAGGTTTGTTGGAATTTATAGAAGTGAGAATGCTGACATAAGTAGTGAATCTCCCGATAAAAACTCGGGATGCCGCAAGTCTAAGGTTTCCCCGGCAATGTCAATCATCCGGGGGTCAGTCGAATCTAAGGAAGTACCGCCTGGTACTCCCGATGTATAAATCGTTAATATTCGATTATTTATTTTTTAACGTTATTACTTGATTAATGACGAAATTTGATAAGCCGCCCTCACTATATGTGAGGTTAAATAACAAACTTTAACGTAAGTTAAAGTGAGTTATAAATACAATTAGACCGCAAGGTTTAAGAGGCGGTTGACTTAAGTTTCCGGGAAAAATTAACCAAGAAGTTAAAAAATAATTCGTACCGCAAACCGACACAGGTAGACTGGTAGAGTATACCAAGGCATACGGGTAATGACTGTTCAAGGAATTCGGCAAAAAAGCTGAGCGTAAGTTATTCAAGATGCTCTGCCCTGTACTATGCGCAAGCTTAGGAACGGGGCTTCAACAAATGTTTGTCAACCGACTGTTTAGCAAAAACACAGGCTCCTGCAAACCCCAATAGGGGATATATAGGAGCTGAAACCTGTCCGGTACTGGTAAGTCAACCGTTTTGGATGAAACCAATTTAATTGGAAGAGTTTGAGACGTAAGCTCCAGTGAACGACAGCTCTAACCCTGAGAG
>DYKD01000009.1 GCA_020722765.1 Brevinema andersonii | reverse complement strand
GTCGCCCGCCTCGTGCCATTCTTTTGAAAACCCTTTAAGATGATATAATATCCCATTTGTCTTCCAGTCTGAACCGTAGAATCCCCAGCAGGTGTCGGTTATAACCGGATACCTTAGCGGTTCTGGTTCCAGATCCTTCAGTAGTAATTCCGGGGAATTGAACTGTTCCTTGTCGGCCTCGTATACCAGGCAACCATATACGTCACCCGACAGATAGGAATCATATGCTTCCACTTCAGCCTTTAGATAATCCTGCACTTTCAGGAGAGTTTCCGGTGAATCATTACCATATTCCCTGACAACATCCTTCCGTGTGGCATATATGAACCCTACACGTCCGGAATCCCATCTGTCACTGTATCCTGTGACATTGATACGCAGGCCTGAATGGTCATACAGATAGAGTGGCAATATCACAATCGCATCTTCCTCTGTGACCAGATGGTTCTGCAGATCATCCCATCCGGAGTAATCCTCATACCTGTAGCCATGTTTGTCACCAAGAAGGTACCGCCTGTGGAAACATACCATCCTGCTGTAATGGTCCGACAGTTCCCTCGGGTTTTCCGGGTTATCATCGTCCACGATAAGGGCCTTATACCTCTTGTCATCTGAAAATAATGTCACGTTCATTGTTCCTCCAGTTGTTCTGGTCCCTGTTTTCTGTACCTTACTGCGTATCAATTATCTGTTATCTGTCAGACTGTAAAATATGCCGAATCCTGGCTGAATCTTTCATCGGCATTCAACGGATCGATTATTTCAGCTTCCGCTAGTCGGGTTACTTGCGTCCACCCTTGCCGCGGTTACCGCGGTTGCCTTTACCTCGGCCTGAGCCATCCCTTTTCGGGGTGCCTCCGCAGGAACCTTGTCTTCTACCATTTGGCATGTTACTCACCTCCATTGAAACTTATCTAAAAGATTCACTTAATAATGTTATGCTAATTTCTTCGGCTCATCCTTGTTCATTCATTATCTCCTTGACTCTCAGCAAATATGTGCAATAGAATGTCAGCCGTTCCTTATAATCAGGTTTCAGTCCGCTCATTGGACCGCATGTGAATGGCGATTTTATCTCATGTTGCCTGAATCTTATTATCCTGGATCTGTCGTTAGCTGGCTCCCTTATTGAGTGCGTCACATATTCGTTGTGCCTCCTGTTCATGTCCGGGTCCAGTTATCCTGCACTTGAAGTCACGCGATATATGGCTGAAGCCATGCTCATCAGTTTCGATCAGTTTGATCACCTCTGAATACCGCTTGTTCCTTGAAACCACCACGTCATATACTGGTTTTGTATTCACCATAGTCCTCCTTATCATGTCCCATGCCGTTACCAGTTGGTTTTATGGATATCTTACAGGATGGACAGATCATAAAAGACAGCCAGGGATGGGGTGCAGACCATTCCGGAGAAGAGTTCCATGACAAGTGGAAAGACTGAGGAAGAGACAGCATCACCGGTCCCGCTACGCAGTTCCGGGAGAGGTCTTCGCAGTCTACTCCATATTATTCCAAATTGCGTTCCTAGTTGCACCTGGGTGATAACCTGTTATTTATTCTTGCGGACCCAGCTATAGGCTACATTGAAACTGAATGACAACCATCTAATCTCCAGTTCTATCCCTCTGAACGCAGCCAGTTTATCATCTGGGATGGTTAGGCATGGCACACTGAACCATAATGCGCTCACGGCAGGTATGATCACCAGGTCATGAAATACCAGTGGTTTGACCGTCTTTTCCCACCTGTTCTTAAAAACTACCTGCAAGCCTATCTCTATTGTGACTGGCTTGGTATTCCTTTTGGTCAGCTTTGACGCTTTTGTCTTCTTCATGGTTTGCTCCTTATGAAAACTGCTTATAATTCATGAATTATGCATATTTTGACGCATATCTCATGATTTTCACATATGATCATCTTTTCTCCTGTTGTTAGGATGTACCAGGTATCTCCTTGGCTCTTCTTCCTTAAATCTTGGCAGATCATCCAGTTCTGCAGGCAGAAGACCGGCTGCAATCATTTCCTCAAAGTGAATGAGGAACATTGCATTACATGCTATGGCACCCAGGTGATCCTCCGAGCGGTCGCCTAACCTGTATTGGTTGACATGCCGCATCAGGCTGTCAAATGTACGGCGCATAGGAATACCCTGTGCCCAATTGTCAGCACTGTACTTTTTCGCACCGAGCGTAAGCCATTGGCCTAGCCTTTCCTCAAACAAGGGCGAGATAAGGCTAAGCATAGCTTTGCCTCCTGCTGCATCCCTGACTGCACCTGTGGCGAAAACCTGGCGTTCCCCACTATCCTTCATATCAGGTTCGGATGATGATCTTATCCCATCTTGCGGTGAGATCCCTACCGTAACCTGGTTAGTTGGTTTATCATCTTGTTGCATATCCTGTTCTCCTTCCAGTATTAATTCATCCATATGGCGTGTCCTGCATTTGCAAGATGTCCGAAGATCTTTAGTCCCCACATCCTTCAGGGACATCGAATGTTTCGCGTTTCTGGCAGCCATATCCTTCAATAGCGCTCTGGTTTTCCTTGTCATTTGTGGCTCTGATACTTCCTTACGAATTCCTTCATGTTCTTATCTGATACTACCATGTCAAAGAGCCGGTATTCCTTGCCTCTTATGATTGCCCAGATAAGTTCAAGCCTATACTTGAGCCTTGTCCACCATGTTGACTGACCTTCATAGAACAGGTTGCCGAAGAACGATATGTACCATTCGTCTATGTCATCCGATGCGCAATGGTAGTTTTTGAATATTGCTGTGAAAGTCAGATGATGGCAGCCTGGGTTACAATGAAGATGTAATACCTTGCTTTTCATTCATTATCTCCTGTCATTGCATAATAAGGACAGTCAGCTCGAGATCTTTCAGCCTCCTGACTCGATTAATTGTGTCCACACCAGCGGCTCAGACGGCACTGACTGCTTCCATCATACCAATTCTTGCTTGTTTTCGACATCATTTATGAACTCGCGCATGTAGCCCATGAGTTCGGAGATTTCCTCTTCCGTTGGTTGAACAGTATAGCGCGCTTTCACGCCATCCATTACCTTGGTTATGCAAGCTTCGATATCATCTTTCAGCTGGCGATAAGTAAACAACCAGTTGCAGTCTACACTGAATAACTGGTCATCCCTACGTTCAGGTTGAGGCACATTCCCCTGGTTATGCCAGTAGGTATACCAGTAAGAACCAAGCCATCTACTGTATGCCATCGGTTTTCCTCCGTTCGATGATTGCCAATGCCTGCGGATATTGCTCCATGATGTCGGCTATCCTTTCCATAGGTAACTTGCGGAATATTTCCCGTACCAGACGGATCTGCGTGGTTCTACTCAATGATGTGATGCTCCTATAGATCGCCTCATCAGAAGGCCTAGCTGCGAGATGCTTGCCTGAAATGTTGTCGTTGCCTGCCATATTAATCTCCTATTTGGAATATCCGCCTGTGCTGCCGAAGCCGCCGCGGTTCCTGTTATTCGGGTTATCTGCGTTATCAAGATATTCTATCTTGGCGAGACGGTTGTGCATTAGCAGGATCTGTCCTATCCGGTCGCCGCGCTTGATTATGACATCTTCCGCGCCAGTGTTGTACAGGGACATCTGGATCTCATCTTCTCTCCCACAAAAATCAGGGTCGATGATGCCTATCCCGTTTGTCATGATACAACCGGTGTTTCTGAATAGGCTTGATCTCGCTGATACTATTGCGACCAATGAATCGGGCGCAGGTCTTACGCTCGCATCATGGGTGTAATCAATCACCACGTTACACGGCACTCTTGCTTCCTGTCCTGATTTGATGAGGGTATCCAACCTTGCTTTCAGGTCAATGCCTGCGCTTGCTGCCGTACCTTTTGCCGGTGCCAGTTCCTGGTCAATGATGTAAATCTTCATATGGTCTCCTTTTACATTTATTATTCAAACCTGTAATCCTACAGATATATGGGAGTGTGCAGTGTCAATCCATGCTTTTTGTCTATCAGAAAGAAAGCCTGGGAAGGTGGTTCGTATTGTGCCTTGATGGATTGTGCGAACTCGTTATATCCGATTACAGAACCATTTGTAATGTAGTTCTTACCCCTCAGTGACTGGTGAATATGGCCGATAATGTCTATATACGCCGGCTTTATCGTATTAAAGTTTGCAATAGCTTTAAGTAATGGTATGGTCACTCCGCCAATTCCTCCTCCATATCTGATAGTTTCACCATGATGCATCCTGATATCCCTACCATACACGTTCAACCATTGGAAGTATCCTGTAGGTATTATGATTTCAACATTGGTTTTCTTGAAGTGTTCGGCTAGGAAATGTGCAAGGATATATTCCAGGTTGTTCTCAATGATGAGTGTCCTCTCACCACCTGACCGTAACTGCCCATGGTTGCCTACACAGAATGGAACAATGATCCTGTTGAAATGTTTCTGCAATGAAGTCAGGCCGGATATGATAAGATCCCTTGCGAATAGTACAGCTCTAGTAGGAGTCATTGAATTGGTCTGTTTTGGATCCTCATGTATATGACCGGAGATCATATCTCCAAGGATAGGTTGTACCAGGTTGTCGATCTTTATTCCACTTCGCTGGATCTTGACCAGCTGCATACCGGACTTATAGAATTCCATTATCCGCTGTTCAGCAATGTGTGGATTATATTGATTGATCCCATTTACTGACTTTATATTGACCGTCTCATCGATGTGACCATCGGATAATACCATGAATGCGGTTGCCACGTTTGTAGAGGAAGTTGTCTCAATCTGTCTGATATTAACAGGTGCACTTCCTATCTTATCAATGAAATCATTGCGCGCTTCCAATCTTTCTATCTGGACTGTTGCCAATTTAAGCATGTCCGACAGTTCACGGATCTTCTCCGCCTGTTTAGCCTGCGTACGCTGAGCTTCGAATTGGACCTTGTCCAGTTTCATTTTCCTGGATTCTTTCCTGAGGGTTTGCTCATCTTTTTTTGTAAGCTTCTTATTCATGATTCCCACCTTGCATCCTCCCATATTGGTATACGTTTTCCCTGACAAGCATGTTGTATATGCGCGTATAGCTTGCATCGCTCAGTTTGGCCTTTTTCATGACTGTGATTGAATATCCTTTTTTATACGCTTCAATCAATTTCTGCTTCTCTCCCGGATTCCACCTGGTTATACGCAATTTTGCGAGCTGATCCAATCTGGCCAATTCCTTCTTACTTAGTAGACTGGTCTTCGTCTTTGCCATTGTCCGCCTCCTTAGTGATTATATATCGAGCCATCCTGTAGGTGATGCCCATTTGCTTTGCAATATCAGTAATTGTCCGTCCAGATATATGGACACCTGTTCCAAGGATAGATGCCCTTGGATCATCTGTAGGTTTGAATATGCTCATCGGCAGGTCAATATGGTTAGTATGTTCAACGGTAAGTCCTGTATGTCTGGTATGTCTGGATAAAATGCCTGCTACGCTATAAGGCAATGTGCGTTCAAGATAAGCCTTAAGGCTTCCGCTGAACTTGGCCTTATCCCATTTCATAAGCCATTTATAGGCATCCAGGAAAAGTTCCGATTCAAGGTCCTCCACAGGAAGATCAGCTACATCGCCGATCTTGCCTGCAAATTCCCTTACCGTGACATCGGACGGTGTAGTACCTGTCATATAATAGACGAGGTATCGCAGCATTTGGTCACCATCCACCAGTCCCTGTATAGTGATATCAAGGTCATCATGTCTCAGTGCGAACTGTACCAACCGTATGATCCTTGATAATATCTCACTTATGTCCGATGAACTTATCCTTGAACCATCCAGGGACATTTGAATGTCCATTCTTCTTGTCCCAATGGTAGTTTGCACCTTTGAGGAATTTGTCAAAGACACCCGCCTTATTGAACATGTTGTATATCCGTTGCCATTCCTCTTCATTGTCTATCTTCCTATAGATGCCGGTAAAGCCGCTTTTGGCCCCGGTCAATCCTACTTCCTCCACATAGCATTTCTTGCTTGTTAGGTCGACTAGTGCTGCATAGAATATCTTATTGTCTTCCGCGAGACCGACACTGACGACATTCTTATTGTCAGTCTCCTTAATACTGGTATCGAATATTCTCATTGGAACCTCATGCCTGATGGTGCTGAGATGATCTTGCGTTCCTGGCCATGATTGCCAGCGCCTTGAGTCGTCTTCTCGGCTGCACGCTTTTTCATTTCCTCAATTGATCTGAGTATAGCATCAGCGTTTTCCCCTATTATTGTTATACCTTTTATCGGAACAAGGTATGGGATAGGATCACTTGTCGGATCATCGCCATCTCCTATTATCAATCTGATCCAATCGTCATCCAGACGATCCAGGACTCCGATATGGGGCTGATTGCCGCTGAAGACAATGATCTTCTTGCCAATCAGCGCTTCCAACAATTTCCTGTTTGCCATGTTACGCTCCTTTATGTGTTTTTATGAATTCCGTTACCCTATTGAACTGTTGCGCATCTATATTGAAATGCGGCTTCTTGTCCACTGTCAGATACCCACCTATGATCTGGTTATCATTCATCAGATGCCTGATAAGGAAATCATTATCTGGTTGGTGATTGGACCAGTATAGGATCCTTAGGTCCTTTGCCGGGGAATCTATCAGATCCGTATCAAGCATGTATCGTCCTTTTGCGCGCTTCGCATAATTGATGAATCGTTCATGCTCATAAATGTTACCGGTACCTGAGACTTTTCTGATTATGACTGGAAGTTTCGCCGCTATCGCCTCGATCACCCCCTCATTTGTCTCGTTACTGCCTATGAACCAAGGCGTATCATCGTGTTGTACTCCTCGTTTCTCAGGAATTGCCAGTTCCATTACCTTTGTCACTTTCAAGTTATGTTTACATCCAGCAGGCAACCTTATCAGATCATACTTCGCCGTATCAAGACTATCGATTATATTGAAGTCATGGAGTATGGTTAGATGTATTTTCAGGTTAGGATATAAGACCTTTAACAGTGTCGGTAACTGCTTGATATGATCAGCCCTTATACTGTTTCTTGCATAGATCAATTCCATGCATACCACTTTCGGATTTGATGCCAACAACATTGAGTCCTTGGCTATACCATATGCATATCGTATGCTGGTATGCAATGTTGCAGGATGCTCACGTTTCAGCTCTTCCAGTATGAATTCAGCCTGAGTATCCTTCTGATAGATGAATACAGTTATGTTTCGGGTATCAGGTCTATGCTTGTCTGTTGCTTTTTCAACTATTGATTCCCATTTGGGTCCTATGACCTTATATGAGAACCTGGAAGCTATTATGTCATTGATTTCCTTTGATCGATCATTAGTGGCTTTCTTTAATACCATGTCCGCTATTATCTGCGCTGCTTGCTTTGCATCTGGCATATAGAATGTACGTTGGTTTATCTTTTCCATGAATGTAGTAATGCTCTTCACTGGTTCGCCGATATCTTTCATAATCTCACCCATAGTCAGGAAATCATGATGGATAACCTTTACGCCTAATGCTGCGGCTTCTATCAATGGCAGGCAGAAGCCTTCCCCATAACTCAAGGATAGATATGCATCAAAACGCCTGATCAGCCTATTGAGTTGGCCACGCGATAATCCTTGGACCGGATTAGGGATACCATTCGTCATGAATATTTCAGGATAGACATCATTTGCCATTATCACATGATCCTGCAATCCAAGCCTTTTGATCATCATTGGGATATCTATCTTCATCATATCCATCCTGGCAGTATGAAAGTACAATATTGTCTTCTCATATGCCTGCGGGTAGATGTTTCTCAGATGTACCATTGCCAGCAGCATCTGGTCGATCCCTTTCCTATACTGTGTCCTGAAGATCGATCCTACCACGAACTTATCTTCGAAGAATGACAAATCGACATATTCATCCGCTTCCGTCTCTTTCGGATCCATCGCATGATATACGTAGTCATCTGCGTTTGGTAGAAGCTTTTGGCTGATGGCACTATATGCTACCAGGTACGTATAGGCGTTTTCCATATCCCTGATATCTATCAACGCCTGGTCTCCTCCTAAGCTTACTATAATATTGGCTGGCTGTTCCGCGCATTCCATAGGATAATATGATATGAATACCACATTGGGGTGGATGGCCCTCAATCGTTCAATGTATCCGAAGTTCCAAATATCGCCGACAGTCAGCACAATTTCGGGTTGCCATGTCTTCATTGTAATGGCGGCCGTATATCGGCCGAATTTGTCGTCTGCTATCATATTCTTATCCGCACCTAGCAGTATGTTCGGATTCATGGAATGTATGATGTGTTTTTCAGCCGGTTGATTGTGCACGTAATATGCCAATATTTTGGTTTGGTGCCTGATATGCAGGAAATCGTATATCTGTGATGTGACCTTTCCGAAGCCCGTCTTGTTCGATGGATGTTCACCTATGATGAGAATCTTCACTGTAGCTCCTTCCTATGAATATACTAAATATTATCCATATTGTCAAGTATTTTCATGACCGTTTTCTTTACGATTGCCCCATGTATGTGCTGTTTTGTGAATATGCCGGTATATGTCGCGTTGCCCCTCGCATACGCATCTGCCAGATGTGTCATTTTGACAGTCGTCATAAGCGCTGAAGATATGAATATGGCATCAACCTTGTCGATATCATTCTTCCGTAATAGGGCCATCATTCTTCCCAACAGTTTGTCCAGTTTGCCAGTTGGATATTTTGAATACCCAGTTTGGACTGCTATCTTCGATTCCTGACGATTTAGCATCGCAAGAGTTATTGGCTGGACATTCGTCACAATAGGGCCCTGCGCACGTTCTTTCTTCTTCATTATATGCTCCCTCCAATATTGAGATGACTTGCCTTGCCGCAAGCTCAAGTATATCTTTAGTTGGTCTTAACCTGTATCTCATGTTCCCGGATATGATCACTATAGAATATTTAGCTTCCTTATCTATTAGCATCATTTCCTTATGGCAGGATACGATCATGCCCGCTATTGCAGGCTTATTTACCATATCCCGCGGTGACCATATTTTGCCGTCAAAATCAGGCCACAAATATTCCAGATCGCAGCCCTTATACAAATCCCGATGACGTAGGAATGGTATGTATGTCTGGAAAGGATATTTGCCCAGTGCGGTCGGAACAACCATCTCTATGCCAGTTATTGACTTCCTTATGCGCATGAAGTATTGCGCTATCATGGCGTAATTCTGTCTCTGGTCAGGGTCTACCAGGAACTCCGATATCTTAGATATTACTTTGTCGACCTTGGCTCCAGGTGATGTTACAAGTTCAATCAGTCCAGTCATCATATAATTATATGGGAACATGGTCAGTTGCCCGCCGGTCATCCAATGGGCTTTCTTAGGACATTCCCAGTAATAGTCAAAGATATCAGATCTCACTTCTTGTGTTTCTCCTCTTCCTTGCTGCGGATATCGCGTTCGTCTTCGACGGTAAGTTCCCGCATGGTACCGCAGATTGGGTCAAGATAGAACCAGATATCGCCTTTATAGTAGGCTTCCTTGTTCTTCTCAATATGTATTTCAAGTATTGGAAGGTCAATGTCTACATCCTTCTTGCGCCACTTGCGTTCAGTATCGCTCTTCTTATAGAACATGTCCGAATGGATTATGCCACCGACATCGACTAGGTATTCGATTCTCCCCGTTTCACTGAGATTGGCCAATGTCGGGCGTTTGCCTGTATACCTTCCTTCCTTGTTCAGTTCACCGTTCATAATAATCGTGGGATGATACGTATTACTTAGTCGTTTCATTTCACTGATAGCCTGGATGACTGATCCACGGATATCCTGGTTACCCTTAAGGTCCATGAATGAATGCAAGCTATCCACGAATACGACAAGCTTATTGCCCAGTTCTTTCAGCTCATCCACGTAAGCTATGATGTGACTTTCCAATGCATCCACCGTGGGAATATCCACCTGATCCTTTATGATCAGGCGTTTTGAACCTATGAGTTCGTGCAGTTCCCTGAAACCGCTCCTCAGCAACATCTCGGTATTCTTACGTTCACCTGGTGGCAATGATTTCGGATATCTGATATTGTTAATGGGATGGTTCTTCATCATACCTATGAACGCAGGAATTGTCTTGATCTTAGGGTCATCAAGGCTGCAATACAATACCGATACATCAGGATTATGGATGATGATATTATAGGCGAGATTCCTGGTAAAGTTTGATTTGCCTATGTTGGGATATGCGCCGAACAATATCCTTGAATCACTCTTTGGTATCGTTATATTATGGTCGAATCTTGCATAGCCCGTTACCAGTGCCTCACTTTCCTTATTGATTAGCCGTTCTTCCATGTCTGTCAGATCCGTACGGTTGGATCCTATGATGTCGGAATTGGCCTTCCATAAGAGAATGCCCATTTCCTTTCTGGCACTGTCCAATAGACCCAACTTGCTGTCAGGTGATGATTCCTTCCAGTCCCTGGAGAGCTTGTAGAATATCTTCTCCATGGTCCCCTTGGCTTCAACTTCGCCTATCTTGATGTAATAATTCATTTGGTCATTGAGCAGTTTGATGTCGACATTCGTCATCTTGGCCAGTCGTTCAATGTAACGCGATCTGCTGATAGGTTTTGGGACGTTTGTTAGCAGCCATTTGATATATTCATTGATCAGCTCTTCCTGAGGTTTACCCATCTTGGCAAGCATGAGCATGCCGACGTATTCCGGGAATTCATAAGTGGGTAGATCGATGAATGCAGCAATTCCCGATTTCCGTATCAGGCTGTCGGGATCCTCGTGATCCGGAAGGATCTTTACGGACAGTTTTATTTCCTTATCCATCTGCATGATGTCTTCGATATTTGAGATCATGCTATCATGGCCAGCCTTATCACCATCAAGTGCAAATATTATATGGGTAGCCCCTATATTTTTCAGCATATCCAGATGAAGTTCAGTAAATGCTGTGCCTAATTGCCCAACTACATTAGATACGCCGTTGGCATATAGTCTGACCGCATCAGTGGGACCTTCTACGATATAGACCATTCCCGATTCGTTGATCTTTTTCCTGGCCTTATCTATCAGGTACAATACTTCCGATTTCCTGAATACGGGATTGTTGGCAGAATTGATATACTTAGGACTCTTGGATTCCTTTGTCCACGTCATATCCCTTGCTGTAAATCCTATAGGATTGCCGTCCTTGTCATGGATGGTAAAGATAAGCCTGTTATTATTGAACATCGCCCGCGAAAGATTGCCCGTATATGATCCTGGGATCACCTGATTATAGATGGATACCTTTGTCAGGATCTCCTTCGGTATCTTCGCTTCCTTTATGAGTTTTGAGAGTGCGTCATTATCTATGCTGCCAATGGATAATTTCTTGGCGATATGCTCATCAATATCCCTAGAGATCAGGTATGTCTCAATCTGATGCGTTGCCAGATAATCTGCGATAAGCTTGTTCGCCTTGAAGCAATCAAGCCTCTCTTTTTCTTCTTCAGATAGGTCTTTCTCCAGGTCGAATTCCATCCCTAGTTTCTCGCACAATGTCTTGACTGTCACAGTTATGAATTCAGGCCCATCCAGGGGAAGATTGTCGATATAATGCGCCATTGCAAATATGTCGCTGCCGCTATGGCATGAGAAGCAGTTCCATTTCATTTTCCCATCATTGCCCTTAAACAGCGATGCTGAAGGGTTCGCATCCCCATTGACATGTCCTGCCTTATTCGGGCAGCTGAAATGCCTGGCACCCTTTGGCGGATGGATCCCTGTCAGATACATGTAATCTTCAAGCTTATCCTTTAGCTTATCGATGACGGCAGATATCTTATTTGACATCAGTTGTCTCCTGTGGCACATTTTCAAAGATCGAGCTATAAATTTCCTGTTTCAGATTGCTCCGTTTCTGAGTGATAAGTCTGAATGTTTTATCGCTTGTTTCATCGGAATCAATACCAGTAGGAACCTGTATCACTGAATATGCCCTGTCGACTGGGGCAGGGTTCATACCATGCCCTTTTGCATATGATTCGATGGCAACTATGCGCATTTCAAGTGATGCGGATAACGCTTCGATGATGCCATCAATATCCTTATTGAGCGCAATATCGAACGCTTCATATACATTCTTGGTACCGACCGCAAGCAGCAGGATCGTTTTGTTCAGTTCAGCCGCAAACAGCAGGTTCTTGAATACGGGTGCGGCATCAATATTGCTTGAAACGTCATAATGATGCCGCAACTTGGTGTCTACTGTGAATTGGAAATCACAGTATCGAGTATTATCCATTCTCGTGCAGAACATGCAACTAGCATGCGCGTTTGACGGATCCTGTGGTTCTCCATATACGATGTGTATATTGCTCAATGCCTCAGTTGAGAGGTCCATCATGTGATGCACATGTTCTATGATATCGCCGATCTGCTTATAGGTCGCAATACACGTGTATAACAGGTATGATGCGATTTGTTGTTTTGCAGTTACCAGGTTTGGTACTATTGTACACAGGCTTGGACTGATATCCAATGCTCTTGCATATGTGCTGTGCGGTTTTGTCAGATTCAATGTAGTGTTGACAATGTTATATCCGGCGTGTCGGTTGAGCTTATTGACCGTTAATACTGCTGGTAATGCCGTCCTATAACGCGTATCATACACCCTATCGGTGGTGACACTTGGAGGGGAAAAATCTTCTGCACGCCTGTTCAATGACAGCCATGTGTCATTTGGACTTGCATTCAATGATGTGTAAGCTGTCGTGAAAGTTTTCATATCAGGCCTTCCTCCTTTGCCCTTTCGATGACACCTGTAAGGAAGTCCGTAAAATTCATATGCTGCATGTCCTTATCCGACACTGAGCTATCCTTATTTATCATCTTGTCTATCCTGTTCTGTTTCGATAAAAGTACCTCGAATTTGTATTCGTCAATCATCATCCTGTTGATGCAGTTGATGATCTCAGGCTGTCCCTTCTGATCGGGTCTGAGAATCCTACCAATGGATTGTTCATACTTGAACGGACTCCAAGGTATGTCGGACATGATGATCGTATCAGCGACTTCCAGGTTGAAACCTTTGCCTATAAGATCGATGTTCCCTATCAGACAGGCGTTCTTGGTCTTCCTGAATTCCTCGATCTTCCTATATCTCTGGTCTACATTTGAATCAGATGTGATAAGGATCGTCGATTTATGGTCGGTACTTATCAGGCTATGCAGCTGTTTGGCTGATTCAGTGAAGCCTGTAAATACGATTACGGAGTTCTTCCGTTCACTGACATCCTTTACCGCTGCAAGTATCTTTCTCTGTTTGCTGGTAACACGGGATTTCCCGTCGACGGCATTGGGTATCTCCGATATCTTAAGCAGCTCGGTTATCATCTGAAGGCTGACATGGCTGGTCTGTTCAGGATGATATGCCCTATTGATGGCATCAAGCTTCTCCAGGTATAACTCCATATGTTCCTTATCAGGTGTCGTGGTCATTTTCAGTGTCTTGGCTGTTACCCGGAAAGTGTTATCCTTGACCAGCTGCTTGTCTGATTTGTTTATGATTACCATGTTCTCATTTCTGAACTTCTCCAGCAGCTGGTGATTGTTGTTTATGAGACGTCTTCTGATCTCCTCGAACATGGGGTATTTTTCAGTTATAAGGCTGATAAAACCCTTGACATCGTTCTTGTTCTTCGCACGTTTGAATCCTTTTCTCCATGTTGCTCCACCACTGAGTTTCCTTGAGAAGTCATAGTATGTGGTAACGGTCTTCTTGGCGACCATTATATAGGATAAGATGTCTGATATGTCGTTGGCTACAGATGTTGCTGACATGAAATAATGGCGTTTGGCCCTTAATTTCATCGCGTTGCGCGTCCGTAACGAATCCATGTTGCGCAATTCCTGGCATTCATCCCATATTATGGCACCAAACCGCTTGGTCTTCAGGATACCTTTTATTGTCTTGCGGGATAACATACTATAGCTTATTATGTTGAACCGTCTGAGGTTCCTGTTATCAGGATTTTTCACGATCTGGTAGTCGGTGAAGTTTATCTTCTTCATTTCCCTGTCTACTTCAAGTACGATGCTCGGTTCCGTTACATATAATACCGACTTGATATCAAGGGCAAGGCATGCACCAATTGCCATCCTGCTCTTACCGATACCTGTAGCGCAGTTCATGATAGGACTATTGTGCCGCATCATGTTATGGATCGCATACATCTGATGATATTTCAGCGTTAGGTTGTATTTCTCATCTGTTGCATTAATGATCCTAGTATACTCGTCATTAGGCAATGTCTCTGGTGTTATGTGGAAAGCTGCGAGCGATCTCCTCATATGGACAATCTGATTGATATCACTGACTGTAATGACGGGTCTCAGCGTGTAATGAACAGCATATAACCTGGCAAATATGATACATAAGGGATCTACCGCTGAAATCTGCACATGAATTGTGGTGGGCAATAGCTCGCTTGTCAATTCAGCATCATATATTGCAGGGTCTCCTGTCACTTTAAGACTTGAATAGTCACCAGTGTAATGGCTTAGATCAGTCCTCATTTCCGGCAAACTGTATGTTTGTGTCATCTGTGCCAACTGGTGAATACTTGTCAGTACCGCATTCCGTGTCTGCCTGTAGTCAATATTCCTCAAATTAAGGTTGATCGTTTTTCGGCCGTGATCCAGCGATATATTGGCGAATTGTCCTGTTACCGGTCGTTTAAAGGTGGTACGGACCATCAATGTATTGACATTTAGCAAACGGCAATTGCTGCCCAGTTTGGGATATCTTCTTGCATCATCCGTCAGGATAAACGAATCATATACCAATCCTTTGGGTCTGGCTATATTCCTTATTCCTGGTTTGTCCGAGACAATGACAATCCTGTTCCGTTTGTTCACGAGGTGGATCGTCTCAGCAAGTTTATCCGTATCAGATATATCAATAAGCACGGTAAGACTGGAATGGGTTATCACCGTATCCCTGCCGATACCTATTGCATCAAGTGCGGTCGCCAGTTTCCTATCTGTCTTTTTCTCTGCCAGTACAACAGGTATGGACGGGTCAAGTGGTTTCTCCGGTTTGACATCAAGTTCTTCCTCGAGAAGACTCAGTCCTACGAATTTATATGCTGTCATTAACGGCTCCTCTTATATTATTTCTTGAGATTGTCAAGATAAGTGATGAGACCATCCACTATTTTCTTGGTCTCTTCAGGCGTTTCAGCTATTAACGAAGCCGGCATGCCATCACTATCTTTCTTGTGAACTGTCAGCATATATTCCTTTACGAGATCCTGTAGTTCTTTTGTTGCCAATCCTAATACCTTGGCCTCACTTTGGATCATATCCATTAGTTCCTGTGGAAGTTTTGTAGGTTTTTTCATAACAGGAATATCATCTGCATGATATTCATTGTCCTGATCATCGCCTGATTTTGACTGCATGATCTTATTGCGTTCTTCCTCTTTCCATAGATATGTGCCGATGCCGAACTTGTCCGCTGCTTTCTTGATGGCATTTGCATATGCTGTCTTCCATGCCTTATCCATATCCATCACAGGTTCGAACTTCTTGGCATACTTGTTAGGACGGAATTCAAACACTTCGTCAGATCCGATACCATCCCTGCGTGAGCCATTGATTGTCATTGCCACTGTCACTGTGACCGTATATTGCTGCAGTGTATCAGTGAACCATGTTTTGTCATTTGCCATTGCGTTCTTGACGACATTGAAGGGCCCGTTCTGGAATTTGTCGGTAATTTCGATCTGCACACTTTCCATTCCAGGAATAGTCTCGTTAATCCTGTTCATCACACTGTCTATGCTGAGGTACAGCAAGGTTTTCTTGCCGCCACCTTCCCGCTCCTTTACCTGTGATGCCGGGAATTGTGCTGATAATTGTTCAATAGTCTTGTCCATGGTTACCTCCTATAGTATCCATTTCTGTATATTTGTGTCGTCTGAGTCCGAGTATGACAATGCTGCCATATTCTTCAGTGTCTTTATGATATCTTCTCTTCGTGATGTTATCCCTTTGCCGGTAATGATAGTGGTCTTTGGGAACCATCTGGCTTGCCCGCTCTCTATCATACGCTTATTAACCATGAACATGTTATGGCGGCCATTCATCCTGGCCTGGGATATTGCGCGCCTGTAACATTGTGTATTCGCTATCAGATACGCTTTCTCGGTCCTGGTAACTATGGTGAGTCCGTCGATAGGTTCCATCAGTATAATCCTTCCGGTCTAATGCTTGTCAAGGGTCTCTTTGCAAATGCCTCCAATTCAGGCGGATTGTCGAACTTGATATACCTGGAATCGATCGGCGGGTCAATCCTGATCCTCTGGTTTATGACTCCTATATTTTCCTCCGTTATCTTCAGTTCGGACAATAGCGCAAGATAATCGGCATGTATCATAGGATCAGCATTTGGCTTATGCGCATTCATACCTTCCATGAAAACCTTGCTCTCCAGCTGCTTCGCTAGGATGGCATTATAGTCAGATAGGTCATATGGTGCCATCAGGATATCAATATTCATGTCTGCAGTCTTAAGGATATTGTTAATGTCTATCGTGGTAAGCCTCATGAATTCACTCATCAGTTTTGCGCCAGCCGGTACCGTAACATTCTTTACTGCCGACCCATTGACGTAGTAGGAAAGATGCTCAATGTATGTTCCACGATAGTCATCCACCGCCATAACCGCAGTCATGAACAGTTTGCATAACTTTACGGCTATCTTCTGCAGGAACAGGTGATTATAGATAGGTATACCCGGATTCCGGTTCAACATGATCGCGAATTCAGTCGCGGATATCTGGTGTACATCTATGATAGCATATGAAGGATCCGCCATTTTGGCATGGTCATAAACGTCTTTCTCCTTTGTCTTGATTGCATGGAAGCCTCCAAGATTAGTATCAAGCTTGTACTTGATACCATTGGATAGCATCTCTTTTGCATCCTCTATCTTCTTGCGGGCTTCCTCCTTTGCAAGCATGATATACCTGGAGATAGGTTTGCTCCTTGTGTATGTCTGGAATTCACTGTAATTGACTTCCCTTATCTTCAGGAAGGATTTCACCGTCTGTACCATCATGTCCCCAACCTGTTTCAATGTCGTACCAGCATTGGATTTGATGTATAGTACTGCGAATTTCACTGCCATAATACCGATCTCCTTATCATCTGTTCGTAATTATTCAATAATTCATGATCAAGATCCGCATTTACTCGAGTAGTCGGATCCCTGCCGCTGAGTTCTAAAATGGTCGTCAATGTAAACTGTGCATTATTGATAAGATCTATTGCCATGATCTTCTTCTTATCTATGTTGAGTTTCTGATCTTCTGAAATATCCTTAGTCTTTATCACCAGGATATCAAGCACTGTAATGATATGGCACAGATTTCCTATGAGATCATTCATGAACGTATTATCTTGCTTTCTTTTTCCTAGTAGTTTTAGTAGCTGTTCCTTCTGCAGAAGTTTCAGATGACTCCTTGTCGGTATCAGGTATTGTTGCTTCATCTGGTATTTCCTCCTCGATTGTTGGTTCCACTGGTCCATTCTCTTTCCTATAGGTGAGTAATGCCGAAATATCATTCCGGAATGTCTCATTCTCCTGGATATCCCTGAGCACGTTATTCATACCTATCTGGCTGTATTCTGATTTATCCTGTTTGATCATGGTATAATGCGGCCCTTTCCTTTTCAGGATATCATAGGTAATGGCCAAATCAAGCAGTCCATATGATGAATCGAAACCTTTACCATGGAAGAATGACATGCCCATTGACTCGTTCTCCGTAACAACCGGAAGTTTGGTCTTGACTGCCTTGATCTTCGTATAGAAACCAAGCCGCTCGTCTCCCGCTTTGAACCTATCACCATGATCCATCAGGTCATTGGGTGAGGATCTCCTGATATTCAACGCTAAGCTGAGATAGTGCTTAAGCGCATTTCCACCTGGATACTCTTCAATACCTGCGCCATAAGGATCAAGATTGGATCTCTTCTGGCTTACATATACTATAGCTACCCTGTTGTTTGCCAGTATCTCATTCACCTTAGGAAAGTAGTTGATGCTCAATCTTCTTGCCATGAGTGCCATGAAATCATCTTCACTGGTCTTCTTATCCAGTTCCTTCAGTTTCAATGCCGCCAATGAGTCGATAAAGATGACATCCGTATAACCTGATCCTGCCATATCTATTACGGCATCCATTACTGTTCCGAAAGAGGTTTCTCTCGTCATCAGTAAGTTGTCCAGATCTACTCCCTGTTTGGCCGCCCAATCAGGTTCGAACGTCTCTTCAGGTTCAGCCAGGAACACGCCCAATCCCTGCTTCTGCAGGTTGCCGATCATCTTGGCAATGAGTGTTGACTTTCCACCTCCTGGCCCGCCATATATCATCGTATGACGACCTCTCGCAATACCTCCGAACATGATATCGAATTCCGGGATCCCGGTCTTGATATACTCTATTTTCCCTACCTGTGAGGCAGTTATGATCCTGGCGTATTTTGATTTCGCGCCCTCTGTTTTCTTTTGCAGATATGCCCTTAACATATCCGCATTCGTACGTGCCATTGTATCCTCCTATAGTTTATGGTGTATATCCTTTTCAGGATGTTTACATTCGCCTTTACGATGTCCAGCGCATTCCTGGCACATCAATTTGCTATGGTTCGTGTTGATATTTACGGTAGTTGAACAGTATCCGCATATGCCCCTTGGGCATGTGAATGATACCGGATTACCACATTTTGGGCACAGGAACTGTCTGCCTATGATATCCTTATAGAACATCACATCTCCTGTCGCAAACTTATTGGTGATAAGATAATCCAATAGCTCCTCGTTCTGTCTTAATTTCATCATCATATCCGTGTTCTTTGCCGCAATGAGACCAAGTTTGACTATGTTGCGTAACAGTTCATCTGATGCTTCTGTCATGTTTTCTTAACCTGATAGCAGGCCCTCCAAGCCTTGAATAACCTGTTTACTATGTCCGCTTTCGGATTAGCCAGTTCGAGTGGTGGCAGCATAAGATCCAGGAAGATGGATGCCCTGGTAACCAGTTCCCTATCCTTGGAAGTATATATGTTTTTTGAGGCCAGATTGCACATGAATGCCTTGGCTTCCGCATACTGCACATTCATGTCCCTGACCTGCATCTGTAATGCTGGCCATGTCTTGTTAGCATAAAGTATATCATGGAACAGGGATACGATGTTGGCTGGAACTTCCTTATCGCTGGATGGCATAATGCCTGTTGTGATATATGAATATGTCCTGTTGATAAGATCGCGGCTGTTTCTGTCCGGGAAATCAATCAGCTTTCCTACCTCGTCATCCGTAAGTTTCCGGTCAATGCCCAATTTATCCTTCAATCTGTCCAGTATATAAGCTATGAAATCCGTGGACTCAAGGTCTGTCATGGATGCAATATCTATGTTCAGGCATCTGTTACGGATGTCTGTCTGGATCTTTTCCTTCTCACTTGTAATCAGTATCATATACCTGTGTGCCGGAGGATTCTCCAGGACTTCACGCAGTACACGCTGAGCGTCCTTTGTCAGGCCTCCCGCCTCATCTATCAGGGTAACCCCTATATTCGCCGCCAGGGGTCTCAATTCGGCCTGGCGGGCTATCTCTCGCATGGGATCAATACCGCGGTCATCTCCGGCATGTATCCATGTCACGTATGATTCCGGGCTGAGGCATGATGAACACTTGTTACATGGTCTGATCTTCGCCTCGCAATTCAATGCTTTGGCGATGATATTGGCAAGAGTGGTCTTGCCTGTCCCAGATGCACCTGCAATCAGGATCGAATGGGGCAATGACTTCTCTGTTATCATGGTCTTCAGCGACCTGATATGGTTGCCATGTTCGAAGATATCCTGGAATGATGTGGGTCTGATTATGTTGTAGATGTTATCCTGCATTGTATACCTCATATTGGATTATCTGTCTTCTCTCTATGTCTTCTATTATTGGTCTTACTTCCCTATAATCACGGAGCGATTCACCTGATGAAAGCCTATAGCGCTGCTCAAACTTCAGGCGAATGGCATTTTTGCTCCCCCAACTGATGGGCATATCTTCTTATTACCTATGCTGAGATACGTATCATTGAATTTGATCATTACCGCTTGCGGGGTACAGGTCGGTATTCTTGCAAGTTGTTCCAATAGAAGCTGTTCTATTTCCTGTTCCTTAGGAGTCTTCATATTTACCTCACTGATATGTATCTTTCACGCTCTTAACTATGTTGAATCCTAGTCTCTTATATGTGCGTTGCCTGTTCCTGGCGGTCTCCAATGATATGGTGGTCATCGGATCGTATATGTCATAGATGATGGGGGTAGGTTTCCCGTCCAGGAACCGTCTTATCCGGCCTGTACTCTGTATCACCACGTTCTCGGCATTGAATGGTGTCACAAACAGGATGGTATCCATCTTCGCATTGTCGAATCCCTTATATAGGAACTGGAACGTGGCACATATCAGCTGTGGATCATCATGGTCACGCCGTTGCTGTTTTGAGGCTTTGTTGCCTTTGCCGATCAGCAGGGCTTTCCTATCACATATGAGATTGTCAAAGAAGAATTGCGCATTCTCCCTTGAATGTGTAAGGACTATGATATGACGGCCATCATTGACGCGTTTCTGGGCGAAGGCTAGGATACGGTTATTTCGTTCCTTATCCTTGACTAGTAACCTGCCTAGGATAACGGTATTCATATTTCTATAATATGCCAGCTTGTAATCTAAGCTGGTCTTTGTAGGTAGGAAATGAACATCCGGTATTAGCATTGTTACTTCTGCTCGTACGAATGTAGTTCCTATCGACCATATGTAAGTCTTAAGTCTGTCTGTCCTATTTATGGTCGCAGTCAGCCCTATCCTTCTTCCAGGAAACCTGTTCAGTACCTTGAAGAATTCAGATGAACCAGTACTATGGCATTCATCTATGATGACCAATGGGAATGCATTATAGAAATCCTTGTTCCCATTGTAAGTTCGGCGCAACAGTGACTGTATGTAACAGATGACTACCTTGCCGTCCTTGTTCTTATTGTCACCCAGGATTCCTATCTCCTCATCCTGCAGATCAGTATAATGCAATAGCCTGTCCCGCCATTGGTCAGCCAACATATCCGAGTCAACGACTACCGCCGTCTTAAGCTTCAGATTCGACATTATGTTGATTGCCATGGTTGTCTTGCCTGCACCGGGATCAGCATGCAGTATGTGTCCAGATGTGAGCAGTCTTGCAACCGGTTCTACCTGATAGTCCCGCAGGCTGATGGTCTCTTTCCACTTCAAGTCGATATGGTTATCAACATACTCCTTCCTGTAAGTTATGTCAAGTTCCAATTCGAGTTCCTTGAACTCCTGTGTCTCGTTGAAATGCCTAGGTATATGTATGTAATCATCCTCTTCAATGTAAGCATGAATCTTCTGGCTGATATTGGGATTTGGTTTGCCTGTCATCAGTTTAGACTGCTTATATGCTGGGTTGTCTATTGTAAGCATCTTCTTGAGCTTGATGATCTTGGCGTGCTGCATTTCGTTTTTCGGTATGGTAAGGTATCTCGAGCTTATTGCCCGGATCATTTGGCCTCCAATCTGTATGCCGTTTCAAATGTGATACCACCTGGTATCTTTTCGTTGAGCGCTATCGGTGTAAGGTCTATCGAGATCATATGTTTCGGGAACTTGACACATAGGTCTGCATACACCAACCTGATCTCTTCGAATGGTCCTATGATCGCCAACAGTTCATCATTGGCCAATAGTTGCAAGTACGTCTCATTGAGATGGTGAGTTTCAATGAATTCATATTTGTCCCTGAGATAATCAAGCAAGTCCGTCGCCGGATGGGTATGTACTGTTAATCTCATAGTAACCCTGTAGTTATTCTCATCATGTATCTTGCTAACATTCCAGGCGCAGGTACCGATTCAAAAGTGATGATCTTTGAATCGCCTGAAGGATATACGTTTATCTTCAGCTTGCCGCCACTTGTCATTTCCATTAGTGATGAGATGATAGGTTCGATTATTACCAGTGGGAAAAGTAACGTGATCTCTTCCCCTGTCATGGTCATATTCTCCGACTTGAATTCGCTGTTGTATTTCAACAGGCCGGTAGATACCTTCGTCTCGATCTTGTCAGTCTTGAAACTGATACTGATATTCTCCTTCTTGTCAGGGATGAACTCAGCGTTATGAATACGGTCAAGCAACGTGCTTATTTCCATTTCGATTGTCGTGGAGGCGGCCTTGTTCTCGATTATATTCATGACTTTCAAAGTCGATTCCCTGGCCTTGCCAATGGTGGCTGAATGCAGCAGTGAGACAGGACCGTCGCTGATGCGCAAGCTTTTCTCCTGTATCATGATGTTGGCATCAGATGACAGGTTGGGCAGC
Source organism: Brevinema andersonii (assembly GCA_020722765.1). GTDB lineage: Bacteria > Spirochaetota > DYKD01 > DYKD01 > DYKD01 > DYKD01. The sequence goes on along the minus strand of DYKD01000009.1, from coordinate 44,255 downwards.
TTGTTAAGTGCGTGCATCAGGATGCCATCATTGGATTCTATGGACATCTCGGTTGCAGTTTCCTGTTCATATGATAGCGTTCCCACCACTGAAAGTCCGCCTACCATGACCAGATATCCTTCATTGTCTATGTCCAACAGGAGTCTCAGCGGTGTCTTGCCGTTCATGCGGGATTGTGCCCCTATCATTGTGGACATGTGAATGACCAGTTCCTTAGGGAAACTCACCAGCCCTTTCTCGGTATCCTGAAGATTGAATGCTTCTGCTTTCATCTCGTCAGTAAGCCAGATGACCGGTATCTGATATGATCTGTTCTTTGAAACTATCTCTATTGATTCCTTATTCTCCTTGATGGACACTTCCTTATCGGACTTCATGGATGACATGATCTGTTGCAGCTGTTTGGTAGGTACGATGAAGGGTTTTTCACCTGGTGTTCCCAGATTCGAAACGCCTGATGTGTACTCTGCGCGCAGCGAATATGCATCATCCGTGAAAGAGATAATTGTCTGGTCACTCTGGATCAGTCCGCGGGAGATCGTCTGAATCCTGTCAAGATCCCCTAGAAATGAAGTAGGATTTACCTTATGGTCCATTTTACTAACTCCTCATACTGGTACGAAATATTTGGCGACATTTGCGGCATTTCGCCCGGCATTAACATCTGTAGCATATACCTTATACATCTCAAATAAGAACTGCTCCGGTTGCGTCTTGTATCTGTCCACGATATGTTTATACAACGGTCTAGTCATCAGTTCAATCCAATCATCACATGATTCATAGCCGTTTCTGTATATCCTGAACTGCTCAGTAGGCGTCTCATCTTGCGCATATCCGAACCTGCCACCCGCTTTGATATATGCGGGAGTTGTCTTTATATTAAACAGGTTATTCGAGTTGATTGTCCTCTTTCCATATGGTTTGGCAGCCACCATAATTGGGGTCTTTGCGCCCCATGCACCTTCTATTGCAATAATGCTCAGAGGTATCCTAACATCGATTCCCGTCTTATTGAAGATGTAGATGGCATATTGCTTGTATTTGGCGATGAAATTCACTATCTTAGGATCGGTGCTGTTTGTCTTGATATCCTCTATCCTGTCCTTGTATTTGGTGTTTGCATCGTTTAGCATCAGCCTGTTTACGGTGGTCCTGGCAGTAGTCAATGCTTCAAATTCATCAGTTGGCAGTGTCGTTTCAGGTATCTCTTTGTCTTCGCCAATGAGACTTGCCAGATTACCTGCAGCTTTGCCTGATAGCTTCCTATCTATTGCATCAAGCATCTTCTGCTGCCATTCGTTGATGTTTGATATGTGATCATTGGTCTTCTCCGTACGGTTCTTCGCACGGTCATTGTTAGGAATACTCATATGTTCTCCCATATGTTCATGATTGTCGTCTTTTCCCTGGTCCTGGCCAGTATAGGTTCAAGTAATGTGTTGATCGTATCAAGATAATATGCCGTATCTATCACATATCTCCTTGTTGTCATGATCTTATTGTAAGGTATGGGGATACTCTTCCCTGTCAATTGGTCCTTTGCCATTACGAATTCCAGCATATCACCTTTCATCGGGGTGAATCCATATGCATCCTTGTATGATTCCGCTATCTTGGCAATCATCCCTGAAGGCAATGCAGATGATGTTTCCTCGATATCATAGGATTTCTCATCCATTGATATGCGCATGAGGCCAGCATTCGACTTATAATCCCTGATATTCTTGGACATCTTTACCTTGATCTTATAATCTTCAGGTTTGGCCCATGAAAGATCCGTAGCTTTCCTTATGGTTTCATCATCCGATAGCCTATTGTGCAGCAGATTATCAATAAGCAAGTTCACTGTAGCATCAGTCACTGCCGCTGCCCTGGAACTCTTGAAGAACGAACCATGGATGATGGGTTTTGGATTTCCCGGTTCCAACAGTAGGTAATTTTTCATGCCATGTATGTAGCCTGACCCGAACTCCTCTTTTGCCATCTTGAGTACCTTATTGTCTATTCCGAATTCCTTCTTGATGATCCTGGTCAGTTCCGCATTGACAATATCTGCATTTGCATCACCTTCGATCAGCAAACCATCCGTATCTATTTCAACTATAGGGCAGGTCTTTCTCCACTCCTCCGACCATAGTTCTCCACGTGTCCTCCTGGCATATTCCGCCGCTTTCATCTTAGGATCACTGATTATTTCTATCGCTTTTCTTATGAGTATCCTACCTAGTCCCGTAATAGTGAAGCCTATTGGCAGATAACCTACTGAGTACCTGTTGCTAAGGATCCCGAACACGCTGTTATTCAGGACCTTCACGATTTGCTGAGCCGAATTCATCGATATGTATTCAGGATCATTATGGTCCATGTCTTTCATCTTATTGCGTATCTCTTTTCGTTTGGCCAAGCCTTCACTCAAGAGCTTAGGCAGTATCCCATGATAACCCATATCTATCGTCACAGGCAAAACACGTTTGAAATTCGCATCTGGTATGAACAGGTCCAGTTCATATGGGCGCCTGTCATATTGGAACTTGTTCCAATTGGTAGAACGGTCTCCTGCAAGATGCACCATTTTATCCTTGTCGAACCTTACTGTCTCATAAGACAGGTTGAACAGTATGATGATGCTGGGATACAGCGAGTTGAAGTCCAGCTTATAGAGTTTCTTGAAGCTTCCTCGCTTGTACATATCCACATATGCACCTTGGAAACTCTTCTTTATTTCTTTGTCTGCCTTCTTGTTGCGTTCTATTAGCGCATACATATCCTCAAAGATTGTCTCATTTGGCAGGTCAGGTATGATCCTATGTTCCAACAATGTTCTTATGATTTGTGCCGAAGCAAGTGTTCCAGATGACCTGTTGAGTATCATGTTCAACGGTAATCCCAGGCTATTAGCGGCTGAGACACTCATGTCGAAGTATACCTTTGATAGGCCCCTGGTAACCATGATATCTGATTTCTGGTAATCTATCATCGTCCTAATCCCGTCTTCCGATAGCATCATTGCCCTAGTATTGGAGATACCATCCTCAAGATCTATGATATTATCGGCGATATCGGTTAGGAACCATTTGCCTACCGTTTTCATACGGCGATCCTTTATTCCACTCAGTGACTGGTCCCGGAGAACATCCACCTTGAAGATGTCATAATGCAGACGAGTGCCCATATTGCTGATGAGTGGACCGGTAGGTAACTGCGCTTCAGCCATCATCAACCTATCTGCTTCCTTATCCCCATTCATCCTTAATAATGGATCAGTATTCAGTCCAAGTTTCCTGCATCTGGTCAGGATATATGGCATATCGAAGCTATAACCATTATATGTTACCAGGATGTCCGGATTCTCGGTCTCTACGACTTCCAGGAACTTACGTAACAGTTCCCGGTCCTCTATTCCTGCAGGCCGGTTGCCCAGGTCTTCAACATAGTGTACCTTTATCTCTCCATCATCTATCGCGTATCCGAACATGATCAAAGGATCCTGTTCTGCGCGTGGGAATCTACCTGAACCATCCGACATGGTTTCAATATCGAAATACATCAGCTTCAGGTCATCATTATGCGCATTCCCCCGCACTAGGTCAGGCTGCGTCAGGAAGATGTGCGTTAGGTATGAGAATGGGTATTTTACATTCTCCCGCCACTCTTCATATGAACATGGTTGTTTGATCGCCGGTATCCATTGGCTCTTGCTGGTGAAGAAATACTCATTATCTGCATCCGCTAGTGGTTCATAGGTCCATGTAACCGGTGCGTCCATCTTGACCATCTTTCTCTCCTTCACCAGGAAAAGCTGATTACCCATCAAATATGCCGCTAATGGTACGTTTAGTTTATACATCTATGCCCCTATCTTCCATCGTTATTTCAAGTCTCCGTGTTTCTTTTGGTATCCATGGACGATATTCACATGTGCACAGCACTGATAATAGTTTGCGCAATGGTTTCTCAGGAATGTTATTCCATCTGAACAATGCTTCCTTATTATTCATGGCACTCACATACAGCTTATCATCCGATGATATCATCTCGCTGAGTGACCATAATGTCCTGGTTGGAATGCTGCCATTTTCTTCCATTTTGGCGGTTTCTATATGGTAAGTCTTCTGTCCCTTATCGTCTATTTCACGGGTGATCATGATGGCGGATCTCAGGAGTGAGGATTCGAACCATGCAACGTGGATCTCGGTCGAGCTTATGCTCACCAGCCTGCTGTCGTTGGCTGTTTCCTCTATTAATGAGTGCGCTAATTCAGCTATTGTCCTTAGCAGCAGTTGCCTTGCTCTTGTTGTCAGCATCGATAATCTTCTCCATTTCAGCCTTGATTTCTTCTGCCAGTTCTGTCTCATGCTTCGTAAGCTGCTCTTCAGTAACCAGTTTGGCTTCTATTAATGAAAGCTTAATACTGCCTACGGTCGTCGCTATTGCCCACATTTCAAGATTCTGTTTCATCATCACTTGTTGGATTTCGTCCAACTTTGCCATCACTTCTTCATTTGTCATCTGTGTTCTCCTTGTTCATGATATTTAGTTCAAAATCTCTTGTCAATGAAGGCATGACACCTATATCCAGGTCTGTCCTTATCCTTACATTGATTCCGAATATCGGTGAATATGTATCTTTCTTGTACTCGGTATGCTTTCTGACCTCGACATTTAGGATTGTCGGTTTGTATATGCCATATTTCTTAAGTATTGCAGACACTTCCTCAGGGATACGCCCTATTGTCTTTGTCAGTTGATCCTTGATAGCCACAACAGCCATTACCCTGCCAGCATTAGAGATAATGTAGTGGAAACTGTTCTCGCCTGCAAGTAGATCATTATAGATGGCACGGATGGTATCCTGATGGTCCTTATCAAACGTCTGGTGCAAGCGTGTCCGCATGATTATCTTCATGGACAGTGGGATAAGTGTCACTGATATGTCTGCTTTCTCGTTGACTAGTTCAATCATCTGTACTCCTATTCCCAGCCTGTCTCTTCTATGATTGCAGGTTGGATCTTTCCACCAGAAAGTATGGCCTGTATATCCGCGTCCGTACGCCAGGTCTTAGGATCCGATGGTGTCTCGCCATAACATAGATTCTTCCATGAACAGTATGAACATTGGTAATCCCCGGGATGTATTTCACCGGCCAGATACTTCTTCATTTTGTTCTTGCTTATGATGCCATTATCTGCCAGCTCAAGGATCTTCCTTTCACTGTAGACAAACTCGCAGTCTCTGGGTGGTATAGTCCTGTTCTTGACCGCCAATGCTAACTGGGTATACCTGGCAATGATGCCTGATAGTTTGATGTTCCTATTCTGCACACCGTTGATGTTCGGATATGCTTCATCACCTTCCACATCCCATGTTATGATGTAGACGTCTTCTTCGAAATCAGAGCGGTCAATATAATGTATCAACGCATATTTCACGTCTATTGCGTTCTGTTTGAGCATGTACAGATATACCAGGACCTGCAGGAGATGCTGGTATTTCGGCCTGCCCAGCTTATCCTTTGATCCGAAGATCTCCTTGCGAGCATCATATCCATAGAAGGATTTGATTTCCACGACGGCAATGTTGCCATCCTGGTCCTGCATAAGCCTGTCCACTTCTCCGTTGATCTTTACATCGTCTATCAATGGAGTCTTCAAGGCCATATTGTTACCTATTGTTACCATGTTCGGCGCATTGGCCGCATAAAGATGTTCCTGTTCCTCGATGGCTTTTCCAGCATCCATCCTTCTCTCACCTTTAGGTGAGGCAGGATTAGTCTGGGGAATATCCAAGTTGTTGAACCAGGAAGCCCTGTTGCATGATCCAGCAAGTAAAGTATAGTTTGGGGTCAGTGGTACAATAATGGAGGCTTGTGTAGGTCTTACCCTGAATCTTGTAGTATCATCCTTATGCCTGTTCTTATACTTCTCCCGTTCCTTATCCCTAAGGTTACGGAGCCCCTGATTTATATTATCAAGGTACATAGTCTTAAGACGTTCATGATCGATTGCCATTTCTCCTCCAGTTATGTCCATGCCTGTTCTGTAGCTTGTACCGGAACCTTATGGTTCACAGGGTCAAGTATGATCTGTTTCATCTTGTCATGTTTCACTATCGACGACAATACTGTGTCCAGTGATGATAACATGAAGATCTGTATGCCGTCCTCCAGTGCCATCTCAAGCACGGGAGCGATGTCTGAATAGTCAGTTATGATATTCATATTGTCTATTAGCATTATCTTGATACCGGTAGTCAACGCCAACGCATACTGCATCGCTATACCTATCCGTTGCTGTTGGCTCATGCTCATCTCGATATGTGATAGACCGTTTATGATGATTCCTTTATCACCATATTCCACTCCGTCCCCGTATATTCTGGTGACCGCTTCCAGGAACGTCTTTCTGAATGCCGCTGTTTTGGTGCTGGATGCCGCATCCTTTATTTCTTCCATGCCTTTTAGCATATTCTTTATAGGATTGATCAGTGAATTCAGTCTCATTATGTTGCTCGTCAGTCTGTTGCTTTCCGCTGTCCATGTTTCCACCTCTTCCGCCATGGTCATAAGTGTCGCTCCTACATCACCCTGATCCTCAGGGAGTTCCTTGTTCAGTCTGGCAATGGTATCCTTTCGGGTAGTGATCTGGTCAGTGACAGACTTGATATCAGCTTCTACCCTGTCAAGGTCCGCTTTGGCTGAATCTGCTGAAGCATTAGTAAGCTTAGCTGCTGTCAGTTTGGCGTTCAATGTGCCCATTTCCTCTGTCAATGTCTCGAGCTGTAACTGTAGTCTTGATTTCTTCTCCGTGTTGGCTATCCGGTTCTTCTCATGCATCTCCAATATGATGTCGGGATCAAGTTCGCATTTACCGAACCATTTGCATGGTAGGGTTGTCCCATCAATCGTATATTCTTCCGGGATTGCGTTCATCTGTCTCTTGACACCATCTATTTCCAGTTCCTTCCTGGATATTTCCTTCAGGATAGGTTCAATATCAGCACGGACGGATGCAAGGCTTTTTTCCTTTTTTGCCTGCAGATCTGGAGCCAATTTGTCTCTGATCCTTGTTTCCAGGCTGTCAATTTCTCCCTGGATGGTTCTGATGACTGCCAGTTTCTCCGCACGTTCCTTCGCAAGCCTGACTTTTGCAATATTCAGTTCCTTTGTACGTGATAGCTTCTCGTCAATCTCTTCCTTGGCTTTGGTATCCGCAGCTATTTCCGATGCTGTCGTTTTGAGTTCGGTATTAAGTTTCTTCACAAGCGCAGTAATCATATCATTTGATGTCTTCATTGAGAAGGAATCAATTATGTTCTTACATATAGGAGTCTCTTCGCTTGGAACCTTTGCAAGTAGTGATGTTACCAGTTCATCCTTTGTCATACTTGGGTTCAGAGCCTTCTCTATTGTACTAGCTAGTTCTGTTTCTGATTTCCTCAGAATAGTCCATGAGTCTACCAGAAGTTCCATAGCTGCCCTGGTTGTGCCCAGTGCAGATGCTAATTTCTGAGGGGACAGACCTCCACTGACTGACTTGTTGTCGGATGTGAAAGTCCTATCCATTATATATGTGCGTTCCTTTAGTCCTATTTCAATGCTGACAGTGGCATTGACCGTTGTCTTGTTCACCATCATCTTCGGTGACCTATTATCATCCTTGCCGGTCAGAGCCAATTTGATGGCTGATATGATGCTTGATTTGCCAGATCCATCTGGTCCATATATTGTTACCAACTGCGGCAGATTGTCGAAAATCTTGGTATCCTTGAAACAGGTAATGTTGTTTAGTCGTATCTTATTTATCATTCTGTACCTCTGTAATCTCAGCACGGGCATCCTCGAATCCAAGGATGGAGCCTGTACCATTATGGGCTTGTGACAATGCTTCCCGTGGCGTTGCAGCTTTCACTGTAAACTTATGAAGATATGGTATGATAACCTGATATGTCCTGATCTTATGACTCTTCTTTGCTGGCATATCCAACTCCTGCTTTCTGGATTATTTCATTAGGCCATTCATCCAATGGTAACTGAAGATAACTACCGGCTTCCCTGAGATATCTTTCTCGCACCTGTCTTGACAGCTGTGGCATGCTTCTTCTTGGCATGAATCCATGCTGGATATCAAGCAGTAACAGTACCCTTGCAAGTTCTCTAGCGGTGATTTTAATGTCCATTATTCCCCCCTCATGATCTTGTTCTCAGTACCGAATGACATGACTGTATTACTTACTCTGTCCGCTATTCTGATTATGCTGTCCTTCAACTGCCTAAGTATCTCCTGGTACTTCGTGACCTGCGCATATTCTTCTGCCAGATCCCTTGTTGCGGCTGTTTCGGCTATCGCTTTCACTGACTGATCTGTCAGCTTGCGCGGATCAGTCGGAGTTATATGCGTGACATCCATGAATGTACTAATGTCATGCGGCGCTTCAAAGGGACCATGGGACCCTTCCATCTGCCATTTCTTGCGGGCTTCCTTGTTCTCCTTGATCTTTTCCAGCTGGTCATCCCATCCATGTTTTGCCCAGTATAACTGCGACTGGTATTCAGCTTTCTTTGCGGAGAGCCTGAAATCCAGTTCTTCCTTTCGGCCTGATAGCATAGCCAAGCGTACATTTATCAGTTGGAATGCCTGGATGAGTATCTTGTTGGCGTTTCTACATGAAGCAAGATCATCACTCTGTATATCCAAGGCGAGTGTTATGTAATCCGCTTCCACCTCTGTCAATTCCAGATCAATCCTATGTTTAGCTGATAATTTAAGTTCCATCCTGCCCTCCCTACGGTATTCTTTCAAGTAATAATTTGAAATCACTGAGGGACATAGCCACTGCAGGCTCCTCATGTTCCCTCTCCACTATCAGTATTCCTATCCTGGCAGTCTCTCCAGCCTGCATGGTAACCTTATCGAGTTCATCATATGGCAGGGATTTGCGGAAGTCTCCTCCGGCATTACCTTTGCAGTCCACTGCCATGTATGAATTCTTCATGTCCGCATCCCTATGGGTTGCCCCACTATTCTTTGTCAGTTTCATAGGTTCTGCCAGGCTCTGATTCAGATCAAGGCACATTTTCTTGGCGAACCTGTCTCCTATTTCCCTACTGCTTGGCATTGAGTGCTCCTTGTTTGGTTATCTCCACCATCGTATATTGTCCTTTTAACCGTGGTTGAGGTCTATGATATTCTACTGATAGCTGGTAAAAGGCCGAATTATTCCGGACTTCTGCCCGCCTGCTATTGATGGTAATATCAGTTAGTACCATAAGTCTAGCACGCATTGCGACCGGGACCTTGCCCATTTGCCTGATCTGGTTCGCGATGATTAGCAGCGTACTATTCTGCTTACAGGCGCTGATCAGCTTGGAAATGTTCTGAGGATCAATGACTCCTGCGAAGTCATCAATGACTATCATGCTGTAATCTTTGGCGATGTCCGTCACTTGATTCACAGTAGTAGTAGGAAATACGAAAACATTATCCTTCCTTACGATAAGGTTCGGACTGAAGGTGAAGCTGGTGTCGACCCATAATGTAATGGAGTCATCAGGCAACGAATTCACAATGTCGGACACTATTGCTGTCTTTCCAGATCCTGGATGTCCATATATATGGATGACATAATTGTTCCTTATTGGTCCTATGATTTTCGATATGTGCTCTGGCTTCATATAGGTATCAGGCAGTTTAGGTGAAGCTTGCGTGAAAATGTTTATGATGTTCTCAAGATACCTGACAGAATTAGGTGTCAGGTTGTTCTTGAGCAGCAGTTTCCGTATTTCCTTGAGATCATTTTTCCTCATTCTCCATTTCCTTTAGTGCAGCATCAACGCTATCTGCGGTAACTTGTTCATCCATCGGTGAGACCTTCTCAACAGCATCACTCAAGCTTTCATATGATTTCTTGACCATGGCTGCGATTTCCTTATTGTCCTTGCTCTCCATGATATCGCGTGCAATGGTTTCTGCCATGAACGCCAATCCTATTACATCCTTGAGGAAATCGATCGCTGGCTGATGTGCGGCTTCAGGATTCATGTTCCTGATACGGTCAAGGAGTTTGGGTAATCTGGCATCGACATCGTTCATGATGGCCGACATCAGTTCAGGTTCCTGTGCCTGTATATAGTTGAATGCCTTGGATTTTACGGCATCAGCCCGTCTGAGGACTTCTCTGGTAATGATCATTTGTTTTACCCCTGGTTTACGTTTGCTACAACTTTTGCGTCTTTCTGGTAGTCGTGCATCGTCTCTGCGACAGGACCACGATCTGCGATATCCGCAAATGCCCTGGTGATTGTTTCCAATGCACTCATGCATTCGCCTTTGTTGGAATGGATATCTGTCTGAATATCACCATTAGGTGTAATGATGATTGTTCCATGTGAGTCGTTCATTTATAGTCTCCTTATACTAGATTCAAAAAAAGGATGAGGGCAGTTTCCTGCCCTCGTCCAGCGCTGTGTAGGGAGGTTAACTAATGGAGAGAACCATGTTCTTTCCTTCATTGATGTTCGATAAAGGGGTAGACATCACTGTATAGCCAAGTGCCTTAAGGCGAGCTTGTGCTTCAGCGAATACCGTTGCCTGAATGAACTTCTTAACCTGTACCTCATCCATGTTATCGTAATTTGCTTCGTACAGTGATTTCCCGTTGGTTACCACCTTGTTGAACTGCAATGGACGATATCCATTGATGTTGACAGAAAGACCTTCAGCTGTCTTTGTTACCGTTCGATCCAAGATCTTTGCGGCAGCATAAATAGCCTGTTCAGTCTGTGCCTTTACAGTCATTGTCGCTTTTGCGCTCATCTGATAATCACCTCCTCTTTTGTTTATAGTATCATCAGGCCTTCGTTGCGAACTTTTCAGCCCATGCAGCGAGTTCCTTGATGTCTGTTTTGTTCTTGTCGATGGTTGTTGTTTCGTTGGCTTTCTTTATGATATGGCTAGCAGTAAGCTTACCATCATTGTCTACCAGGGACTGGATAATCGCCTCAGTAATCACCGATTCGATTTCCGCACCTGTAAACTTATCCATTGAATCAACCATCTGTGTCAGTTCATCATGTGTGAACTGCTTATGATCGTAACCGTGCTTGCCTAGATGGATAGATATGATCTTCATCCTAGCTTTTATATCCGGAAGATCCATGAAGAAGATGCGGTCAAAACGACCACGTCTCATGAATTCCTCTGGTATGGATTTTACCCTGTTGGCACTGGCACCGAAAATGATGCCTGTACTTTCAGCCATCTTATCCAATAGGATACCGAAGACCCTCTTAGGTACATCGGAACCTGCTACTTCACCTTCTCCTACTCCTGCTAATGACTTATCACAACTGTTAACACCGGTTATCCGGCTGGATGGTCATTTCTGCCATCCTCTCGTATTCTCATACGAGTTCGGACTATATCTTTAAGTTGATCACTAATAAATAACTTGAACTTGTCGGCAATAACTAGAATTTTATGCTTAATAGCATTAAATCTAGTATGCCAATGACAATAATAATGACATTGTTTACAGAGCGTAATCAGATTATCCAAACTATTATTTGGAGTATCTGAATTTCTACTGCTTTTCTCATCTATATGATGTACGACCAAATCTTGGTCATCGCCACATAACTGACATTCATTATTATCTAGTTCTAGTACAGCTTCTCGTTTGCTTCTGTTTAGCATCTTTGATGCTTGTACAATGTTATACATCATAGCCTACTCCTTCTAGTATTTAGTATATTATCTACTAGAAGAAGCTGGCTGCCAACTTAGCGGACTCGTAGTCTCTGAACCTTTCCTGTTCCCAGGAAGTGGCTGCTGATTGTCCAATCCTATTAGTTTTCAAGCATTCACACTTATCCTTGCGGATTATGTTGTAGCCTAATAGGCTTAAGGGGTTTCCAGCAATTGACCCGCTTTTTCATGACGGCTCACGCCGCCAAGGAGACTGATAATTTAATCTCATCCAATAATACGAAGCAAGGGGACAGTTTCTGCAGGTTTTCCAGCGCCGAAATCAGCGCACTTTCCGAATCTCCGACATATCTGCCGAAGACCGCTTCTAGCCGTAAACGGTATGCCGGCAATCCCCAGTAGGAACCTAGGGCTTTCAATATCTGGGTTTTACCGGATCCTGGAACACCTGCAATGAAGATACCTTTGATCTGCAGATTACGTTCCAGCATCTTATTATAGTACTTATCAAGCAATGTCTTCCTAGTTTCGATGAACGCTTTCAGGTTATCATACCCGCCTATGTCTTTCATGGACGGATAATCAGTAATGTCTTCAATGACATTATTGGAAGTGAATACCGCTTTTCTGAAGCGTTTTACTTTCGCATCATCAGCCGATGTATCATATAACCTTTGTGCCAATAGTATTTCAGTAGTGGTGAGGCTACTTGTCAGGCTATGTGGTAACCTGTTTTCACCTTTCGTATTCGAGACCAAATGTCTGATGATTGTGCCAACATTGAGACAATAACCATTTAGCCTTGGAGGTAATTGCGGTCTCGAACTCAATATTATCACAACTCTAGAAGGAATGGATTCTGGCGTTCCATCGTTTGAGCCTGGATCATATTCTCCCACTGATGTATGTAGTGTAGGACTATTCCTTGTGTTAACGTGCTGGTTTGGTCGTCTTTTCACGATGTCACGCTGGATCGTCATGACCATATCATTATAATGGTCCCTTAAGGTGCCTGTTATCTTGTTATTGTCATTGATTATATCCGGATCATATGACAAAACCAGGACTGCATCTGTTGTTTCACCTACAATTTTTGTCGGCATCTTGTCGAGGAAATAATCCAGGCCCAGTGCCGGATTCGTTATTGGTGACATTGTTCCTATCTCATCCGGCGCGTTCACTTCAGTGAACTTGATGGTATGATTCGCCAATTTCTGTTTCTCGATCGAGATCATGCTGAAACCTTGTGACATCATATAGATCTTATGTGTATCCAATAGTGGTCCGATCCCGATTTTCGTATTGTCCGTGCAGAAGAAACCCCGGATGTCCCTGTCATGTACGAACATGACAGGGACACCTGTAGACACAAAATCATACAGATCCTCTATCTTACGGTAGATCTGTTTCTGTATCTTCTTAGCAGGTAGGGCTTCTGTGCCGGAAATCTCCTCAGTAGCAGGATCAAGCAGTGATTTCCCAGCCTTGCCCATGGTTAGTCCCCTCCGTCCCAGTCATCTTCCACTGGAGCTTCAGATGGAGCAGCAGGCTTTGTACCTTCAGGTTTCCTACCTGACGGTAAAAGTTCTACGTCTCCTGCATTTGCGCGGATCTTGACATACGTCTTTTCCTTGTATGTGTCCTTATAGACAGCACCCCATACACTGACGTTCGTACCCTTCTTAAGGTAGTCACCGAGCTTGTTCTGGGCTGTGAGGAAAACGCTCACGTCCCACAGCTGCCTTTCGGCCGGTGTCTTCTTCCTTGCGTCAGGATGTTCGCTCTTTGCGCTGACGACAATGTTAGCAATCTTGCTGCCATTGTCCATGACGTGGAATTTCGGATCCTCAATGAGGAACCCATGAAACTGAATCTTTGCCATATTTTACCTCCTGGTAAATATAATCATTTTATCATGACATGTCAACTTTCAAGGAATATGGTTATTGTTTTTCCTGTAGTCGTTTACGTAGAAACCCTTACCCTTGAACATTATCGCTGCCCCTGCAACTATTATCCTGACAGGTTTGAGTGATTTGCAGATTGGACACTGCGCGTCTGGTTTGTCGTTTATGCCCTGCAGTTCATCGAACTCATTCTGGCAATCCGGGCATCTATAGCGGTATGTAGGCATGATCAGCTCCATTTTTAAATTGGTGTTTTTGCTTATTAAGCAAAAATAAGTATCGTAGAATCCATACTTATATGAGATTCACTATGTTCCTGGACTTCTATTTTCTTTGCAGTGAAACCTATACTATATATACCATAATTATCAAGGTCGACAAGTTCACTGAGGTTGTAGGATATGGGTGTTTTGGCTTTTGCGGCCATTATCCTAATTTTCCTCATTGTTTGTTACTCTGTCTATTTTGGTTAACCTGCCCAGTTTGAGTGCCGGATAATCCTGTGATTTCCATGCCTTGTTCAGAGCGTCTATCTCGCTGGCCGTCAGGAAGCTGAATAACCTTTCCTCATTATGAGTAAGGAATGCCCAAGTGTTCAGCAGTTTTGCGGACATGATCTCCGCGTAATCGCTCTGGTTCAGGTATAATGCAATCACTGAAGCAATCATCTCATCGGTAACCCTATATTCCTTACCTGCCAGGAATGCCGCCATTGCAACTATGAAACACTGCGTCATGTTTCCGATGTTCTCGGTTGATAAGGGATCTACCAGTATTTTGATGAGGTTCGGTATGAGGAAAACCGAATTATGGCCGAAATTGAAAGCGTCATTGTGGCGGCATAACAGGTTTGCATATGCGAATATCTGCCCCAATTTCTCATGGCTGCTTATATCGTTATATGCCTTGAGCGTGCTCAGGGACGTGATTCCCTGGTCATTCCTGCATGATATCGCATTTATTACCTGTTCGTTCGCCTCTTTTGAAACTTTCGACAGATTGCCCGTTGCATAAGCCAATGAAAGACCAAGGGCGGATTCCGAATGAAATCGCCTGGTATGTACTGGTTTCAGGATGTCACTCAAAACGGTGGAATGGTGATAACTGGTATATGGTGTGGTTGTTTCACAATATTCGGCCACTATTGATCTGGCGAATGCCTCCTGCGACGACCTGTACATTGTAGCCCCGGTATTAGGAGCCATTGATCCCGATATCATCGCTATGATGCGGCAGAACTTTGGATACATGCCGTAAATCCTTCCTTGTCCTCTTGGATTGGTCCTCACCTTCGACAATATATGGTTGATTATCCTGTAATCGAACACATTTATACCTGGTGGCAGGAAATCAGTCGTATATCGGTTTGAAAATACTAGCTGTAAAGATATCGCGGTTTCATCACCTATTTCACCATATAGCTGTTCATATATTGCCTTCTGTTTGGTTTCCACTGCAGCGCGTGTACCATACGTAACTCCAAGTTCCTGTTCTAGTACTTCCCTGTATCTGCGATGTTCCATTGCTATTTCAACCGGATTCATTCCTTAGCTCCTTGTATTTTAGCATTCCTGCCATACCTATCGTTGTCCTCAATGCGAATTCGTATTCCATATTGCTTAACTGCTTGCCTTCTGACATTTTGCCGACAAGCTTGAAGAATTCCGTCTTCTCGATGTCTGTACGGTCATCCCAATATCTCAGGATATTCACATATGATTTTAACTGGATCTTGAATCCTTTCGCGGCATACTTGCTTAACCGTAACAATCCTGATAGTGGGTTGTATTGGTTCACTAGTTTCACGATTCCAGTGGTCATTGTTTCCTCCCAATCCGAGGTACTCCGTAATTCTATGCATTCCGGCATCGTGCACTGCAAGCTGGCTTGACAGGCACTTAGGTCGAACGCCGATACGAGTTCATCTGGCTCTCCGTAGAATGATGCGCGATTATCCGTTATGTTTGGTTTGATAAGCTGCAACTTCTTTGTCATGTATCTTGTTTCAATAATGTAATTGAGCGAGATTTGGGTCTCGTTCACCAGCTTGAACTTACTCTCTATTTCATCCTGCATCAGCTGAAGTTTTGCCGGGTCATCGCTTCTCATGTAGATATCTATATCGTCTGATGTTGATCCATATTTGGCCAGTTTTGCCCTCATACCAGGATCTGTAGTCGGATAGACCGCTGCCATCAGGTCTTTTGCTGCACCCCCTGCGACATACGCATTTCCAGATCTGATAATCGGTGCAACATGAGTAAATATCAGTTTAGCCAAATTCGCATGATATTCCGTGGCTATGCCTTTGTGTTCCATATCGAGGTCGAATTCAGCATGTGATGTATAACGACAAATCAGCATGTTACCTGCCTATTAATAATTGTCTACCTATCGCTTCCTCAATATGTTCCTTATTGTTGAGGAATGCAGCCATGAACTTGGTCATTAGATCATGGTATTCCGGATCATCATCCTTTTTCTTCCTTCTCAGGTAGGAAGGATGATACAACATCAGTACTTTGCACTGATGGGTATGGTTCTCGTCGTCCGGATCGACGAATACGCAGTTTTCCAGGATTCCATTCATCTGTGTCGGACGTACAGCAGTCAATGGCTGATTGCCATAGAATACTGTCGACCATATTGCTTCCTTACCTAATGCAAGAATCAGCTTTGGTTTGATAGTGAAGATTTCACGCAGGAGACGCGGGCGTTCTTCCCTTATCTCGTCCAAAGATGGTGGACGCAGCGTATCGTTCTCACTTGTGGGAAAGAATGATACAGTATTCGTCATTATGTAATCGCCTTCCTGGATATCGAATCTTTTCATGACTGACATCAACAGGATGCCGGCTACCCCGCAGAATGGTACAGGTATCCTGACTTCATTGTCAAGATCCTTATCTATCCATATCTTCCTGGATTCTTCCTTACCTGGAGCCTGACCGATTATCATCAGTTTGGCGAGGATGGACCCTCTGCTATAACATCTATCTTCTCTACTCATTTGCCGCACTCCTTCTGTACACCGTAAGGACATACCCTCTGGATATCACGTCCTGTGATTTCCAAATATCCGTTATCCATTCCCGGACACCTGTCCGTTCCGAAGCATGACACACATCCAGTAAGATGCACTGGGAATGTCGGGTTTTCAAGTGTCAGTTTCATTATCGTCGGTAGGAATCGGTTAGTCCGTTCCATTTTCGTAACTTCGCCGGCATCTATCAATGGCAAGAGATGGAATTCATCGATGATTCCTGTCGCCTGTGCCCGCTTTATCTTCGATACAAGTTCCTCGGGATTCTGCCTATCCAGTACCGTTATCACTGTCTTCCTGATTTTCCTGTTAGCCATGGCTTCTGTTGCCGCCATCAATGAGATGGCTTTTTCATACTTGTCAATATCACATGATAAGCTGATCTCATCCAAATTCCATTTGTAGAACAGTTCACCGGTACTGTTGCAATCATATCCTTCTACATTTGCCAATATGTGAGTTTCCCTATACTTACGTAGATGCTTGGTCTTCTTAAGAAGGATATCCACATGTTCATACACTTTCCTGTTGTTCATCATGGCAATCACGAGTGTTGCCTTCTTATCTGCTACTAATAATGTGGACAGATTGGACATGCCTTTTATCATGTCGATATTTGACATATCCATTGTCTTTTTCAGGTAACAACCGGGACAATTGTTCATGCAGGTAAATGGGGTGTTGTATGTGATGATGTTCATTTTACGCTCACTTTAAGTTCTGTATCATAATCAACCGATACTTCTGTCGGGGTTTTCCCATACTTGAGTATCATTTCAGTAACTTGGTCGAACAGGTGTTCCTGTACTAGTCTGTTGACTTCCCTACCTCCATAAATCTCGACGTTACCGTTATCGGCGATCTTCTTCTCAAGATATGCTGTCACTTTCTCAGTGAACTGCAACTTGAATTTTGTATTCTTGGAGGCTATATCCTGTTCACGTAGGATTATCCTGCGGATCTCTTCCTTACCAAGACTGTTGTACATCACAATTCTGCCTATCCTGTTGAACAGCTCAGGCGAGAAGAATGCCTTGACGGAATCCATGACGTTGGTTTTGGTGATCTTCGTAGTATCCGCGCCAAAACCGATATCGCCAACTTGGGACTTAGTACCCAGATTTGATGTCATGATTATTATGGACTCGCTGAAGGACACTGTCCTTCCTTTGCCATCAGTCAGTCTGCCATCCGATAAGACCTGCAACAGGATATTTAGGACTTCCTTGTGCGCTTTCTCGATTTCATCAAGTAGGATAACCGAATGTGGCCGCTTGCGGACTTTATCCGTTAATTGCCCGCCATCCTCATATCCCACATATCCGGGAGGGGCTCCTACCAGTTTTGAGATGGTATGGCGTTCGGTATATTCCGACATGTCAATCCTGATAAGCGCGTTCTCGCTACCGAACATGAGTTCGGCGATCTTCTTGGCAGTATATGTCTTACCTGTACCTGTAGTTCCTACCAATAGGAAACTTGGAGGTGTATGTTCAGTTGTCATGTTCAGCGCCTTTCTGCGGATCGAATCGCAGATGGCCTTTACAGCTTCCTTCTGCCCGAAGACGTATTCATTGACATATGTCTCAAGGAAACTGAGCTGTTTGATGCTGTCGGAAGTGATAGCACCTGCCGGTACATTCGGACTGATTCCCAGATGGGATACCATCAGGTCGGAGATATCCTTCTCTTCCACGATGATTCTGCTTATTTTCAGGCCAGTCATGATATAATCATGGTTGGTGGTTATCAGCTCTTTCGCTTCCTGGTACTTCTGGTCCAGCAGCAGCTTGGAAATATCAGTCTTATTGAGGTTCTCGATTGTATCAAGATTACCGAGCCGTTTCACGGCGACCGCCTGTTCCAGGATAGTGAGAGTCCTGCCTGGCTGGGACTGTTCCATCGGGAACCGCGAGGATATGCTCATTGTGAACTCACAGATCGAATCCGGAATCTCACACATGTATTTCTCCTCTATCCGCGGTTTGGAGATCTTGATGGCCTGCAATGCAAGGTCCTTCGGCATCTGTTCCACATCCAGACGTTCGATGTGATGGAACAGGTTGGCGTTCTTTTCCACATGCTTGATGTAATCTGCTGTGGTATTCAGGATGATATTGAGGCCATTGTCGATCAGGAAGACGATAGCATCCATGATATTCACGGATCTCGCGAATTGTTCATGGTTGATATATACATAGCAGTTCTTATCTTCTAGCATGGCAGTTGGTAAGAAGATCCTCTTGGCGTCATTTTCAGGTGCCAATTTGGCGGTGAAATCTAGTATGCGGTTCAGGTCCAGGATAGCTGAATGCAGGCTTGGGAACTTACCCGAAGCTATGGCCTTTGCTACGCCAGTCACGATTGAGTTCTTACCCACGCCCTTATTTCCTACAAGAGCGATGATTCTGGAACGCTTGTTCATCATCATTGCTACTTTCGCAATCTCGTTGCTGCGTCCGACGATGACCGCCTCCAGGGCATCAGGGAGTATGTTACCGACAAGTGGCGAATAAAGCGGCGAGTTGCCTACACCTAATCTGGTAACTACCTGAAGTATCTTCTGGTTCTGGATACCTGTTTCCATCATTGTAGCTATTATGAGGTCGTGCATGTTGACTTCAGTGCGGGCATCCCTCAAGGTGATGCTTTTTGCGCGCTCAAGTACGGTATCTATGGTAGTTGTCTTATTGGATAATTTCGCCATTTCCTGGGCGATCTCCGCCAGATATGTCTTACCTATCTTGGTACAAACCGATGCGATCGACTGGAATATCCTGGTACCTCTGACTTTTTCTTTTGGTTTGATCGCTTGCGGGACGTAGTATACTTCGTTGTCTACGGTAATCATCTTGTCTCCTTATTATCGCTTATACTGTGCCTTGGTTCTTTTCAAGGATGGTATCAATGAGACCAAAGTCTTTTGCCTCATGGGAAGTAAACCATTTGTCGATTTTGCATTCACGGTCGATCACTTCATATTTCTGTCCGGTAGTGCTTTCCAGTATCCTGTATAGCTTGTCCTGAAGCCTGGTGGAATGCTCGAAGTTGACTTTCATGTCCTTGAATTTCCCATGTATGGAACTGGCGATTTCATGAATCATGATCTCTGAACTGGAGAGAGCATATCTGTGTCCTTTCTCACCGCTAGCTAGAATTACTGCGCCCATAGAAGCACTCATTCCGGTACAGAAGGTATATACTGGGGCCTTGATCGCATTCATGGTATCAATGACTGCAAGACCGTCAATCACGGATCCGCCCGGACTGTTTATGTACATCTTGATAGGATCATCGCTTTTGGCGCCAAGATAAAGCAGTTCAGCGATCGCAACCTGTACCATATACGGTTCGATTTCGCCGTGCAGGAATATGATACGCTGTTCGAACATCCTTGAGAACAGGTCATAGCTCATTGTCCGATCATCTTTCCTCTCCAGAATCTGGGGTACAAACAGGCTGTTAATCATTATTTTCTCCTTGTTGGCTTTTGCCTAATATTACGCTAAGGTCCCAATAGGCACCTTTTCTCGGTATCTCGATACCGTTCCTCATTACCATTGGAACATCGAATTTCTGGGTTGCCAGCAGTTCAATCAGACTGTCCGGAGTAAAAAAATAGCACTTCTTTATTTTCTCGGCCATACCGCGGAATTTGCCTACAACTTCCACTGCCAGATATGATTCGTGGTTAAGCGAGGACAGATAGGATAGTTCCCTCAGTTGCCGGAGCATGTTCTGGCCTGGCCTATCGCCGAGGTTGACAGATGTTTTCCCGTTCTTGAGCAGTTTGGCTTCTATCATTATCGCCTTATCCCTGATGAACAGTATGATATCGAATGGCTTCATCGGAATGAACCTGCTTGTTGGTCCCCTTGGCATATCAGGGATCTTGAGATATAAACCTGTAGGATAATAGTGCAGGAATGATTCCTTAATCTCTGAGTGAAACTGCGACTCTCTCATCTTGTCTCCTTATGATTTCGGTTCCGATGTCTATGATCTGGTCATTCAACACTATCCGCATAGGTCTGCATGGCAATAGCCAGCTTTGATGCGCCCATTTTATATCTACACTATTACTGGCAATATATTGGAAAGCCATTACATGCTTGGCCTCATTATACATGATGCTACCAGGAATTACGCCAAGCATGGATACCCGGCAAATGTATGAATCATTATTATGGTCATATGGTACGATCTTGTCTATCCACGCGAATAATTCCGATTTCGCTATGAGCTTTGGCAGGCCTGGTGAAATAAGGCTCCTTGGATCTATCCTGACATTGCCATTATCTATGTCTTTGCGCCCGACAAGCCTTGCCATGAATGGCGGATCATTAATAACAATCATCATCCTGCTCCTTTGTCATTGGTGGAAGGGCATCGTCGAACGTATATTTGATACCTGGTTCAGTCTGCAGTTCCGTAAACCTGTCATAGATAAGCTGCTCATGTTCACATAAGCCACCTGGAGGATTTATCCTTATCTTCCTGAAATATACCTGTATCAATATGTTGGCTATCTCGCCGCTCTCCTTCCAGATTGTATCAGGTATGACCTGCGGCTCATAACCTAGTATCGCCTGTGCAAGGATGAATGTGGGGTGCATGACATGATACTGTTTCTTGCCCGGATTGAGCAGTAATGCACATAGTGCCAATATAGGGTTTTCAGATGAGATCATTGGATATATGGCATGTATGTCATTCTGATACCATGCGACCATCAGCCTATTCATTTCTGTCTGTCTAGCATATTTGGGATTTATTAGCCCAGCGATGGCGGATGCCACATCATAGTCCATTGTTCCAATCATATCCTGTTCCAGTGGCATATCATTCAATGATAACAACAGGATATTCATCATGTTCGTATTGTCCAGTCCGATTGCACGGTTGCCATAATAACTGTTGGAACCTGGTACGATATATGGTATAATCTTCTTATCCAGCTTATGCATGAGGAACCTTGCAGTCTTTTCCTCGTTCGTGATATATTTGTTCGGACATAGTTCAACCGGCAAATAACCGCTCATCAGCGCAGCTATTCGATAGGCCGCGCTTATGTTATCTATCCATGCACTGCTGCCATCAAGCGTCAATGCCTTGAACTTTGCATTTATATACCCTTTTGTGAACAGTCTGGTATTGCTTACATGGTTGTTACGGACATAGAATCTGGGCATGTGGAACAGGTGCATGAATTCGTGTAAATGGACATATTCATAGCTACTATTGCTTCTGTGTGAATATAGGGTTAAAAATCTGGCATATTTGGAACTGCGCGGTATCCTAATCTCGATGTCATCGACCAATGTGATAAGTTCCGGCCAATCTGTGGCCTTGTCCAATGCCATCATGAGAGTTCTTATAGGCAGATGCTCCTTGATTATTTGGATCTGGTCTTCGCGTGTAGATCCGTAAAACGCCTCTTTCTCATCATCATCGACACTGTTGAAATATCCCATCTGTTATCTCCTTGCCTATGGTCAGTCCATCAGGATCCATAGCCATTATCATTTGAATTCCTTCTTATGTTTCTTGCATAGATCCTGTTTTACACCAAAAAACCTTCTGAATCGCATATACCTCAGATAGAAAGCCTTGCTACATGGTTCCTTGAAGATCACATTGCATTTGTCACAGGTGATAGCGCCTGTTCCACCATTGAATCGAAACATGTCATTTGTCTCCTCTTTCCGGTAACTGTCCAATATATTGGTTGAAATCATTTAGGTTGAAGTCTCGCTGGAGTCTGACATATCTGTCATTGTGTGCAAGATGATCCGGCTCATTCCTGTAATCTATCTTGTCCATACGCCAAATGATGTATTCTATCGGCAGTGGCGCCATGTTTGGCAGCACATCAACGCTGACATCCATCTGGCGTATTTCCGGTATAGGCGGTAAACGGCCATGGCTATGACCATGTATGTTGATTGAACCATAGTGTTTGCGCTCCCATGTACGCATGGCACAATGGCTGAATACGAAGAAATGTTCCAGGATCTTCGAGGAATATAGTTCGTGTATCTCGGAGAACAGCTGTCTGTCCATTTGTGACATCTTGTCATGGCTGCCGATTACCAGTACCTTCTTTCCGTTTAACCGGTCAAGATAGTATGCATGGTTCTTCCATGCGAAATCACCAACGATGATGGTACGATCCTTGTGAGATACCGTCTTGTTCCACATCTCGATTATGTAGTCATCGTGTTCCTTGATGGTTGCAAATCCTCTGTCCGTATATTTCAGGATTCCTTCCGTTCCATCATGCCCTCCATGACCGAAATGTGTGTCTGATATCACGAAATCACCCATTTCCTTCATCTCCCATCAACCTGTTGTATTTTCCCACAAGGACATCCGGTATTTTATCTCCCAAAGCGCAAGCATAAAACAGTCTTGTCATGGTGCCGAGTTCGCGTCTCAGTTTCCTGATCTTCCTTTTATCACTGGCGCGCTTTCCATGGTCTCCCAAAAAAGAACCACCGCTATTGGGATATTTTGTCATGTTGATCATTTGTACCTCCATTCTTTATTTCAACTCATCCTTGTTCTATCGGTAGAATGTGTCCAGGAGAAACCATGAATTGTGTCCTACAGTCATAACTTCTTCAAGCTTATCTGTTAATCCCCGGGATACAGGACTATCACCCCAGTTATGATTTGCTTCTTAACCTGTCTGGACGATCTTTGCTCCTTTTCTTGGATTTGATGTTTCTTCTGGCATTGGATCTGGAACCTGGATCCTGTGCAGCCATACATTTCTCATTCAGGCATTCATAGCCTATTCCATGCCCTACCCATGTCAACGGTTTCCCGCAATATTCGCATCTGGTAATGTCTTTGTCCGGGTTTGCGCCTGTGAATTGCGGTCTTGTTGCCGTCTCTACATCTTCGGTTTCATAGTCATTCTTCCGTTCAAGATTTGCACTATGAACCAATGTATCGTTAGGACTATGAATATGTCCGTATTTGATATACCTAAATTCATTGATACATACGACTATTCCGCCAACAATAAGACCGAGTAAGAATCCAATAGGACAAAACCATATTTCCATGCCTAATTCCTCCTATTCCTCAATGGCCATTCATAATTATGACTCGTAGTTCCATCGAAACCCTAAAGCAATTTGTGTAATTGTTCTCTATAATGGTTTGCACCAAGTTTGAATGCCATTCTGCATATATAACTCCTTGTATTTTTTACTTGCAAGAGCATTACTCCCTTTCGAGTGATTGAAACCAATCAAAAAAGCCGGACATAGGTTTCCCTATGCCCCGCTTGCAAGAGCATTACTCCCATGTTCTGTGTTTTTCGGCCACAAACTCCTGGCCGTTACGGTCATCTATATACCAGTCCACGTCATCCGGTATTTCCACCACCTTGTAGACCGTTTCCGGACTGCCGATCTGTTCGTCGTTCTCGACCATTTTTATAAGCTCAGGAGAAGTCCTCAGCTCATTCCCATATTCAGGGAAATAAATTATATCTCCCTTTTTAACATAAGATTCAATTTCATTTGTCATAAAACCGTCACCAATGGCATGTAGTACATGCTCGTCTGTAAAATGGAATTGTTTGATGGTCATGGCTCTAACACCATGACCATTCTCCATAGCCAGTTTTTTCAGGGTGACGGCGTTAAGAAAAAGGCCTAGATGGCTCTTGTTAAGTATAATTTTCATGTCTGGCTCCTTCATATTCATGTTTTCCGCATGATGTTCTTATATCCCCAAACTCATAGCCCCTATTATCACTCCCTTCTCGTCCCTTACCAGTTCGGCAGGGATCAGCAAATCCTTTCTGTCAGGATATGCGCTTTTCACGAGCTGGGAGACAATGTAATATGTCCCATCTCTATATTCAGGGAGTTCGGTACTTCCGTATTCAGTCCTTGATAAAGGAATGCCATCAATATCAGCGACAATGACCGTTTTGGAGCTGAGCCTTATCTGCCCAGCTGAAGGATATGTCCTCAGCACGTGTCCGTCCTTGTTTACTATCACAACATCGTGGGGTGTCATGTTGATAATTGTTATTGTCATGTTCTTGCTCCTTTATTTTTCATTAGATGGATGAATTTCTGTCCCTTCCATCGAAATGGATTTAATCTATTTTATCAAATGTGTTCTGGCCGAAATAATTATAATAATGGTCATTTCCATGTATATACATGGAGATGGTCTCGCCATTTTTTTTGTAGTCACACACGTGCCCTACAGTTAGGGCACCGTATGAATTTCTTATGTTAGTAATGTCATCTCTGTGGTCAACCTCTACCCATCCATTTTGGATGAGCAGTTCGTCATTTTGCCAGGGGCATATTTGCCCACTTTCGATCTGGGCTTTCGCCCAGAAAATGTCTTTGTCATTCATGTTTTTCTCCTTTGTTTTTTCCATATGATATTCCGAATGATATTCCGATATGGGACTGTTTTGGTGCTCCATTATACACTGATAACATTATGGATACGGTTAAGGTACTTAAGCCCACGAACACCATAATTGTACCAGCTTCCGCTGCTTTTCTTTCATATTGGCTGAATGGCGCATGATATCTCCTTATGACAGATGGATACTCCGGTCTGCTGGTAGATGATTGGCCGACTGGGGATTCGCGGAATCGCCGATGTTGCTCACCGCTGTTCGTGTCCTTATGTCCTATAACGTCATCTTTTGAGGCTACCATATTAACATCATACCTGATCCTTACGGGTACAGGTGACCGGAGTATCCTATGAATCTTTCATGGTACAGTTTTCGTGAATACCAGATATGCCACAATCGCAAATATGTACATTACAAGCATGATGGTTATGGTTATCAACGACAACAGTATTATTCCGAGCATGTCTTCTCCTAGCTGAATTCTCCGGGTGTCTGGAGATGGATAGGGCAATCATCGAATATCCCATCCAGGAATTCCCTGGCTGTAAACTGGCCACCATATTCGTCCCTTATTACCAGTTTCTTCCTGAACCGCCTGCTTTGCGCGTACCTGTATATGGCATCATAATGCTTCTGGCTGGTGATTGTGAACGAGCAACAGGATGATACGCCGGTCCTGCGCCTGTTGGGTTTCCTATTGAATCCTAACTCCTTTCCCATGGCACTCTCATCAAGTGATTCAGGTATCTGTATCGCATGGCAGAATGGGCAACTTTTCTCCCATTGGCTGTCAGAGTCATGCACATGAGCCGTTCCGTGCGAGCATAGGGTGGTCTTGCATGACCAGCAGTACAAGCCAGCTGCGGAGCGTTTACCTATATGCATGAAAGGACTATCTTCCGTAATATTCCGCCTGCTTGCCAGTATCAGCGCATGGAATGGTGAATGCTTGTGTTCGATCCAGTAATAATTGGTACCCATGTTATGCTCCCTAATGCCACATTCTGTTCGGATAATCCAGCTGCAGATTGTTATCTATTCTGAACTCGTAATAGCCGGATTTTGGCCGGTTCTTCGAGCCTTCTGAGACCGGTATCCTGATGGTGGAATGCGCCAGGTCCTCATATCTGGCATCCACCTTCTGCTCCAGTATTTCTGATGCTAGCTGCCTCGCTTCCTGATATGTCATGATTTTTTACCTCCTTTAACCGTTCATATTTGCGTTTGGAATATTTCCGCCAATATGCCTTTAAATATTCATGGTTATTAATTACATTTGTACGCCGGTATTTACGTAGTATCTCCGGTCTGTTTGTCTTGAGTTCCAGGTAGTTGGCGCGGCTCCTGCATTTGGCGGAACAATATTTCCCTCTTGATCCTGTTGCAGATTCTGCTGATATCCTGGAGAGGATCTGCCTGTTGCAGATGGGGCACCTTCTGGGTTCTTCCAGTCTTAGGGAATGCAAAGCACGGTTTAACCATCTTTTCAGACGCAGCATATGCTTGCCTTTTTCCCGGTATTGTTTGTCTTTGCCGGTTTTGCGGAGCTTCTCCATATATTCCTTATAGTATTGCCGGAAAGCTTCCGCTGTCTTCTTACGGTATGCATGTTGTTTACCGTTAATCATCCTGGTTCTATAGTATAGTTTGTTCGCACAACTTTCGCTGCAGACTTTCTTCTTTGGGAGGACTAGCCCCATATCAGTGTTGCATATGATACAGCGCTTATTGATACGCATCACTGGTTCTCTCATACTTACCCTCTTAATAAAGGAATTAAGGGCGAACGGGGATCCGCCCGCCCTCAATCCATTATGGTTCGTCGTCCGTGGATAGGATCACTATGTCCTCTTCCTTAGTCAGTGTTTTCTTAATCATCAGATCGTTGCGAGGATGGATGAATTCAGTCAGATACTCGACGAAACTTCCTTCCTTCTTCCCTAGTTTGGTATTCAGCGCGGCAAGATACAGGTCTGATACTTTGCCAGCATTCACTATGTGGGCTATCGGCATGTTCCTTGCTATCACGCTTGTTATGTTTCCCTGCCATCGTCCGTTCTTTGTCAGAACCTTCCATAGTGTGTCTATTATTATGTCCTTAAAGTATGGACTTAGCGCTTCCACGAATGTCGGCTTATCCATCTTGTAACTTCTGAAAGCCATGAATGCGGTATCCAGTTTCGCCCTATCAGTCAGTGAATTCTTGCAATCCAGTGCCGCTTGGGCTAGCACATGATATACGTGGTTGGCGACCTTGATACCGGTCATCCCATGTTCCTTGTACATCAGGTTGCGTAACAGGTTACCAATATTGCCGGCATTCGCAGTTCCTGATTTCATGTAACTGAATTCACCAGCTGCATCCTTCTGCATGTCGAACAGTTCTTCTGGTGAATATTCTGCATTATACAGCTTGTTGAAGTTAGCAGCTTTGGCTTCTCCATAACGAGCCACAAGATCTTTCTTAGTCTCTGATATGCCCGTATTGTGCTTGTACCATCGTCGGATAGACATATCATTCTGGCGTAGTGTCGGTAATATCCTGAATCCTTTCAGGTCTTTCTCTGTTATAAAATGTCTGATATGGTCTTCCAATGTGAATTTCTTCAGGTCTTCCATTGCCTCTTTGCTTATTGGAAAGTATCCAATCGCAGTATCGCCATCGAAATCACCCATGTTCCCCACTATTACTAGTGGCACTGACTATTCCTTCATCCTTTCGGATGTCCTTCATTTAGGCTTGAAAGCCTCCTAGTAACTCCGTTCTGGAGTCCTATAAGTCGATAGACCATTATCCATATTCCTATGGGTTTTGGTACGGCGTTGCCCTCATTTAAGTGGGGATTCACCGTTTGAGAAGGATTTTACTTCGACAGTTGAAACTTAATCTCTTTCCTCTTTAACCTGAATTTTGGAGGTTCTGCATAGAATATATCTTGAAGTTTCAGGCTTTCTCCTTTGAATCGATTTGGTTAAAGAAGTTCTTGTTGTACTTCCGACCAGTAAAATACTTTCTCATATGAGTCTCCTTAGTTCTGGATACTCATATTAGATAACACTTTTGGTCTGATGTCAACACATACGGAGATTGTTTTGTTTATCGAAGACTTTGACGATTGCCGGATTTATCCTGATTGAATTTCCAGCCCATACTCTAAATCGCATTCCTTGGCAGTTCCTTACCTGATGTGCAGGATTTCTCATTACGAGGCATCTTGCATCCATCTTTTCAATGGCGAAATTAATCTCGCCTATGTCAGGGTCTTCTATCTCACTTAGTCCATATGCTTTGCGGAATTCCTCATCTTTGAGATAATCATGGAATGCTTCTAATGGGATTTCACATGTGTCAAGTGGAAGTTCAGGATTCGAGCCTAATACCGCATTCATGGAGAACTTTGTTCTTGGATGGATGGTGTTGCGGAGTAATCCTGATTTCGTGAATATTCTTGACAGCATCGAATCCAACAGCTTGTTCACGAGCATATTGATTCGTCTTGAAGGATCAAATTGCATGGCCCTGAACCTTGTCTGCTCATATGTCTTCAATTGCATTATCAGCTGGTTTAACTGATGCTGAATATCTGATAAGGTCACTGTATCTGTCTTCGTTGTCCATGTCCGCAATCCGGGAGGTATGCGGATGAATACCTGTTTCTTACCATCTGTCATCAGATGGCCGAAACTTATATCATAGCGTTTCATCCAGCTCATATCATCTACCAGCTTGTGTGTCACATATTCATGGTCATAGCTGTGGATACGTAATTGCGAGGTAAGGGCATGGAAAGTCAGCTGTAATCCTTCAGGTATTCTTATCCATGAATGAGAATATAATATTCTAGGATCAAGGACCGTACCGGTAGGATCTGCAAGTGTTGCAATCTCTTCAGCATTAACGAATTTGTCTAGGATAATATCATTATCAGGAGCAGTGAAGAATGGGGTCTTTGAAAGCCCTGTAATTCTACCCTTTATCAGTTCGAAGCCGAAGCATTTGAGATGCTGATTCAGGAGTTCTGGACTGTTTGTATCATATGTCCTATTTAGGATTTCCATCATCAGGTCTTTGGCACCAACCGCTTCCATGTGGTACATTGCATCTGCAAAACTGTACAACCCATAACCTTTAGGTACCAGCCCCATATAATTGGTTTCTGTCTTATGGCTATAGTTGAGTTTCTTCTTTGCATGCTGGCTTAACCGGATATAGGTCACATGACCTACCGCCACATCCTGATAGAATGTGTCATTCAGGGAATCTGTCACTACTGCGACATTATGAACCGTTGAATGTTCCTCTTCTTTCAGTCTGCTTGCAGAACCGCGTTTGCCAATCCATGGTGGGACAATGATATCAAGATATTTACCACAAGCTCTTGGCATCAGTTCACTAGGCAGTATCTTTGTTACTGTGACTTTGTTGCCATGCAAATCAGCTAACTTATCCCCTTCACGTAATCTCAATACTGATGTGGTCTCGACAATGACCAGGTATTCACCTTCGATTTCCGTTTCTGTTATGTCAATATTGGTGACTATGCCATAATATTTGCTTCTGATTTCGTTATCACCATTATATGTTCCAAGGTAACCCCTGTTGACAAATGGCGCATCATCCTGTATCAGGTATTCGTACATGTATGCGTCGAAATTGGCGAGAGGTTGGACCGTCAGTTTTGGATTGCGGACTATGAACCTGTCAATATTGATGTCGTAACATCTGAATTTCTCGGCGGTTGTTTCAGATATGACGCAACCATCTTCTAGCGTATATCCCATGTATGTCATTCTGGCAGCGAAGAGGTTGACAAGATTGTCCTTGAAGTTCCGGTTTGTAAGTTCGCAAATCTGAGTGACATATCTAGCTACAATCTGCCGGTTAGGGGAGCAGTTTTCAGCCCATTGGTTTATCCACTGAAGATATGAGAAACGTTTTCCATTCTGTTCCTTATAGACTTTGGCGACAACCAGACCTGCGTTTCCGTTCTGCGGGGTATCATTAGGGATCAGATTGGCATCATATTCCAGCATGTTTATCATGCCAGCTTCCCATGGGATATCAACCTTATGGCTTGCTGCAATTGCCTGATGCTTGTTGAAGATAGCTTCCTGTTTGGAAAGATTCAGTTTTCGTATGGCATACTTGAGCCTTGATTCTGTTAGATTCTCAAATACCATCTGGTAAACTTTTCTGAGTACAGCCTGATATACATATTCTTCTCTCTGATTAAGACGCCATATATGGAGACCTTTATATTTGACATTCCAGATCTTAGGTATAATGTCCCTATTACTGATGATCTCATTTACATCATTGAGAGATAACATGTTGATAGATTCAGGTTCCTTTCCTGTAATAGCCAAGAATAGTGCGCCATAGATAGGATTATCTATGATTGTTCTATTCAATATCTTCTGAGCATTGAATTCGTTCGTTATTGCTGAGTTCTCGAATGTTCCATCGTTAAGTCTTATTAGATTGTCTTCGGTTATGACAACATGATTATTGACGATGATATTGCCTTTGGAATCCATATGGATTGGGGCAAATTCAACCGTAGATCGGCTAGTCATAGCCTTATAATCTACCACTTCCAGCTCATAGTTTCTGACTATGTTCCCGGTTACCTTGATGACAATGAGCAAATTGTCCTTGGTATTTCTTGTCCGGGATATGTCTATCGCAGTTCCGTCAACATGGACGATCATACTGCCTCCTAGATATGAATTTCTATTCCGTCGTCGAATATCCTCCATCTGAAAGCGCCAAGCATGAGTACAGGATGCCTTAAATCCATATTTATTTTCACCGGTATGATATGCCTGAGATTCTCGGCTATTACCAGATTGCCCAACTCAGTCTTTAGGACTGTGACATTGTCTTCCTTAGTACCGAATGTTTCCACGACCTTGTGAAGCCCGCTGTTATCAAAAACAGCTTTCTGTTCGGGGGTAAGTACCGATACGATATTTACCAAAGAGATGTCATCATTGGTCATTTTGCCTCCTTCCTGCTTTTTGTCTTGTTACCGAAATCTGCAGGGATCTCACCCCAAGCCCTGGTCTGCCAGTGGGATATGACAATTTGTGGTAACTTACTTTTTATCTCATGGATGCGATCAATCATCAGCATGAGTTCACGATAATCCAATACGCCTTTGGTTGGCGCGTTTATCATCCAACCAAGGGCTATCCTTGAATCAGACCATATCTGGATTTTGGATCCATCGAGTTCGCCTGCCATCCGTCTCTTCTCAAGGTATTCAAGACCCATGAGAATACCCGCCAGTTCCGCATAATTGTTGGAATGGAAGCCCAGATCCTTTACAAGGACATCATGTCTGTCCCCATCCTCAATAACCATCTTACAGGCCGCATTTCCCGGATTTCCCAGACTTGACCCGTCTACGTATATTGTTATCATGCCAAACCTCCGGGAAAAGGAGCGCCAGGTACTAATATGTCTTTACTTGTAAACTTGGTAGTCATTTGAATCTCCATGCATATATCGATAATGGTTGGAAAACCTGTTTCCGTTCCTGTTCTTTCCGTAATTCCTGCATTTCCTCTTTGATCATATCTGCTCTTGTAAGGACGTATGCGGTATAGTCCGGATTGCGTATTCTCTTCTTATAATTTCCTTCACCTACATTATAGATCTCTATACCTTTGTTATAACCGAATGTTTCAATGCAGTATCTGAGGTGGACTAATCCGTTATACATGTTATTGGCAGAGTCGTATTCCGACTGGGAACCCCTGTATTCCATACCAGGGGTCTTCGTCATTATGAACTTGCTGGTAGTGACATGCGTTGCCATATAACCTCTCGCTATGATTTGGCGTTTACCATTTACCACTTTTGACGAGTATGCATATTGTCTGAAATGGCTCTCACGTTCCATTACTGCTAGTCCCAATGCCAGGTCAATACCCAAATAATCACATAAAGCGACAAATGCGATGGCATGTGCCGGATTCTTTATGTACTTTGTGGCAATAGTCAATTTTGTAGGCTTATCATAGAAGAATACATCTCTGGTATTGGTCATTGATATGATCATGAACGTTACGGCAATAATGCCACATATAATGGTGGCTTTAATCATAGTATTAATTGGTATGTACATTGGTTTGTACCTGCCTATTTGGAAATTTCAGATGCTTGAACGTCTGTCTGATCCTTTTCTTCAGTTGTCTAATTTGTTCCTTTATATCAGAATTGTTCTGATCAGCCAATGACATATCATTCAGTTCCGCCATCTGTTGCAATATCTGCTCGTTGACTTCCTTGTATTCCTTGAAGTCATTCCGTAATAGGTTGTACTTCTCTTCAAGATCCCTGAACTTGTCTTCAGATCTGGCCTTTAACTTTAGTACACTGATGAACCTGTCCCTTCTGGCATCCCTATGTGCCAGTCTATTGACGGTTTCCTCATACCTGCTGATTCTGGAGAATGTGCCATCGGCTATGCCTTTGGCTATCTCGAATACGGTCTGGTAATATTCCCTCAGGTAATGGGTTTCCCATTGCCCATCCAGCCTGAAGTTGGGTATGTCCTTCAGTCCTAAACCATTCCAATATTCGGTCTTGTCCTCGCCGAAATGGAAGGCGGTCAAAACCCAGTCCCACTTATAATCATATTTCATCAACAGGTAATGGATGAAGGTATAATCAAATTTGAGGACATTGTCGGTTGTCGAGAATATCTGCCTTATTTCCTGGTCTGATATTGTTCTTGCAATATCAAGGTCCCTGATGTAGAACTTATGGCCTGGATTGATGTTCATCTTGTACTTGTATTGGATGAGCGCATGCTCGAAACCTGGTCTTGTGTATCCTGCCATATGGATGATTTCACCTGTCTTGTGTTCCGCTTGCAGGTAGATGCTGCTTTCAAGTATCCACTTTGCGAGCATGATGTAATTTTCCCAACTGTCAGGCGGGATTGACAGCTGCCGGTTGAATTCCCATGACCATTCAAGCAACTGGTTGAATTCAACAAGGCTCATCGCGTAATACTTGTTGAGATTAAGGTTGCCTACCTTGGTGTTAACCGATTTGTACCAGCTCCATTGGTATACCTGTCTGGCCAGTAATCCCTTCTGGATGAAGTCACGCCTGTAATCTTCGAGTGTGGTTGACTGGATCTTCTGTATTTCCACCAGTTCCCTGATGATATTTGATCTTTCATTGCTGGAAGTGATGATTGAAGTGACTGTGCTGGTAAGTATGAATGCTGCAGTCAACGCAAGTATTATGAGTAATTGTTCCCGATGGCTCCTTATGAATTGTAACAGTCTCTGCATTTTGGACTCCTTATAATTTATGATCTGAATTGCCTGCCATCTGCTGTGTGGCGGAATTTGAACCTTATATCCCACAGGAACTCGTCATTCTCCTGGTTGGGATTCATGTAGATTGCGAAGATAGGTTGTCCGAATGTATCTGACAAGTGGTTACTGAATTCAACCAATTTGTCCTTCCTGTTCTGGCTCAGTTTCTTCGTATTAGGGTAATATACCCATACCTTGTTTTCCAGTTGGCAGGCGCCTTCCAGCATTTTCCTGGTAAACGGATTATTTCCGTGCTGCCTTTCCGGTCTTTCCTGTCTTTCGTCCTGTTGCATTTTTGACTCCTTGTATTTTAGATTTACTAATTTTAGCCTTCATTTTGGGTCTCCAGTAAACAAGCATGCTTGGTTCCTTATTGGTCTTTCCATGGACAGACACCAGTTCCATATCCTCACTTTTTGCGGTATCTAGATAAGTTACGCGTGCTGAGAGGATATTCAATGTTATGGGACGCGGATCCCTCTTATTCAGCCTGCCAATGATGACAGGTAATACAGGTTTGTACATAAAACAGGCCCATTTGCATGTATCTGGCAATCCGCATTCCATACGTGGAGCATGCCCTGATTCGAAATACTGGGCCCGGTATTCGCATCTGAAACATAGACCTTTCCGTTCCTGTATCATCATATTTCTCCTATAAAAGCTTTGATACGGTCTTTAAGTTCTTTCGGCGTATCGTCATGTGTAAGTGCTTCAACGGCAATAGCCAAAAGCTTCGAGTAGTTGGTGTCAAGT
This sequence comes from Brevinema andersonii, assembly GCA_020722765.1. Taxonomy (GTDB): domain Bacteria; phylum Spirochaetota; class DYKD01; order DYKD01; family DYKD01; genus DYKD01. Next base: position 10,099 of record DYKD01000009.1, on the reverse strand, counting down.
TTTTGTATTTTGATCATCATTTCAGTTATTTCATCAGCAACGTTCATTTCAATTCCTCCTTGATTTGTCTGTACAACGTGTGATTGCCGCGATAGGCCTCCTCACACCTGTCGGAACATGTCTTTCGACCTTTCCTGAGATGCGGTTTCCCGCATACATAACATTTCCGGTGTGTTTCCATGTATTCAGCCACTGCATCCGCTTGTCCGGACAGACCTGAACTCACCATCAGAAATTCCTCAGGAATCAGAATCTTGTTCATGTGTTGCCTCCCGTTTAAGCTTGCGTATCTGTTCCTCTTTCTGCCTTATGCGTTCGGTTTCTTCCTTCCATAAGCGCTGAATCATGTCAAATGTTGATTCTGTCTTCTGCATCCTTACCTCCTTAATTTTGTCCGCATTATCATAAGATGTCTATTCGTCCTTCCAATGACAGCGAATTGGAAATTTCTGGCGTTTCCTCCCTGGCTTTTCCGTCTGGAAAGTAGACTTCTATCCCAGATATGGGTCCATTTGCCCAAATGCATCTTCCTGTGATGTTACCGTACTTGCTACGTACGTAGTCTACAAAAGCGTCTTTACCAGACATGGTGCAATTATGGCCGCCTAAATTCGGATCATCGAGTATTATTATCCTGTTGAATGGAGCATTGGGATTGACTTCAAGCCAGCATTTGACAGGCTTATTCGGTAGATGATGGAAAAATATATGACAGTTCATCATCAACGGTATTCCGACCGGTATATCATCTATGTCCATTGGATCTCCTGATCGAATGATAATTGGCCGCACCATCTCCAGGCGTGCCAAGGCAATATGGTTCGATGCCTTGATTTACAGTGTGCCCGGCATTATATTATGTGCATAATTTTCCAAGGAGTCAAGATTATGATATTTGGAACTATGTGGAATTATGACTATTCCGATGGCAAGCTTTCCCTACCGCTTCCCGGTATCGGGAAGAAGAACATAGAGGTAAGCGTCCGGAACAATGCCATAACTGTCAGTATCAGGGACAATGGTATAATATTCAGACGCCTCCTGCCAACCGATGTAGACCAGACACGCATTACAGCCAAATATGAGGATGGTATGCTGGAAGTTGACATGCCTACTGCGGAAGAGAAGAAACCGCGGATGATAGAGGTCAGATAACCCGCAGTTCAAGCCCTCAACCAAAAAAGACGGGACATAGGTTTCCCTATGCCCCGTTACTTTAGGCTGATTTTGAAGCTTCTTCCAGACTATCCTGCAGATCCTTCGATGAAACGGCATTATCCACCATCTTCTTCGCCGGTTTGGTGCTGGGTTTGGGAGCAATGTGCTGTTTGACATCGGCCACAGCTTTGAACACGAAGTAATCGATAATTGATTTTGTCATACTGTCGATACTTCCTTCCGATGGATTGATGAACTTCGACTTCTCAGGATCAGTCGGTTTGTAGACACTGGTGGTATAACCATCGTATGTCTTGATCCAGCCTATTCTTGGAGAACCATCACGGTTCTTCCATACTGTAAGGCGTTTTGTCTCTGTTCCACCAAATGCGTTCTTGTAAGTGACGTTTGCGAAACCGAGTTTCTTGTCATCTGGATATGACCTGAAACTGACACTTACCGAGCTTTCAAATGATGAGACATCGAGCTCGATTCTTTCGGTCTTCTCGACCATGATTTTGTTGTCCATATGGACCTCCTTAATACGTTATAACGTCTGAAAATGACTGCGCCAGGTTGTTGGTCGGTCTTCACTAGGAAGACATGGAATTCAAGAGGAAGGACGGCACCGGAGCGCCGCCCATATCTCATGATAGGAATCTCCTGATGAATCTGCGGGCAAGTTTGGATAACTTTTTACGCTTCATCATAGACCTCCTTTATTCTGATGTCATTTCTTCTTTATATTTACTCCTTTGGTATCGTAATATCTGACATTAGTCTGTTGATTGCTTTCAGGTGTTTTGCGGATAACAGCTTGCTCAGCTTGGCAGCCTTCTTCGCGTTATCCGGTTCTTTAGCCAGTGACAAAGCTGTTCTGGCAATATCATTGAGTGTCTTCCGCATCTTCCATTTCAGATAAATATGACGCAGATTTTGCATGACTTTCATCTAACCTCCTTAATGGGATTTTCTCCTCGTTCCTCTTTGTTCCATGCGCCAGTCTTTCGACCGCGCAGTCAGGACAAGGATATGCCAACGGGTTTCCATGGATACATGTTTGCTCTTCAAACAGGAAGTTTTCTTCCCTGTCTTCAAGCAGGAATGTCACTTCCTGACGATAATCCTCGTCCTCCTTTTCGGCGATCTTCCGGTCGCCATGGTATATGTGTTCCATCTGGTTCTCCTTTGGTTTCATCCTTTATTAGGCCTGAACAGTCATACATTGTGCAGTGGTCTACTCCTTCCGGATCCTTGAATGATGAGCCGAAACCATTGCAATGAGGACATTCTTTCATAGCTGCTCATGATATCTCCTTTAGTATTATCATCGCAATAAATGTGATGAGAATACTGATGAGGTTATCAAATAGCGCAATATCCTTTATTTCCTGCAATGTTTCTGCCTTGTTCATGAATCTGGAGGTGATGACTGATAGCCCAAAGATGATGATTGCAAACCACCATATCCTTGTGAACAGTATTCCAATCAGCAAACCGGTATATAACAGGGTCAGCAATACGCTTGGAACGAGCCAGTTTATCCGTTCCCGTCTGATCGGTACGTCAGCTGCATGTTGTACCGTTTGTTCATATAGGAACGATGATACCTGGTTACGCATTATGAGTAGACAGGTCTCAACCAGCAGTGTTGCGATCAGTAGCTTGAATTCCATCTCGACCTCCTTGTAATTCCTTCATGCGCCGGTGGATGGCTGCCAGGTAATCCTGGTATCGCCATCTCATCTTGCGCGTCAGGTTGCTGTCCAGCAGCGTACTTACGAGCACGCTCTCCGTATGTAGTGCCTCGAATGATGCCTTTTCGATGAATATATTCTGCGTGCTCATCACACTTCCTCCACGATGGTATGTTTTTCCAGACTCAAATCTTCAGAGACGACGTCTTGGCACATATTCCATATTGCCGTCGGTTCATCATCCGTCTCATACCAATGATGGCCTATTATGCCTTCGGTCTGTATATGTGGCCGTAGCCAGTCAAGGAACTTGTCGATTTCATCGTCGTAATTCTTGAAGTTGCACTGTATGTTCAGGACATATGTCGAGTCCTCGTGCAGCAGTTCAGAATAGGTCGGCGTATTAAAGTACGGTGAACCACAGTGTAGCATCCTGCTCCATCTTGCGGTCTTGAACAACGGATGGTCAGGTAATGGTGGTTGGTGAGCCGAATCGTCGAGCATGTATTCCAATATATGAATTACTTCATCTGGAACATCCTGCTTAAGTTCGACATTGAGTTTCAGTTCCGTATACATTCCCATGGTGATTCCTCCTATTTCTTTTAGTATCATGACGTTATTCCTCGGGGAAGCTACCAGCGACTTGCCGGCTTTCCTTCATGTTAACCTCGTCGGTACCTATGATATCATAAATGGCACCGATCCCATCGATTCCATCGGTAGGAACATTTATGAGCTGAACCGTTTACCTGTCAGGGAATTTAATGATGGTATCCGGGCGGATTCCTCCGCCCCGGTATACCTACAACTTAGTGCTTATTGGTTGAATGCGAAAACTGTTCTTCCGCCCATCTCGTAGTGCTCAAATTCTTGCGCTACCGTCTCGAATGACATGATGGTATCGATGTCATCCTTGTCATCCGCGGACAGGAACTTCACTGTTTCTCCGTCGTCGATGAGATAATGTACATCCTCATCGGATACGAATTTGGCCATGCGTGTAGCATTACCTGCCACTTGGTATGTCATCAGTCTGAAACCGTTCCTGATAAGCTCCAGTGACATGTCACGGAATTTCCTGATTCTCATGTCCAATTCCATGATATACCTCCTTATTTTACCAGCCAAACATCAAGTATTTCGTACCATTCATCGAGCGTATGGGTCTCACCCGGAACGGTCATTTCCATGCGGAAATCCTGAAAGTCGGCCATCCTGTCACCTTCCAGTTCCGCCTCGAACTCATCAATGGTGAGCTGTGCATCATCCTGTCGTGCCATAAGAACCTCCTTCTATTCTGATATTCAAAAAGGACGGAGCCAGGCTCCCATGTTGGAAGGAGCCTGATTCCGCCGGAATGGGGGTTTATATGATCCATTACCTGCCATAGCGGCCGTTTCCGGTCATTCTCCGATGACGTGAAGTGACTTGTTTTTCAGGAATGTTATCTTTTCCTGATTCGTACCGTCCACCCTGATTGTCTGTTTGCCATCATGAAGATAGAGTTTCCATTGGCTGTTGTCGAACGGTATCAGCCAGGCCAGGAAATATTCCTGGTTATGTCTTGCGAACCTTGCGAAGTAGCTGTCCTTCTTCTGGTTCTGTTCCATGAGTTCTCCGTCGATGAATCTCATCGAACGCAGCCTGCCGGTACTAGGCTGGTTGCGGAGCTGTTCCATTGCGTCGTTGATGTTCATTCATATACTCCTTTATTTTGCGCCATGCCGCCGCACTCAATACGGAACCACCTATATCGATGCTTGCGCTGACCATCCATGCGACGAATATCGAGGTGGTTTCCCATTGTCCCGTGACATACGAGTATACTATCGTAACCGCCAGTGATGTCACAAGCAACGTCACTATGACCTCGCCATTGCGCTCGCATACGCTCTCCACCCGTATCGCCGTCCCGTCGATGGCCTTATTGAGGCGCCGAGTAACAGATATTGAAGCCCGTTTCAACGCCATATCTAATATGTTCATGTTTCCTTCCTTTCCTATTTCACATAGGATAATGGTGATATACAAGCCAGTGTGCAAACCATATGAGTATGATAATTCCTCAAGGGAATATGGTTCGTATCGCACGAGTGTGATAAGGTGAAATTCCGTCTGCGATGCCCGTATAAGGCCTTAAAATACCCATTTTAAAGGCGCCGGAAACATCCTATTCCCAGTTATCCCATATGGAACAGGCGTATATCCCATAACATATGCATTAACGGTATGTCATATGGTATAGGATGGATGATTTGCGTGAATTTTTTCGTACCCAACGTATAATGCCACTAAACACCCTAAAGGAGCCATTCTACGGGGGGTAGCTTCCGTTATCGTTAACAGAAGGCATGAATGGTTCCTTTATGACAATCAGATCCGGTTTTCCCTACAGGGAAATGCCTGGATGATGTTGTTGTTAGCGGGCCCTTGGAAAGGGGGTACCTTTAGTTGTAAGTCCCCCTGTTCCCAAAGCAGGGGGACCTACTGTTCAGTCTTCAAGCGCCGATTTGGCAATCGCCTCGGTTTCACATTGTGCCACGAATCTCATGGCATTGAACGGGACATATTTCCCGTCCAGATAACCTATGACACTCATGTCAGCAATATGTCCGCGCTCCGTTTCAGCCAGCAACCGTTCGTCTATCCAGCCTCCGATTTTCTGGCCGGCCCTGATTTCCAGCTTTCCTACCGTGTCAATCATGAGCCTTCCGAATGCCGGTATGTCGATGGCTGTCAGCTCGGAATCTGACCACTCCACTGTTCCGAAGAACATGCGTACATTTTCCATGGTGTAACCTCCTTAAGACTAAGTTTTAACGTCGGGGCCCTGCCCGACTATCATCCTCTGTGCTTGCGCGTCATTCAAGAATGCCCGCGCCAGGTTCTCCACTTGGAGATCCTGCGCCCGCACGGGTCCCTGCCCGTGCTCCAAATCTCCCGGCCCGCAACAATTCCCTTACCAGTCCATTGTTTATGGCGCCGGCAGATCTGTTATGGGTCCCTTCCCATGGTTGGTGACCGTTCCGTCCACACTTCGGTTGTCCCGTGATACTGTCCATCCGGATATGGGGCCCTTCCCATCTACGCGGGGCTCCCGCCCCGCTTCCTACACCTTTCTTCAGGCAAAAAAACAAGCCGGTAGCGGCCACTGGGTGGCTACCGGCTTACTTAGTTGGAAATGGTTATGCAGTTTCTGCTGTAGGGTCAACTCCGTTCTCGAGTTTGACCTTAAGCTCTTCAATCTTCTCGTCAATGGCTTTCTTCAGTACCGGGCCATGTGCGTGCGCTTTCCTGATCCCATTGACTGCTGCCCGTACCAGTTTGATTGTGAGCTTGGCTGCGAAGTACAATATTGCGAATAGGAATGGAGCCAACAGCACCCATCCACCTGTCACATACAATGCTACAAGGGTGCCAGTAATGCCGTACTTGACGGCGAGGATGTTCGCCACTATCATCATGGTGGAACCTATAACGGCACCTCCCGCCATGGTATGGAACATGTATTCCTCATACCAGACCGACGCTTTCTCCATTCCGCCCTTGATGTGAAGGACAACCTTCTTTGACGCTTCCTTGAGGGTGAGATTGATATCCTTCTTCTGGCCATGCGCTTTGCTGATTGCCTGACGTGTCGACTGTTCCTGGGCTTTCGCCTGCTCAACCGCTTTCTGTATCTGTTCACTCATGGTGAACCTCCTTTTAGTTGGATTCTTTCCTAAAAAAGACCGAGCCAGGATTCCTTGTTGGAATCCTGACCCGGATATGCCTACGCTTGCTCCTCTAACAGCTCATCATCGGCACTGACCACCACTTTGGATGGAGCGGAACTCGTTGACGGGCTTGCTGTGCCTGAAAGGATAAGGTCGATGTTTTCCTGAAGTACCTTGTTGATGTATGCCTTCCTGTCCTTGGAGGCGTACCCGAGGCTCTTTGTCGCCCCGTTGTACTGGTATTCCAGTTTGCCCATTGTGAAGATTTCACCTGGATTCTTCGTTGATTTGAAGACCCTGTAAGAGCAGGACTGATAGCCATGGAGCCCGATGTCACGTACTTCAACGTAACCGACCATGTTGTTCTTTACATGAACGCGGAACCTGAATTCCAGGCGTTCATCGTTCTGAGGGAGGATAATAGTGTCCATACTTGGACCTCCTTAAAGTATTATTTGAAAAAGACAGAGCCAGGACTTGGAAGTCCCGACTCCGTATTGCTTACTTGGTCATGGTTGCCGCGACTATGACCGCTATGACGATTACCAGAATGCCAATGGCGACAGCCACCGTACCTTTCCCGTATGTGAACCTGTATGGTACCTTGAATACTTTGCGTTTCAATACGCAGTATGTCGGGAATACGATACTTGCCGCAAGATTTGCAGCGCCCGATGCGGTACCCTCACCAGTGAACAGTACGATGATGCTGGAAATGCCGAAGTTGACGGCCGCGGCCAGCAGGACGTTCTTATCCATTAGCTGGACAAGCCATTCTGTCGCTTTCGACGAGCTCATGGCTTCGTATAATGCTATGGTTGTTATCAGCATTACGATGAAAAGTGTGATGAACATTATACCATACATGTGTTGCCTCCTTTACTTAAGTGGATATTTGGCTTTGAGCTTGGAATTCCCGCTTCCATGTGCATAGGCGATTTTGATTAGCGGGTCTGTTTCCGCCTCAACCAGTGCGATGAGCGTCGCCTGATTGTGTACTCGTTTCTCGGGTTCATCCCCCAATACATGCACCATCTCAGGTCTGACTCCCACTGTGAGGTTGAGAACTATGGTTCGTCCGAACAGGACTACCGGACCATCCGGCATGCAATAGTCCTCCGTGTATGTATAATCCTGGTCAGGGAACCAGATCCTGAACCTGAAATAGCTCAACCCTTTCGGGTCAGGTTCCGGTTTGAACAGCATGAGAACGCCTATGACAATAAGACAGATGAATGCTATGGTAATTTCCATATAAACCTCCTTGTGCTTGTTTGAAAAAGACGGAGCCAGGTCCTGGACCTGGCTCCTGTTCTTCTTACCGCTTCCTGAGTTTGAGTTCACGGTAGTTCGTTTTGGCGGATTCTGAGACTACTTTGCCAATCCCTTTGGTCGAATCAACCACGAACTTTCCTGTGGATGTCGCAATAGAACCTATGTTCTTCAATGTCCTCGCCAATGCAAGTCCTGCGGTAGCTCCAGCTAATGCCAGAGTGTCTTCCAGATTCTTCTTACCCATGATGAATACCTCCATTGTGAATATTTAAAAAAGACGGAGCTAGGGCCTTTAGTTGGCTCTGCTCCGTTTGTTCAGTCGTCATCCCGTATTCTCATCATTCGGTGCCTGATGGCATCATGTCTGTTGATGTGTGCCTTGATGAATTCGTATATGACCACCAGTATTCCGAACATTATCACGGCGCAGAATATGCAGAAATAAATCCATTCCACGCCGTTCCAACCGATGTCCCATCCACCCATGTTAACGCCTCCATACCCAGTGGTTCGTATGCCCACTGCCGGTAACAGTGATGTATTGGTCTTGGCACCATGCCTTATTGAAGACCACTGTTGTCTTTGTCTTGGTCCTTGTCACTTCCGGTTTACTGCTTATGGCGAAAGTCCAAGACCCCATAATGACCGCAATGACGACCAGTACTGCTATGACCTCTTGTGTTTTCATGATAACCTCCTTATGATTATTTGAAAAAAACAGAGCCAGGGCTTCCTGTTGGAAGTTCCTGGCTCTTTTCTTTGTTACCAGAGACCGCGGATTGGCACCGTAAGCTCTGGTCCTAGTACATCTGCCAGTTCATTCAACTGTTGGAGATCGTGTTCTTTGCAGAGGCCGGCAGCGAAATCCAGCTGCAGCCTTTCGTATTCATTGATCTCCTTCTGAAACCGCAATTCTTCTCTGGGCATTGTTCTTAACCCGTAGCGGTTGAGTTCGTCTTCCCGTGGATGTAACAACATATGAACCTCCTTAAGATTATTTGAAAAAAGGGGTGCCAGAGCTCCCAGTTGGAAGCTCTGACACCCTATTTTCATTTCGTCAGCCAATCACAGAAGATTTCGCTCCACTCATCGGTCGAGGTTCGAAAATCCTCTAATCCGATTTCGATGACCATGCTTATGAATTGGTCTTTAAGTTTAGGGCTTATCGTTTGCCCGTACTCTGAGTAACTAATATGTTTCATATCATCCTCCTTGAGATTATTCAAAAAAGACAGCGCCACCCTTTCGGATGACGCTGTTTAGGATGCTGTTGCGATAGCAATGCTACTCGGGCTTGAGGCCGTAATAGCTTGCGTGTTTTGAGGTCTTGGCGGGATTCGAACCCGCATATGTATCATGTGTACGCATGACACATTTACCAGTTCATCCACTCCGTGGTGGACTGCAAGATTATTACCATGGGTAGCTAGTCCATGGCACAACAGCTGGGGCCCTCGATGGGACCCATATCATTTCTGATACTTCAAAAATATGAGCGTCTTCCGCGAGTCCGCGAGCGGAAAAAAGTACGAACCACCCTTCAGGGTGGCTCGCGCTTTTAGGAGGATACTATGTTCAAAAAACAGGGCGCCAAGTCCCCTTCTTGGGGGCTTGACGCCTTTTTTCATGCAAAGAGTTCTTCAGATTCCTCGTCTTGAGTCTTCCTCTTTGCCGGTACTGTTGCCTGTGCTGGTGCCGTGGTTGCTTTGGGTCTGTTCAACCCAAGCTCTTCAGCATGCTTCATTACCAGCTTACTTATGAGCTTGTTAAGCTCATATCGTGCTGATGACTTGACAAGGTATTTTGGTATGCCGGCATCCTTTGGTCCACCCATGATGGGATACCAGTCGGCATACTTCGCTTCTGGGGAACAAGGAATACCATATGGAATGCTTCCAGCAAACCTAATGACTGGGGCTTCCCACTGAAACCAGCCGTTGTCGAACGTCACTAGCGCCACCATGTTACTTCCTTCAAACGGTGTTTTGAGAGTTAGCTCGAACAGTTTTCCACGTACGACTTCTAATGTTTTGATAGACATATGAACCTCCATAATTTGATTTCGAAGATGGGTGCGTCTTCCGCGAGTCCGCGAGCGCGGAGGGGCGGAGCGGAGCGGAGCCCCGGAGGAATTATGGGCGACAATCCGAGTCTTCGAGGATTGTGCCCATTTAAAAAGGGCAACGGGTGGTACAGCCACCCGTTGCCCCTGTTGTCTTGGTCAAAAAAGAAAGGACGGTGTATGCCGTC
>DYKD01000060.1:12798-17592 GCA_020722765.1 Brevinema andersonii | reverse complement strand
ATTCGGACCTGCGACCAAGCGATTATGAGTCGCCTGCGCTAACCACTGCGCCACGAGCCCATGATTTGCGTTACTGGCGGATCGTTTTGTTCAAACCGCCTCCGTCTGTCAGTACATCAACAGGTAAGGCCTGCTGGTTATCGGGGGCGATAGCCCCGTCCAGTGCTGGCGGTGTTAGGTTATGTCCAGCAACTCGTGTTCTGTACGCTCTGGCAGTTACACGATTGCCTGAGCAGTATTCGGCTCTCCTTTTCCTGTGACTGTCTGTGTCACTTCTACAAATTCCCACATGATGCTAGTGGTCATAAGCCTAGACACAAACACGGCATCACTTATCTCGTTGTCGCTTGTTGACTGGCTGGCAACCCTTTCGGACAAAAGGATTTGGCAATATTTCGGCCAACACACTATCGAAGTTTTCAAAACTGTTGTGCCAGTTTCACAGCCGATGCTATTCTGATAGAGAGTTTCTCTGCCAAAAGTTTCTGCAACTTCACTTAGCAGACGGATCAGTTGCCAATTTTTCACTCTCGCGCCGTCTCGCCCATTATCGGGTATCAGATTTGTCGGATAAGGATTTGCACCTATTTTACTATCGTGCGCCTGTTACGCACTCCGACAAAATATAGTTTCAATGCGGACCGGGGCGAGGGGGTTTGGGGTATTTAGGCCCGCCGTTCCCGCGCTTTGACTTCGGGTGTTTTGTTCCCATTTTTACTCCTTTCTAGCCGCCGCCACTCCGGCGGCCGTGTGCAGTTCTGCCTGGGCCGCGTCTAGAGGCAATGCCAGTGCGGACTCTTTTACCTCGACCAAGCAGTCTACGCCGCCTCTGTAATCTCTGTTTTTTGCCGTTACACATTTTTTATCATCTCCTTTTCAAGGCTATTGAGCGCGGTGAAGAGGTCAACTTCGGTTCTGGTAAGCTTCATACCATCACATTCATCGCATGTAATTTCTTCATCCGGTAGCCGGTCCAATGGCGTTTCCATCCATCCATGACCAGTAAACCACCGAAGGTCATGTTCAGGTGACATTGATGCCTTGACATCATGTATTGGATCTGCCCAATATTCTTCCCATGCAGGGTGCTGGACAACCCCAGCTCCTTTGCACTTCGGACAAGTACTAATCTGTGTTACTACAAATCGCGTTGACATTACTCACCATCTTCTCGGTTATACCGGCAGCTGGAACAGAGATTACTTTTGTCTGGCGCCTTCATCCGCCAACAAGCTTGATTACTAGGTAAATAATCATACACAGTACAATAGAAATACCTATTGCAAGGCCGCATCCTTCTGGATTCCAATCAAATGTTCCGTCCATTTTTATCTCCTTTTTCTTTCATTATAGAACTGACAATAGATTTGATCTGTTCAGCATTAGACGCATCTTCAGATGATATGCCAGTAAGTAACTCAAGGTCAAATTCCTTACCACACTTTTTGCATCTCCAAACTGTGAAACCGCACGTTGGGGCATAGTAGACGGAATCATCATGATCATTGCAGTTAGGACATGTAACCTCTAAAATATATCTATCGCCCATAACGTCTCCTTTGCTAGTAAACTGTCGGGAATGGAGGATTTGAACCTCCGATCCCTCGCTCCCAAAGCGAGTGCTTTGAGCCGGGCTAAGCTAATTCCCGTTTTGTTTCTCAAAGAGTATAGCATATTCTTTATTTCTTGTCAAGACCTTTTGGTATGCAGTTCCAAGAGATCTCAGAGAATAGTGGTTGTTACTCGAATAAAGATACAAGTACTTCAGTATGGATAAAAGGCAAAATATTCCATTATCATTTACTTTAGTTTGGAATATTTAATCTTAATTCATCCTTAGAAGAGTGTAGAGACCTTTAGATAAAAACACAAAGTATTTTGATACAATACTCCTATCATGGGATGGTAGGAGTATCTGCATAATGATATTATGCTTATACTGGTGCTGGACGACCTATTATCTTTCGATTGCCAAGGTCGGGGCCGCCATTCCTGCACCACACCGGGGAGTCTCTTAAGTGTATATTTTCTGGCAAATTTCGTACACCATTTCTGGACTTTTGTGACGCAGTTCCACTCTCTGCAAAAAAGATTTGTTATATAGGATATTTGGGGTGCTACCAATACCCGTTATAACTTCTTCGCTATCCCCCAATTTATTCAAACAGTGATATTATATCACATTTTTATCTGCTTGTCAAGACCCAATTTTGTTCTGTCTGTGTATCTAGCCACTCCGTCTATTTAATGGCTATTGTCATCGGGCTAATAATACCTGTTTCAGCGATGGCGTCAAGGACATGTGTGATGTCTTGCTCATCAGTGCGTAGGCGAATGACACAGACGTAGGTCCCGTCTTTCTCGTCCTTGACGATCTCGATGGTCAATGGTGTATCCTCGTCGAGCTGGTTTTCGTCTTGATCGGCCAGGATCAACTTGTCTTCCTCACTCATGGCCTGTTTTGGTGAATTTTTGGGCACAGAAACCTCCAATCAACGTATTTGGTGGACCTCCAGGGGATCGAACCCTGTCCTACTGCTTGCAAAGCAGTCGTGCTCCCATTATCACTAGAAGCCCTATTCGTACCAAGTAGAGCACCCAGAAGGAATCGAACCTACATCAAAGCGTTACAAAGGCCTTGTAATACCATTATACTATGGGTGCGTTATTTGGTAATAATAGATACCAATGAATAAAAAAGAAGAATTATTCCGGTTGATATTAGTACTAAACCAAGAAATTGCATGTTTTCCTCTGCAAGCTAAAAACCAGGCACCGGCACAGTGGAACGTTTATCAAGCTTCGGTTACTTTTCTTACGTTTACCGTCTTGGACCATCCTAGATATGCCTGGTTGTGTCCCCAGTAGGAGTTGAACCTACACGGTTTCCCGCTTGGTTTTAAGCCAAGTGCGTCTGCCAATTCCGCCATGAGGACGTGCCTCTATTGAGAGGATATGGACAATACAGGACTTGAACCTATAACCTCTTCCGTGTAAAAGAAGCGCTCTAACCATTGAGCTAATTGTCCTTTGAACTGACATTCGGGCAATATTATATCATACTTTCCTTGATTTGTCAAGAGGAGGTTTAGAACGCAGGGGGAGGAGTGGTCTGCATAGACCATGTGGTATACAGGTTATTATTGTAGAGGAGGGCTATCCATCCCTTATCAGTCCTTCCCCACACATCTCGGCCTCTTGGCGCGTACTCAAATATTTGTACGGTTGTATTATTCGGATATGCCCAAATAATATTACCTGGGGTCTTTGCCGGGTAGCTTCTTATGAAGAGGCCTCCTATAGCCTTTACCACAACAACTTGTGGTAACTCAGGAAAAGGCTCTATACGCTCTAATGGAACCCACAAAGAGTCATTTCTTCTTATCAGGTACATAAAAGACTTGACTCCTCTGCCCGGCAGGACTACTTTCCCGTCCCTTCTAACCGCAGTTACCTGCTGAACTAAAAATGGAACATTCTCAAAGTTATACAGCGCACCAGGGGGTGTTGCAGAAACCTGGTAGGTTCTAACTCTTCCGTAATCCCCGGAAATCTCATCAATAATTATCACGTTTCCACCAAAGCTGAGTGTATCTGCGGATGTGTTCCCATTAAACCATCCGTTTTTCTGTACTAAAATAAACTGGTAACCCTTATCTGTATTTATACTCTTTAGATAGTTATACCATTCCTCTGTCAACCGCACGTCGTCTTTCCCGGAATTCTTTTTTGGTGCCACTTTTAGCGGCACGGGTTCTGGAATTGTCCCAAACGCCGTTTCGGGTCTGGCCTTATATCCATACATTTCAAGTTGTACGTCGTGCTTCAGGCGGGCATAAAAGGGTGTTTTCATTTCCACTCCGCGTAGACATTACCAGAATGTACTATGGCAATATATTGTCCTTCTGCAAACTTGCCCCACAAGTTACTTCCCTCATTTACGGTCTCTTCTATAGTTACTATGTCTCCCTTATGGAGTTTTCCGACCTTTGCAAATGAGGTGCTTGGCCCAGTTCTTATATTAAGGCCTATAGTTGCAGTTACTTTTACATCTCTTGGCAAGTTATATGGATTGTCTGGTGGCGGGGTATTGACCCCAGGCAGGCCAAACAATGCGGACGGTTTGTTGAGATCAACCCCATCGTTACGAATACCGTCTATTATTCCGTCTTCGGCATACTGCCAAAGATGCTCTATTGTCCATCCCTTCGGAATCTTTGCAGGGGAGTTAAAATCATCCGGTGAATATGGGTACCACGCAACCCATAGCGGATACCTCGAAGGATTTTTCAAGGTATTCGCACCAAACCAATCACACATGTATTTGGATACATAGGATTGGCTTGTATAGATCATCGGTACAGCCCCGGTTTCCAACTCTACTTTATCGAGCCATACCTGTAGAGCGTCCGTGAGGGATTTTCCTCTAGGAGATCTTACCCATTTATTCTTTCTATCCTTATAATCCCCCCATTCAATATCCAAGACGGGATATAACTCACCATATCCATTATTTCTTTCAATTACTCTCAGGAAATGCTCCGCCTGTTTGAGAGGGTCATATTCAAACCTGTAAAAATGGTATGATCCGCTAGGTATTCCAAGATCCTTGAGAAAGGATCTGTTCCACTCAAACGTATCATCTACCCATCCAGTTCCCTCTGTTGCTTTACAAATGACGCCCGCCGGCGGTGTGGTTCCGGCCATAACTTTATCCCACTGGATCCGCCCCTCCCAGTGACTCACGTCTATTACCATTGGTTGTTTTATTTTATAGTCCATTTCTCTCTCCAA
>DYKD01000060.1:2180-12698 GCA_020722765.1 Brevinema andersonii | reverse complement strand
GACTCACGTCTATTACCATTGGTTGTTTTATTTTATAGTCCATTTCTCTCTCCAATATATAAAATCAATTATGACAACTTTATACGGTCTTCGGCTATTTTACAATATTCTGCACTGATCTCAAATCCAATGTATCTTCTTTCTAACATTTTACAGGCGACGGCAGTGGTTCCACTTCCCATAAACGGATCTAAGACCAGATCATTTTTCCATGTAAGCATTTTCAATGCCGCAAGTGGAATGTCCAAAGAAAAATTTGCCTGAGTTCTTTTTTTAGTTTCGGCGTTATATGGCCATTGCCCGTATAAAAGAGATAAATACTCTTTTCTTCCGTCTTCCCCATCAAAATATTTTTCCCCCCTTACATCCTTTTTCCAATGATCCTTGAATGCAATTATTACGCACTCTTTTGGATTGTAAATATACGGAGCAGATGGACTCATCCAGCTTCCTCTTGGAGAATGCTGTTGTGGATGTTCTTCCTTTAGATCAACTATCCCTGCAAACTTATATCCGATACCCTTCATTATGCTCCAATATTCCGCCGACAGAAAACATCGCCCCGATCCAAGATATTTATAATTTGATTCATAGGGAATATTGAGAGCAATTCTTCCATCTGGTTTCAGCGCCCTGAATACCAAGGCCAGCCATTTAGATGTAAATTCAAAGTATTCCTCTACCGGCATGGAATCATTCCACGAATCATAGGGTATTCGTACATTATAGGGCGGGGAGGTAATTACTAGGTCAATACTGCTCTTATCCAATAATTGTAACCCATCTAGGCAATTTGTGTTATATATTGTATTTACAGCGAGCATCCTGTCTCCTTTTGGGTTTCCCCTTGACAAACGTGTTATTCTGTGCTATAATCTATATGCTTGACTGTTGTGGTAAGCATACACAGAATTATAGCATAGAACGCTTTGTTTGTCAATAGACAAGTCTTGGTTTACAAAAAAAAGGAATTCATGTCAGCATATAACGGGTCGCATATTAAACCGCTCACTACTGCTCCGAAAACCCCAACTGCCGTCCAGGTAAGGGATACATTCCAAACTCCCAATTACGCGGTAGATTTGTTACTTCCATTTATTCCAAATGGGCATGTTTGGGAATGTGCGGCGGGTGGTGGTAAGATAACACGACGATTATTGGAATTTGGAAAGAATGTTTTTTCTTCTGATATACGACGATCTGAGATAACGGATGCAATCTCAAATTTTATTGCGGATGACCCACCCTACACAATTCGGGGGTGGATTTCAAACAATGAGAAATTTGTCATCATAACCAATCCACCGTTTTCTATAAAAGATATGTTCATAGAAAGAGCCTTCGAGTATGATGTTCCGTTTGCATTCCTTATTAATGCGGACTACCACGCAAGGCATATTGAATGGGTAAAGAGGGGGTGTGAAAAGATAATCCCCAATAGAAGAATAGACTATATAACGCCCACAGGAAGAAATGGGGCAACGTCCGCCAGTCAATTCCACAGTATGTGGCTGACCTATAAGTTTAATTTAGGTAGAACAGAGACATTTGTTGACCTTCCTAAAGAATGGAAAAAAGAGAAAATATGATTGTGAAACTTGATATAGACAAGACAGACGCGCACAAAGTAATAACTTACGGTGAAGAATTTAAGGTAGTGGATAAAAATGGCAAAGAAATAGTCTCCTTGCACCGTGATTTAGGGTATTTAGATGTCAATTGAAATTATATGTGGAGATAACGTAGAAGTTCTAAGAACGTTTCCGGGGAGTATAATAGACCTGACGGTAACATCTCCTCCTTATGATGGGCTGAGGGATTATAATGGTTTCTCGTTTGATTTTGAATCCTTAGCCAAGGAGCTCTACAGAGTTACAAAAGATGGAGGTGTAGTAGTTTGGGTTGTTGGGGATGCTACGATTAATGGATCTGAAACTGGGACATCATTTAGACAAGCACTATATTTTAAAGAAGTGGGATTTAATCTGCATGATACCATGATATACGAAAAGAATGGGTCTGCATTTCCATCACCCAAGAATGGGGTCCGCTATACACAGATTTTTGAATATATGTTTGTGCTTAGCAAGGGAAAACCCAAAACACACAATCTGATTATTGATAAGCCCAACCGGTGGGCAGGATTTAGTAACTTTGGGAAACCTAGCCATTATTTAAGGGATGGTACTAAAGTGCAGAGAGATAAAAAGAATAAACCAACTCCAGATTTCTCTGCCAGAAATAATATTTGGAGATTCAATAACGGATATGGATATTCTACTAAGGACAAAGTTAACCATCCGGCTGTGTTTCCAGAGCAATTGGCCAAAGATCACATTTTAACCTGGTCTAATCCGGGAGACATGGTTTTAGATCCGTTTTGTGGGAGTGGAACCACACTAAAGATGGCCAAGAAATTAGACCGAAATGCCATAGGCATAGACATATCGGACGAGTATTGCAAGATTTCGGAGGAGAGAATAAAATGAGTGATTTCGAGAATTTCAAAACGGTATTTGAAAATGCCGGCTTTCCAATCGAGATTTCCTTCAATAAGGAAGATAGTAAAAAGATGTCTATTTTACTTACGGATGAGGACAGGGCCGTTGTTTCTGAGTTTGTATTCAGGGATGGGAAATTAGTCGGACATTATGGATATGTAGATTTGGAGGTAGTATGAGAGTAGAAATTGGAAACAGAATTTATGATAGTGATATGAAGCTATAATGATTATTCTATCAGATTCTGACAAGAAAAATGGAATTTATAGAGCAGTGGATGAACGAAGATGGCACTCAGACAAGGGAATAAATATAAGTGTTCCTATTGCGGAACTCTTTACACACATGAGCAACAGGCGGACGCGTGCAGGGATAAGCACGAGCTCATTTACCTGCCAATTTCAAAAGCGGATCTGAATAGATTGGTTAATTTCTTATATCTGAAATACGATGATCTGCTTACTCCGACTCTTATAAGAGTATTGACACAGTATTTACACAGAAGTTAGTTTGTCTTGACAGAAACCCCGACTATGTGATATAATCATACCGTAAACCCAAGCTACTGTATAAGAGACAAGGAGATACCATGTATTCTGGATACGTAAGAGATTTGCCGGCCAGCACAAAGTTAGCAAATGAGGAGCGGGCCATCAGAGAAATTCTCTTAGAGAATCCTACTGTCTATTGGGTCAATAGGCTAATGGTCATTTTACGAGAGCAGGCGGATGAAGTTATCCGGCGGCTTGCAGACGGAACTCTCACCACAGATACAGTAGGTGAACTGATCAATGAGTTGCGTAATATATTCAGAAAGCAGGATGATCTGCTTATGCGATTTAAAGCTAAATGGGATAAAGGAGAGACTTATGGCTAAGCCAAGGCTCCAGAGAAAGAAAAGTTCCTCGAAAGAGGAATACAAGAAGAAAATGGAACAAAAGAAACGCTCTCAGGACATAAAGAGAGCAAGAAAGATAAAAGAAAAGTTCCATGGATACTAATAATATCCAAAGGAGTCACGATGATAAAAAAAGTAAAAGGCGGCTATGCCTTATTTAGTAAAACAACCGGAAGAAAGCTATCAAGGGTATATAAAAGTAAAAATAGCCCGGCCCTAAAGAAAAGGGAAAGACAGGTACAATTTTTTAAGCATAGAAAGAAAAGATGAATGTTATACACGCTAAAATGCGGTAGATGTTCCCACAAGTTCGATGTGAATATGTCATATTCAGAATATTTAAAATTTCTGAATGACAAAGGTATCCTGCTTACCTGTCCAAACTGCAAGAAGAAATCTCATCCATACAGAGTTATACGGCCTATTCCGGTTATATACAAGTCACCTGGGTTTTATTCTACGGACAAGGACAGAAATGTCAATTCTAGCTAATTTAGTTGAGAAAGACTTTGGAATAAGTGGAAGAGGCAGGTGGCTAAGATCGCGTATTCATTCTTCCCTTGTAGTTGATGCAGAGAGGGATTTATTCTATTTCAATGCAAGAGAAATCTATGGGGGGCCTCTTGACTATCTAATCAAGGTCAGGGGGATGAAAAAAACTTCTGCCAAGGAGTTTTTAAACGGTGTTGCTGACACCTATTCTTTCGATGAAAAGAGAAACCAGACCCCATACGACAAGCTTGTGGGGGTTTTCAATAGGAACGGCAAGAGCAACAGGACTTATTGGTATAAAAGATGTCTCACAGACGAGACAATTGACAGGTATGAGCTTGGCTATTATGACGGCTGGTATTTAATCCCTCTCTATCTGGACGGTAAATTTGTAAACTTCCAGTGCCGGAGAGACGAGCCGGAGAGGAGAATCTCTCTTTGGTATAAGAATTCCGGCTATATTCCAATACTCTATAACAGTGAAATATTAAAATTTGTTTCTTCTGTATATATAGTAGAAGGAATAGTAGACTGTATCCTTATGAACCAGAACGGATTTCCGTCTGTCTGTTCGTCTGGAGGTAGTGTATATTGGGGTCATGGGTGGATGGCAAAATTTTGTAATGTAAAAAATATATATTATATAGCCGATAATGACCCGGCGGGGATTGCCGGGGCAAAAAGAGTAGCAAAAAATCTAGGGACAGATAGAGTCAAGGTATTAAGGTATAAAGAGAGGCGTGAGAAATACGACATTGTTAACTTCTTCCAGGAGGGTGGAACCCCGGAACAGCTAAAAGAAGACATCCTCTCTAGGAGTGTTTGGGGATTCCAGACAGGAGATCTATGATAATAGGTTTAGATCTAGACGGAGTTATCTATAGCTGGCACGACGCGGTAGAATCCTTCTATAGAGAATTCAAGGGATACACCGGAGAATCCTATTATTTCTGGACGACATATATACCCTCTAGGCCAAACAGTGAGATGGAATTTATCTGTCAAATCAATGTGCTATACTCCTCGAAAACACCAAGCAAAGAGCAAAGGCAGATTCCAGAATTATTATCCAAACACCATGTAATATATTACATAACATCTAGACCAGAGTCCGCTAGACTCACTACCGAGATGTATCTTAGAAAGCATAAATTTCCGTTCCACGAGAATCTTATCTTTACACAGGACAAGGCTACGGTTGCGAGGGCCCGGAAGATTGATTGGTTCTTGGATGACAATGTAAAACATGTAAGAGATTTATCGAAGGTAACTAGGGCTGTTCTGTTCGCAAGGCCATGGAATAGAGACTACTGGGAGAAATTTAGAACAATCTTTTCACTAAGAGAATTCTATAAGATGATAGGAGATTAATGGATACTAAAACCTACCAAAGATTGTCGGCAAGAACGGCTGCACTACTGGGAAATGATACTCTGGACTTACTACACATGCTTCTTGGCATGGCAACAGAGCTCGGAGAATTATCCGATGTCTATAAGAGATATATTGCCTATGGGAAGGAAATAGACCTTGTTAATGTCAAGGAAGAACTTGGGGATCTTATGTGGTACGTATCAAATTTCTGTACGTTTACTGGAATTAGCCTGGGGGAAGTCCTTGAACAAAACGTAAACAAATTAAAAGTTCGTTACCCGGATTCTTTTGCTGTTGCCAATGCAGTTAATCGAGACCTTGAGAGAGAAAGAATGGCATTAGAATCGGGCGTGGCAGAATTTCCTGCAAAATTGTCCTTTGATGATACAATGCCAGATTAATACAAAATAGTTCATTTACCCATATTGCCACCAAATTGGTGGCTTTTATGGTCTATGGGAGGTAGCATGATATTTAAGCCAGTTCTGGAACTATCCGAGGCGGCCATGAACATCCTGAAAAAGAGGTATTTCAGACCATGGGAGACCTCTTGGGCGCAGGTGGCTGCACGAATAGTTGCTTGGGTTATGCGGGGGGAATCAGACGAGGTGGCGCAGCTTACGCTAGAAATGATTACTAACCGCTATTTTATTCCAAACAGCCCATGTATCGTAAGCGCTGGGACAGAGAATGGTGGACTATCCGCCTGCTTTGTCGTAGATTTTGAAGACAGTATAGATGGAATCTATAAGACTAAACTTGAGTTTGCTAAGATAGCGAAGGGTGGCGGAGGCTGCGGCACAACTCTTAGCAAAATTCGCCCAGAAGGCTCCAAAGTTTCCGGCTCAGTACACGGGTACGCGGGGGGACCAATAAAATTTTTTAATACAATTTGTCACGATATGGAAGCCATGACACAGGCCGGGTTCCGCGAGATGGCAATGATGGGAACCATGAATGTCCGGCACCCGGACATTCTAAAATTTATTCATGCAAAAGAAACAGAGGGTAGAATGCACACCACCAATATCTCGGTGGTAGTTGATGACGAGTTTATGAAACTTGTGGAAAATAGGGGGAAATATTGGACCGAATTCGGCGGTAAACAGTATGAGGAGTTGGATGCACAGGCCGTTTTCTCACAGATAGTAGAGGGGGCATGGAGAAACGGAGAGCCAGGCCTGTTATTCTATGACAGGATAAATGATTCCCCATACAAGTATTCAAACCAGACAATCCTGGCCACAAACCCCTGTGGAGAACAGCCTCTTCCTCCAAATGGTGTGTGTAATCTTGGTTCTTTGGATATATCTAAATTCTTAAGGGAAGATAGGACTATAAATTTAGAACTACTGGATTTGGCCACAAGATTGTCAATTAGATTTCTTGATGACGTGGTGGAGCGGTCATCCTACCCAACAGACGACATTGCGAGGTGGGCGAAAGATAATAGGCCTGTTGGGCTTGGAATCATGGGTTTAGCGGATTATTACCTTAAGCGGGGTGTGGCGTATGGATCAGACAAATCCATAGAAGAGCTAAAATTTATTCTGAAATTCATCAAAGAAATCGCAGAGGATGAATCCATCATTTTGGGAGAAGAAAGGGGCATTCCCAGCGCGTGTGCGAAACTTCCTGTTCCCCGCAGGAATGTAACACTATTGAGCATAGCTCCTACCGGAACGATCTCCATACTGGCAGGCTGTAACTCCGGTATCGAGCCGATTTTCTCTGAGATTGTGATAAGGAATGACAAAACCGGTTCCTATCAATTCGGCAACGACCTTGTTGAGAAGGACTATTTTAGATGTGCAGTGTCCTCAAACGGGGAAAAAGAGGTTACATGGGAAGAGCATGTGAATATTCAAGCGGCTGCGCAAATGTTTGTAGATTCTGGAGTAAGTAAGACTATCAACTTCCCAAATCATGTCCACAGAGATACCATATATAAGGCATTTATCCTGGCCTGGAAACTTGGATGCAAAGGAATCACGGTTTACCGAAATGGGAGCAGGAGTGTAGAAGTATTGTCTCCCAAAAATATAAAAAGGGATAAATGCCCTGTGTGCGGGAGCGACCTTGTAAGTGAGAGCGGATGTAAAAAATGTACAAATTCCTCGTGCGGATGGAGTTTGTGCACCACATAAGCGTTGTATCCTCCTAGTAATACATAACAAAAATACCCGGCAGAATTGCCGGGTATTTTCATTAACAAGTGTCTATCTCTTTACTCTGTTTCATATCTGTTACCATTAAGCGATCTATGCTGGTCTCCAGAATTATTCAGATATAGGGTTACCAGCAACTTTCCCCTTGCTACAATAAGGATTAGATCCTTATCCTTTGTGAATCTTATTCTAAATCCAGCCTTCTCTATTTCTCTGCCCTTTACATAGAATTCAAATATATTAAACCGATCAAACCACACGGAGTCCAAATAATTTTTTATTCTTTCCTGGACGGGCTGGAATTCATCATATAACTTATCCTGAGAATGATCTGAAAATTTCCATTCTCCGGCATAATTAAGCTCCTTGCAGAAATCGTACAAAGATTTTTGTGCCCATTCTGGAGTAAATACCTGCGTGTGGTATCGTTTCATTTTTGGCGCTGACATGTTTTATTTCCTTTCAGAAGGATTCTTCCTCTTGATGTAATTTGGATTTTATTTCTAAAGATAAGGATTGGCTCTACGTGCTGCCGTATTGTGCCCTTATCCAAGTGGCATACGGTTGCTATCGTATCCAGACCAGCCTTTCCGCCCAGCGAGGAAAGTGTCTCCAAATACTTGGTGCATTGCACGTCCAACCCGTCGGCAATACCCAGATAGTAATCCAAACTTGCAATAAATTCACTAAAAGATTTGAACGAAATACCCGATCTTAACAATAACGAAATTCTCTGGCATGTATTCTTAATAATTCTTGGGTTCCCTCCACCAGACAGGATAATGTAATCTAAATACTCTGCTGGGAGATTTATTCCGAGATTCCGGATTATTTGATATAAGTCCTCTTTGGAATAATCTTCCAGCACGAATCTTCGGCATCTGTTCACCAATGCTTCCGGTAGTGGGGTAACTTCATTCGAGGCCAAGATTATCACATATTTTCCCGAATCCATCATGGGGTATAGAACCTCAGGATGGTCTAACAGGTGTGCCTCATCGATAAAGTGGAGCCACCGAGATTTATTGAATTTAAACGAATCCCCCAGGCACGTGTCGAACACTCCGCTTGGTGAGAGGTAGTTTAATATGTGCATGGCCAACGTGGTTTTACCATAGCCGCTTGGTCCCTGTAAAAGAATGTTGGCCGCTCCTCCTGTTCTGTATAACTCCGGCAACAGGAGTCCCATCTCTCTCTTTATTCTTGCCTGTCCGATCATCATTGTTCACCTGCAACTCTACAATACATACAATCGGAAATATACATTCGATAATTCAGAATTATCCATTTTTATATCCTCTCCCGGTTTGTTCAGCCGGGACTGTCTAAGTCACTCCCCTCATGGGGAGTGACTTGAAACTTTACAGCTTGGCGGGTGTGACCTGTTCTACGTACCCGGTATACACCGCGTAGTACAATACCTCTTTACCTCTTTTCCACTTCGCGAGCTGTTCCCCGGTTGGGGCCATTCCCGCGCCATTCTCCAACCTTGAGAAGTCCACGCGGCCCGCTTCGCCGCCGGCGTTTATCTCTATGCCGTCCGCCCTAATTCCGAGAAACTCAGCCGCGTCATTAATCACTTCTTGCGCTGACCTGCCCCGGAATGTGGCGGTGATGTGGTAGCTGACAGATGAGGCCGGCTCACAGCCGTTTTTGTAATCGTTAACCTCTACATGCTTCCAAAAATCATGAATCTGATAGGACATGATCTTTTACTCCTTTTTTGATTTTGTCTGTCGCTCCCCGTGAGGGGAGCGACCTCATTACATCTCGTACCAATCACAGTAGTAGCCGAAATTGCCAAACCGGATCGGGTCAGAGCAATCAACTATCACCAGCTTGACCAAGTCAACAAATCTTCTGCCTCGTAGGCATCGGCATTTGCTCGATCCAGTTCCTCTTGGGGAGGCTCTTCGACAGTCTCCATCCAGTCATCATACTCAAAATCTGGAGGACATGCCGCAAAGGGCCCGCCACAATACCGGATATCTTCCGGCGTATGCCCGGTGATAACATGGTATCCCATATTAACAGGTACCATATCCTCACATAGAATGCAGTACATAATATTCATTTGTTGCTCCTTTCCGTTTTACGGATTATATTACGGGTTTTAACCCTTGTCAAGGTATGGCCTTGGGTAAAAATGAAATGATAAGACGCCTTTACCAAAAGATATCCAAAACCTAAACTTAACATCACCTTTGTAAACATCTCGCTGTAGATTAACGCCATACTTGCGAATCTCCTTAGATAGGTACCAAAAAATATGCCAGTGGGGGCTTTGATATAAGGTGCGGACATCCGATGAAGTATTTTTCATTGTATATTCTCCTACTCTTTACAAAGAATTACGGCCTCGATCTCACGCTTAACCCAGTCACGATTGTAGCGCTGGTCATAGTATACTATGAATTTTGATTTTGCGCCTCTATATGCCGTAGACACTCCTTCGATCGAACGAATAATTTCCAAAAGGTCATCGTCGGCCCATACAATAAAGTATGGACCATAGACAACCGTAAGACCTGTGTGTGGGTCGGTTTGGTACACATCTTCAATGAATACATCTATCATTTTTCCGGTGTTCATTGTATATCTTTCCTTTCGTGTGCGGATTTAACAGTCTATTGCTTACCGTTCAGATGCTTCGTAGTCGGCGCTTGGTGGCTCATCCGATAGATCCACACCAAGCGCTATTTTATTCATCTTTACCTTTAGCCAAGAGCGCCCCCGGCGGGATTTGAACCCACAACCAGCAGCTTAGAAGGCTGATGCTCTGTCCGTTGAGCTACGGGGGCAATTGTAACTATGGCAGGATAGGCCAGAATTGATCTACATAGAGGAGAAATAACATGGCCAAGATAACCCACATCAGGGTAATTAGACAAGATTTACTAGTAAATACCTGCACAAGAATATACAAGATTCCCGAAATTCTTTTCATTTTAACTCTCCTTTAACTATATTTGTTGGTGTCTTCAAAAACAAGACGTTTGTATTCGATCGTGTAGGATTTTATTGCCCGGATGGGGCTCACACATGACACAGCATCCTATTGATTACAACGTTCGATTTTTCAAGG
>DYKD01000060.1:0-2080 GCA_020722765.1 Brevinema andersonii | reverse complement strand
TGGGGCTCACACATGACACAGCATCCTATTGATTACAACGTTCGATTTTTCAAGGCAGAGCCTCTGTCGAGGCTATCCGGGAAAAGTCTCCGTCCCAGATTATATACGACATTGTCGCACATATCCATTCCGCAACCGGTGGCCCGACAGCCTCCATATTTTTCGTCGTATCCCCCCAGCAGGGCCGCCGCGTCCCTAGAAATATTAATTGGCTGGTCCCGGATAAGGTACAAGTCAATTACCCTATACATACCAGATGGCGCGACATGCCGAATTATGGTGTAGATGGTATCACCAGGGCGAATCAGCCCCAACAAGTAGGACTTTGCTTCCTCGATCTCGGCCTTACTGTATTTCGTAATCATTTTGTTTTCTCCTTTTACGGGTGATTATATGGATGTTTCGAATTTTGTCAAGGTAACCGATACTTTATGCCATCTTTACCTGTCAAAAAGTCCGTCTCTGTGAGGGTTTCGGACTCCGTTCCGTCCGGAAAAGTACTCAAAAGTCCCTTGAAGCTACTGAACGATGTAATCAATTTTTCGGTGTAACCAGCATAACCGAGGACTTGGAAAATGTCAAGGGTCACAACCTTAAAAAATCGCTGTGGTTACACAGGCGCGTAGAGCGAGAGACACAAGAAAGATCGAAACACCTACTTATATAGCACAAATAAACAAACAGGCGATACTCCCGCTTACGCCTACGCGTGGGGTTATTAAATGAAGGAGGCGGGAAATAGAATAGAGATATGGCCTTGGGCGTGCAAAGAACCTTACAAGGTGTAATAATTGTGATGCTTCACACAATAGAAACGGGGGCTGAAGCGGTTACCCTTATATTCCCCATTCTGTTAAGGCGATCAAAAAAAAAACCTGACTGTTTTTCAAGTCAGGTTGGGTTTTTGCGTATTATCGTCGCTCCCCTCACGGGGAGCGTGGATTGAAACGCGTATTGAAACATCAGCACCACGTAGAGTATGGGTCGCACCTATCCACTACCTCATACGCCCGGACAGCCTCCCTAAATCTCCCGGCAAGCCATAGGGCAATCCAGTCTCTGGTTAACCGGGATTGCTCGTCTTGTGTTAGGAGCGGGTAAAAACGTGCTTCTGTGTACACCTGGCGGATTGTCCAGTTTCGGCGCATCTGGCCGCTGCCCATGAGGGCGTGCTTCATCCAGACCCCTCTTCCGCCCCACAGCTTTGCGACAATTTCCGCATCTGCGGGTATGCGGGTTAGGGCGTATCCCTCAGGGTAGATTTCGCGTGGGTTGATCGCCTGCCTATGGAGTTTCCCA
The DNA here is from genome assembly GCA_020722765.1 of Brevinema andersonii. Taxonomy (GTDB): domain Bacteria; phylum Spirochaetota; class DYKD01; order DYKD01; family DYKD01; genus DYKD01. The sequence goes on along the minus strand of DYKD01000060.1, from coordinate 781 downwards.
TGATATGCATAGATGTAGTAGTTCTGTGGGGTTTTCATTCTGTCTTTCTCCTAGAGGGGCCCGATAAGGGCCCCTCTCATTAATACGGCCGGTGGCAATGTGCAGTATACAAGTTGTCCCTCTCCCGGATTACCCGCCGGGCCAGGGTGAGATGTAGGGGCATCTGCGTCCATTGCTCACCAGCGAAAGGTGGGTTGGAGGATGCGGAGCAGATGTGCTATTTAGCGACGCCAAGTAAATCGGCATTAGCCAAATACCGAATAGTGTTTGCGAAATATTGCGGCTGACTCTTTAAAAGCGTCTTCCTTAGCCATAACCTCCAAACCAGCCGCCACAGCGACCCAACCAGCCGCCATAGCCACCAAACCAGCCGCCATAGCCACCCAACCAGCCGCCTCAGACGCCCGCGCCCGAATAGTCGCATCAACCGCCAAACCAGCCGCATTAGCCGCCCAGCCAGCTATCTGACCAGCGGCATTAGTCGCATCAACCTCCAAACCAGCCGCATCAACCTCCAAACCAGCCGCATTAGCCGCCCAGCCAGCCGCATTAGCCGCCCAGCCAGCCGCATTAGCATCCCGAGCAGCTGCTTTAACATCTTCGATTGTTGCGATCCCCATGGCGTATAAACGCAATGTTTCTTGCGCGTCTTCCGCTGCCGGAAGTAAGCCGGAAGTCGGCTCTAGTATATCCGCCATACACACCGCCAAATCTTGGGGGGAGCCAAATAGACCTAGCCGCCCCAGAAGCCACGCCATCCAATCCCCTCTTTCGCAGTCCC
>DYKD01000181.1 GCA_020722765.1 Brevinema andersonii | reverse complement strand
ACCGTGTCGATGAAGTAGCCGCTTATTTTCGTGTTTCCAATCGCACGATCTACCGCCTGATTGAAATGGGCGACCTGGGGGCGATCCGTATCCGGGATTGCATACGGATCCCCGCGGAAGAGATCCGGGAGTTTGAGAGCAAATCGATAGATAGTTTTTAGGCAAGCCATGCCTATCTGAAGACAAGAGAAGACGATGCCATAAAGAAGTCCGCAATGGTACGAAGAAGCAATCTCAAAGAATGTGATAAGGAAATGCGAGTAGTAAGAACGGATATAGAGGCTTTGGCTTCCATGATTGCTGAGAAAGTCGGGGCGGATATTCTTGCGAAGTCAATACCTGGACGGTGGTTAACACTTCACGAAGCCATGGCGTATGCCAAAGTGAAATCGGAAGATACAATCAGAAAATGGATCAACAACGGTTATATCTATGCCCATAAGAGATCAGGGCAATGGATTGTAGATCGTGAGTCTATTGATGATTGGTTTTTATCAGATAAGGCATAATTGACATGATGCCTTTAATTGTGTACAAAAAACATATGGCTACCCTCTGGAAAAGAGCAAATGGCGTCTATTACGCATCGTGGGAAGAGAACGGAGAAACACGCCGCAAATCACTGCAGACAACTGACAAGCGTAAGGCAATTGTTCGTTTCAGAAATTTTCAAAGGGATCTCATGGCCGGAAAGATCATGCCAATTTCCGAAGGTTTCGATGAGCGGTTTTATGACTTTTGCGAAGAATTCCTTAAACATATATCATCGGTTACCAGTCGCGCCACCTATATCCAATATAATGCTGCCCTGAAAAAAGCGAAATCTTCTTGGGGAAACATCCCCTTGACCCATATTACAACCCGCCATATTGATACCCTGATCACGGATATGGTCCGGGAGAAACTCAAACCACCCACGATCAATAAAGTCTTGCGTCACGTCAAATCCGCCCTTTCAAAGGCTTATCGCTGGGAGTATCTTAAGTCCCCCGTCCGGTTCCCCAAGATGCTGAAAGAAGAAAAGGCGCTGCGCTATCTCAATGTTGACCAGCTACGCGCCTTGATAGGCAAGATTGAGGATCAGGAGTTTGCCGACTTCTGTCTGTTTGCCGCCTATACAGGTCTCAGGTCAGGGGAGATTATACGCCTGCAAAGGTCGGACGTGGATAACCCACCGGGGTTTCTGCGCGTATCGCCAAAGCAGAAGAATAAACACGAATCAAGAATCCCCATCAACACACATGCCCGCGCGATACTCGACAGGAATATTGCATCAAACAAAGAAGGGGATAAGGTCTTCCGGTTCAGTTGCCTGACGTGGGTATCACAGAAGTTCAAGGCGGCTGCCATAAAGGCAGGATTGCCGAACGCCCGCTTCCACGATCTTCGGCACACCTTTGGCAGTCACCTTGCTATGGCGGGGGAAAGTCTGAAAGCGATCCAGGACCTCATGAGACATGAGTCTATTGCATCCACAATGGTCTATGCGAGGGTATCGCCAGAGTACCTAAAGAAGGTATCCGAAAGGCTAACTTACGGCCCCATACCGCTAGCGATCGTAAACCCTCAAAAATAGGGTAGTGCTCTAATTTGGCATGGGAAGCCTTTTTGTTAAATATAACCGCCTTGAATCCGCGTGATTAATATGGTCTCTGAGAATCGCAATGCCATTTGGTTGTGTAAGGGAGAATTTTAAAAGTGGATTGTCGTCTTCAATATCCTCAGTTACAAACGATTTCTTTTTCAAATTGTTTGTTAACTTTATGTCATCAGGCAAGAACCACAACTGCGGATACTATCATTTTCGATCTTTCCAGGACAGAATTTATTACTCCTTTTGGTATAATTCTCCTTACTGGTTCAATTTCCGAAGCTTTGTTGTCCGGGAAGAAAGTGTTATATAAGAAGCCCCGCAAGCGCATGACGCAACAATATTTAACAGGAATTGGGTTTGATAACTTTTTCAAACTTGCTCGTGTTAATGGCGGTCATAAGATTGAAAGTCCGAATGTTCAGCTTAGACGGTTAGAGCAAATTGATTATCTGTTCACTGATCAAATACTGGAAGTGCTTGAGTCTTCATTAAACATGTCAGATGGGGTTAAGGGTTCTTTAAAAATGGCATTAAATGAGCTAATAATGAACGTGTTTGATCATAGCAAATCCCCGCGTGGCTGTTATGTTTGCGCTCAATCATACCCGCAAGCAAAAAAAATAAGGTTGTGCATTGCCGATTTTGGGATTGGAATACTAAGGGCTCTAACGCAAAATCCTTCTTTTGGAGGATTGAAGGATGACTATCTTGCTATAATAGAAGCCGTTAAAGAAGGAGTTACAAGTAGATCTACTGGTTTCGCTGGATTTGGGCTTACTCATATCAACAGATTCATAAAAGTAAATGACGGGAAAATGTATATACTATCAGGAAAAGGTAAGGCGCTTTGGGATTTTTCAAGAACGACAAAAAGTGCAACAAAAAGACAAACAATGCGTGCTTTTTTTCAGGGAACAGTTGTTAAGTTAGAAATAAACGCTGATAAAGAGGGATTTTACTTCTTAAAATCTGAGGATGGAAATATTTTTTAGAGGTACATTATGAAAGTTAATTTAAAA
>DYKD01000180.1 GCA_020722765.1 Brevinema andersonii | reverse complement strand
TTCTCACCCACAAGTTGCCTGGGTTGCCTATTTTACTCAACCCTTGAATTTTTATCTCTGTGATTGGGTAATCTTTTTCAAGAATAAAATACTCTGCCACAAATTCACATTTTGAATATACGGGGTTGTCAGGGTCGAACTGCCCAGGGAAAGTTTTTTGGTATATAAACGATTTTTCTAATGGGACGTTCGAAGGTAATCCACTTGAAAAATAGAAATGCGTAGCATCTTTGGATGTGTATGGAATTTGACCTCCATTCAAATATAGAGAACCTGAATTTGAAAACCCTGAAGTGCTTTCTACAGTTATAGATGTGTCACCAGCGTGGGCATCTGCCATCAAATGAGTATGAGGGCCTGTCTGTCTGATGTGGACTTCTCTATATCCAAACCAAGGTTTTGCAGTTTCTTTGGGGCGGGCGTAATTGACCTTATATTTTTGACCACCTTCGCTCCAATCTTCGCTTTCTGGAAAACGATGTGGATAGAAATACAAAATAACATAATTAGTAATGTCATCTATACTCGTTTTGTGTATGTCTTCTGAAATTATATTCGCGCCTTCTCTCAAAATCCCGGGAATCTGTTCTATATTTTCTGAATTTCTGAAAAAGAAGGCATTTGGCTTGTCGTTGATTTCGTCGTAGCCAACCCACATGATATATCCCGTGTCTTGACAGATATCTTGAAAAATCTCACCTATATAACGGTTTTTCACATTTATACTTGTATAGGATTTTGCGACCGAGTCGAAATTCATGTCATTGATGTAGATATTTATGAAGCCTCTTTCGTTCGCCTCAGTGAGAATATTTTTCATAATATTCACTGCATTTCCGCTTTGTGAATCCATATCTGGAAGAATGCAATCAAATAGCTGTTGCAGAAGGCTTTGACCCGTTATAACTGTCTGTCCATTATTTTGTTCTATTGCACTTACTCTGAGAGAAAATTTCCGAATGTCTTCACCACCAAAATGTTGAGTGACCAAAACAGTATCTCCTATAGCAATATCAGGAGTTCCAGCAACGACAACTATAGCGTCATTTGAAGGGGAATTTCTACTCTCCGAAATTTTTGCATCTATAATATTTGTCAATCTTTTATACATATTTGTATGCCTCTATTTTGTATTCCACTTGGACGATAGGTGGAATTGTGACATAGTTTCCGTAGGTTGTATCGGCTATGTTTTCTATGACTGCTCGGTATTGGTGAGAAGAAGAAAAATCGATTGAACGGAATTGCTTCACAATGTCGCCTGTATGTCGGTTGTCTATCCAATCTGTGTATACACTATCTATTTCGAAACGGACTTTGCAAGCAGCTCCACCATCGTCAATGATACCCGCCCTCAAATATACCCCTTCTCCAGATACAATATATGGCAAGGTTCTCACAACAGGAGGCATAGCAGAACTCGTGAAGCCATCAACAATTTCGCTCCAAAGAGAAAAATCGTCTACATCAGAATCCACCGAGCGGATTTGAACCGAGTAGTGAGTATTCGCTTGTAGTGGGTTTCCTGCAGAGTCTGTCGTGAAGTTTACACCGCTTACGATTGTTCTATGAGTTATTCCGCCATCTGTTGTATATTCATAGCCTGTCGCCCCCTCTACAGAATCAAAAGTAAAAGCCAATGCAGTTGCAGAGTGAAAAGAGTTCACAATATTCTCCGGCGTCCAAACTCCAAAAGCGACTATCAGTGCCCTATAAATGCTCATTTTTTCCTTATCCTTAACTTTTTGATTTTAGAACTCTTATAAAATGTATAGTTTTTGACAAAATTCGTAACCATTTTCCCTTTTTTGACAAGAGACAATAAATCGTCTCCCAACAATTTCGCCTTGTAAAAAGCCATCTAAGTTCCTTCCTTCGCGATGATATGCGTAGTTGAATTGACACATCTATATGCTGCATCCACAATCTTATATTGGCTTGTTGAATCTGGAATTGTCACCCAAGTTGCCACAGTAATTGAAGTTGCATCGTTGTCTGTTATTTTTCTTACTTGCCCCGCGCCCGTTCCTCCAGTGATACAGACTACTTTTCCAATCAAAGCATCAGGCGTCCAGTTTTTACTCGTGTCGACCAAAGTTGTTGACGTTCCACTTGTAGCCGTCCCAGAATCTTGAACTCCTACGTAAAAGACATCCTCATATGTCCCAGCGGGAGCTTGCAAAACATAATTTTGGTTATAACAGCCAAAACTGTCATAATTAGAGCCTAGTACTTCTATTCCTAATATAGGCTGTAAAGAATACAATCCATCCCTATTATTTGGGTCTACAGATCCAGCTTCTATCGGAGGGTAGTCAAAGATCATAAGGTAATCATCGGTCGAATTTGCTGTTCCAGCCGCATTTCTTCCACAAGTCAAATAATAATAAGAAGAATAATAAACCACCCCAAAGGTAGAGGGCATTTGACCTATTTTTGAATTTATTCCGTAATTTCTCGGAAGGTTTGCAATAACCATATGTGTTGCATCTGTTATCGAACTGACTTTGACCCAGTCTCTACCTTCTCCTGCACTGCCGAAAATTTGGTAATATGTATTCGGTTGAAAGCCTGCCGTGCTTGAAACAGTGATAGTTACATTTGAGCCAGCAGTTG
>DYKD01000179.1 GCA_020722765.1 Brevinema andersonii | reverse complement strand
AAAACTTCTCCATCGCAATCTACCATATCACCGATTTGGATGTCTGTCGTCATAGGCATTTGTTTTGAGAAACTTTTTGCAGGTTTTCCGAACAAATCGACAAAAGATTTTGCAAAAGCCAAAGCACTTTCCTTCGAACTCCAACCATCGGTTTTTCTCATTTGAAATTTCACACCTTTTTTCATTGATTCAATATTTTCGACTTCTACATATCTCGGAATTGGATTGTTTTTAATAAAATAAATCATATCATAGAAATTGTTTCCACTCCCTATCAATCGAATTGTATTGATTTGATTCGTCGGCGCGCCAACTGTCACAAATTGAGAAAATGGAATTGATACACTGTCCCAGAGATTGTATGTTTCTTGCCAGGCGTAAGGAGCATAAATCCAAACCCACTCCCCAGTCGAAGTCGTAATCATCCTATAAAAGTCAATGTCATAAAACACCGTTGCATAAGAGCCCCTTTGCCAAGCCTCCACAGGATACATTCCACTGATATACAAAACCAAAATTCCGTTTTCGACAACTGCATTACAACTCAGGTAAATGGTCTCGAAGACCCCATTATCAGGGTGCACATAGAACCCATGGCAATCCCTCTTTGCAAAAGAATAGCTTTCCTGTGAAGTTGTCAGTGGAGGAACAGCACCAAGAGATACTTTTCCCGAATGCTCACCTGGAGTTGCAGTTCGTGGAATATGTGTTTTTCCCTTGTATCGATTATGCCAGTTTGCAGAACTTCTCGTGCCTGTTACTTGAAAAGTTTGCTTATATTCTTCAATGCTAAGATTTGAACAATTCACGCCGTAGCTTGTCCCCACTGGATACAAATTTGTGAAGTTCAAAACAATTGTATCACAAAGGTCGTTTTGAAATTGACACTTGAAAGTATCTGTCGCGGTCATCCAGCCAGTGTCAGCAACAATATTTCCAGCAAGTTTCAACTGTATATTCACAGAACAAGCATGGGATACATTTCCTTGTATTGTATGTATATGCTTTTGAGAAAAAGTGATAGTTTTTGACACTGTCGTGTTTGCTGAGTTGCCAGTCAAAACAAAACCCGCCCCTTTTTGCCCCGAATAAGTTCTTACATATCTTCTATAATTGCTCGCATTGGTTTCAAGCCTGATTTCTACGCTTGTGGCCGTATCAGGACTCCAGTTCAAATTCATTTGGTCAAAATCACTCCAAAGAAAATTCACCGTTCTATAGATAGTTCCGTTGCCTTTGAGACAAAAAAGACTTCCCGATTCAGGGAAAATTCCATTTCCCGTTTGTCTTTCATTTGAGACCGTCCCAGACCAATTCGAAGCATCATAGTTCGTGAAAATATTTTCAGGCACTGGATACATTTTTTTCATGTAGTATTCTCGAACCTTGTTCACGATCATAGATGAGTCCGAACTGTATTCTACTTGCGCATCGGAAGCACTCATCTTGAGAAGTGCATTTGAATTATTCAAATCATAGAAATACATTTTTCTATTCCTCGTATAGCCAATAGAATGGTTCAAAATCAAAACCCTTCTCAAAATGTCAAGAATTTTTTCATTTGCAAATTCTTGCAAAAAGATTGTTTCAGACAGGTTTCCTTCAAAAACGTAGGAGGGGAGAATCGATTGGATGAGGTCCAAAGAATTGATGGCCTGAGAAGAGAAACTCACGGCTTGTTGCAAGTCTCTATTTGCGACTTCTTTTGCTCTGATATGATATCCCCCAGAAATTTTCGATGTGCTTTGAATCTCCATTCCGTATATTCGCAAATCATTTTTTGTGAATCTTGCTTCTATATCAAAATTTTCTATCTTTTCATCAGTATCAAATTCAATTTCTGGAAAATCAGGCAAGATATTTTCTGTGAGAACATGATTCCAGCTGTGTATTTTTCTATCGCCGACAAAAATTTCTATTTTTGGCTTTTGATTCAAATCGTAGTCGACGTGTAGAAACCTCGTATTGTCTACGATCGTCGTCCAAACGTTTCCTATTTCAATATGATATTCGTAGTTGCCTCGCTCAAGAGATATAGTTTTTGAAAATGTGTACAAATATGGCCCCGAGCCGGTTCTACTGACATAATCCATCAATTCCGTTTTATTTCCGATTGTCAAAGTCACAACAGGAGGTTTTGTATAGGAATCGGAAACAACGGTTGTAAAAGTATATTTGTCTTTGTCGTGTTCTGTTTCAAACGTAGAAATCGAGGGAAAATTGACATTTTGATGCACATCCTGAGGCGTGTAGCTAATTGTAAAACCATTTAATTTTGTATAAGTGATTGTTGCATAGACTTGAGTAACTTTGACCCATTGAGCATTAGTACCTATACTCCCAACTCCCACCCCGATTTTCAACGAGTTTAACTCAGATAAAGTGAAAGGCAAACCCGTATCAGGATTTGTCGTCCATTCAGGAACTCGAATATAAATATAACCGTAAAAACCATTCCAAGCCATTGAATATGTTCCAGAATTCAGAAACCATTTTACAGTTGTGTAAGGATTGGAGTCTTCCTGGTATGTTCTCCAATAGGCAGTTACACTTACTTTTTGACAGCTCCAGAAAACATCAGAACTTATCCCTGAGGCAGAAGCGTTGAATTTATCTTGCTTATTTTCAACATTTGTCATGATATATG
>DYKD01000178.1 GCA_020722765.1 Brevinema andersonii | reverse complement strand
TTTCACCAGCCAGCAGACGATGACTTTCAGGACACACCACGCTTTGTTCGGCGGCGTTTATCAGTCTTTTTTGTTTACCATATCAAGGATTTCTCCAACTGGAAGTCCAGCCAGAAAATATCCTAAAATTGCGGATACCGCCATGCCCGTGACTTTAGCCGCCGCATAGTAAACGAGCCATTCTGAACTATGCTCTTCACATAAACGAGGCGTGCCAACAAGTCCGCCAAGTTCTCCCCAGATGTTGGGAGTATATTCTTCACCGCATTTCTGACAAATAGCCATTTTATTTGCCTCCTAATCGGAACGGTTGAAAGAAGCCACTATCCTGAGGATAGATGCCCATGCCAATCCTAGTAGAAATATAGCAAACACGATGGTGTCTCTTGTGATATTCCCTTTTTTCTTTAGCAAAGCCAAAGACGGATTGATAAATGGAATCAGAAAACTTGACTTCAGTATCGGCTTGCCAGCAATGTATTTGGCTACTTCTGGCGCAGTTCTACGATAGTAGGAGATAAGTTCTCGTCCAATTGCTGACTTGGCAATAACGTTATCTCGGAAGTAGCGTAGCGTGTTCAACTCAAGGTAGGATTGTGAACCAAGTGTTGCTGTGGCAATATAGCACCAGTCGCCGCTACTGCTTTCACTCTTTGTACTTTCTTCGTTGTGTTCTGGCGGGGACGAACTATCTTCTAGATTGTTATAATCGGGCAACCAGGGTTTTTGACCGTTTATCAATATTTTCCCGCTTATTAAGTCTTCCTTGTGGTCTATTGCCCAGATCCGCATTTCCTCCTCAGACATTGGAGGAAGATTAGATAGTTCAGGGAACTTACTAAACAATTTTTCCCTATTGATTTCTGATTGTTGCTGTGCCCAATCATGGAAATCAGTAGGCTCGGGTCGAGACGGTCTATCACCTGGATCCCAGTTCCATTCTGACATAGTAACCTCCTTTCAGGTTTGTGAGAAAGTCAGATTAAGAATACTGTACAACACTACCCAAATAATATCAAGCGCTCTTATCCCAACTAGCAAAACGCTAAAACTTCAGCCGCCGAACGGTTTGCGTTACCTGCGCGGGGGCGGGCGTGGATTCGGCTTGGGAGTAGGAAAAACTCGAAGCCAGAAAAATGCCTGAAAATGCCGCAGAATCCCCCGCGTCAGGTGCACGCTTTGTTAGCCCGCTTTTAGTTGTCGTTTGATTCTGTCCATGAATAGTCACCCCAATGGTCGAACCAATCGGGATATTCACTTTCATTCGCATTAACGCATTGCGTATCTGCTAAAACCGAGCGCAAAATCGGATTCTGTATTGTTTCCGTATTTGCTACTTCAACTAAGGGACTTGCCTGAGTGTTGGGTTGATTTGTGGACATTTTGGTCTCCTTTGAATGGAAATTAGTTGATAGAAGCCCGCAAAGACTTCTCCATAGACTCAAACAGCATGAAATAACTTTCGCAATAAAAGTCTTTTGCTGATAGGGAGCGATTAATCATAAAACCAGAAAATGCACATCCGCCATTGCAAATATTCACATAACGACACTCGTTGCAAACTGTACTCATAGTATTTCTTGCTTCTTGATAAAGGACAAATGGCGGAGAAGACAGAATAGTGTCTAGCGTTTCGGTTTCTATGTTACCAAGATAATAATCATCTTTTCCCCATCTGCCGCATGGAGTGACGTTTCCTTCAGGGTCTACGCTCAAATATTGACCTGCACATGCTTTAGAAAAAACGCAGGTTTCTGGTTTCCCTGTTGCTAAACTTCGTATCATTCTAGGAAATGGCTCTATGGAAAAATCGGGAGATTTTTCATTGACCCATCTTTCAAATAAATAGACTAATGCTTTTCCATATTCATCGGGACTTACGATTAAATCTTTTGCGTCAGTCACATTGCCAACAGACATTAGCGGATTTATTTTTACGCTCATTTTGTTTTCTTTGAAAAACTCGTAAAACTCATCTAGGTGTTCTAGTGTGTTGCGGGTGAAAACTGCTAGCGCGTGCGGGTTGCTTTTCTTGCCATGTAATTCGTTTGACTTCTTTAATCTTTGGAAAGACTCAAAAACTTGATTAAAAGTTGTGCGGTAGTTCCTTGTAATTCTTTGGGCGTCATGAATTTCCTTATTCCCGTCAAGACTTATGCCGATATTGAAATTGTTGGATACAAGGAAATCTAAAAAACGGTCTGATAAGAGAATTCCATTTGTTTGAAGCGAATTTTTGATTTGCGCATATTTTCCAAGTTTTTTCTGGTACTCAATAATATGTTCGTAAAATTCTTGCCCAAGTAATAATGGTTCTCCACCATGCCATATGAATTCAAGTTTTTTATTTGGAAACTGGTTGATAAATGCCGATATGATTTTTTGTGCTAATTCCAAAGATAAACGAATTTGTCTTGGTTTTTGACCTTCGTAGCAATATCTACAAGACAAATTACAGTCATAACTGGTTTTTACAATAACTGTAAATTTTCCAATAGTCTCGTTCATTCTAAGAAACTCCATTTTGCGGGGCGGGCTAACGGATTGCGTTACCTGCGTGTGGGCGGGCGTGGACAATGCTTGGGAACAGGAAAAAGCCCGAAGCCAGGAAAATGCCCGTAAGTCGGGACGAATCCCACCAGTCGGCTGCACGC
>DYKD01000177.1 GCA_020722765.1 Brevinema andersonii | reverse complement strand
CGACACTTGTCCGCGCCAGCGCGGACAGCGGCAAATTCTACCCCATGTCTTTCGTATCCTTCCTTTCCTCCGTTTCCTCTTTGTGAAAAATCTTTCTACACGGAGGCAAGAAAGGAAAGAAAGATTTCTGAATCCTTGTTCACCTGTTCGCATTCGGTAGCATCATACGATAGATGCCATCTGCCATCCTCGGCTCATAAAAATTCAATATCAGCCCGATCGGAATATCAAGCAACTTCATATAGCTCAACAGCTGAGCCTTGTGGATCGGAAGGATGGCCTCAACAACTTTGAGTTCGAACAGCAAAACATCGTCCACCAGAACATCCACACGCAATTTCTCCTCAAAAATGAACCCTTTGTATTCGACAGGAACTTGCACTTGAGAAACAGTTGGGATACCCTGCAGAGCGAGTTCGCGAATAATACACTTCTCATAGATTGATTCAATCAACCCTGGCCCTTTTTGGCGATGAACTTCAATTGCGGCACCAATAACTCTTTGACAATACTCGTCAGCTTTATTGAACTTCAGATGCATATATTATTTCTACACAGAGGCAAGAAAGTTAAGGAAGTTTTTTTAATATAATTCCAATCAAAGAGCCTACAAACTTGCCGATGTCTGCGAACAGCAGACATTATGCCGTTGTCCGAAGCGAATCCAAAACCCAACGGGCTTTGATTCCGCTTCGGCACTCGGCATGGGTCTGTGCACAGGCACAGCCCCGGCAAGTTGCCCCTTCTAGGAACATAAAATTTATGCATTGAATTTTAGTGTTAAGTTAGTGTCAATTAGTGGTTTACATCTCCCTGTCTCCGTCCTTTCTTTCCTTCGTTAGCTCTTTGTAGAAACGTCTTTATTGAGTATTTCCCAGTGTCCGCCTTTGTCCGAGCCTACTCTTCTGATTATCTTTTGTTTTTTCATCTTATCCAAATGATATTTCACTCCATTTACCGTGATGCCACCTAAAAAAGGCAGATATTTAGTCACATTGGTTATTCCCGAACCAAGCTCTTCCGCACGTCCAAGCTGAGTCATGAATCTGGAAATGACTGGGTTCTTGGGACGAGACACAAAAGTTTTAGGATTTATCGGTCCCCTTCCATGCAGATGAGAAGAGAGGCGGTTCTTTTGTCCTCATCAAAAGCGGTTCCACGGAACGGCCAAAATCCTGTCCGACATTTTTCTCGGCATGTCAACACGGCAAACCAGATAGCCCTGATTCGCAATGTCCCCGTGAAGGTCTAAAAATGTCTCGATATGTCTGATGTCCTTGTGCTGGGGCGATGCCGTCCATTTGATTTCTACCGGAATGACTTCATCAGGCGTTTCAACCACCGCATCCACTTCCGCACCGGTCGCCGTCCGCCATGTTGATAGCCTGTGGGTTCTTCCATGGATTTGGCATCTGTAGAAAAGCTCGATCATGACAAATTGTTCGAAGAGGCGACCTGCGTCAAGCTGAACAATCGCCTCGTTCATCGGCAAGCCCGCCAGAGCATTCCTGACACCAAGGTCAAACATAAGGAATCGCGGAGCGGAAATCGTCTTTTTCCTGCTACGCTCGAAAGAAGGAATCCTCAGCCCCACGTAGGTGTCCTCAAGCACCTGGTAGTAGTTCCGTACAGTGTTCACGGACACACCGACGGCGTTTGCGATCTTGGTGTAGTTGACCGTTTGTCCCGACTCCAATGCCGCAAGCTTAAGGAACATCAAGAAGCCGCCAATCTCACTGACTATATTTTCCCTGCGGATTTCGTTCTCGATGTATAGTTCGGTGTAAGCGGTGATTGTCTGCCGCCAGGAATTCCTCTGCTCCACATAAAGACCAGGCAGGTTTCCGTAAATAAGAACATCTTCAAGAGGACGAAGAGGAAAGAGCTTTCCCTTTTTCATATGGAAAGGAATAATTTCCGAATCACGCTGTTCAGCCTGGAGAACGGGCGTCATGTGGAATATGTGGGTTCTGCCCGGAAGCATGTTGGAAGACTGTAATTTCAATCTTCTGGCAGAACTGCCGGTCAAAAAGAAGTTGAATTTGCTTTCGTACTTGTCGGCGAAATATTGAACATCATCAAACAAAGCCGGGACCTTCTGTATTTCATCTATGAAGACAGTATTGATGTCCTTTGCCGCCTCAAGCTCCTGGAGAAACGCGGTTTTATCCCCTTCATACTTGATGCGCTCCCGCCTGTCTTGAAGGTTCACTGACATGACACCAGACTGCCCCGAAAGGCAATGCTTGAGCAGAGTTGATTTGCCGGACTGCCTTGGCCCGAGCAACAACTTGACTTTCCTTTCGGACACCGTATCCGTTATCCTTTTATCAAGATATCGGTTGTAATACATTGTGCTTTTTCTATTCATTGCGTTGCAAATTTAGCGATTTATTTTTTTTTGCAATGAATATAAGATGATATGATTTGCAATAAAATCAAGTTGCCACTCCACAAAAACAAGTCAAAACCACATGGCCTTATGCAATCGAGAATATGCCAGCCTTCCCTATCCCTGTTAGCTCGCTGTAAATAACTTTCTACACAGAGGCAAGAAAGGAAAGAAAGATTTCAAATATAATTCCACCCCAAGAGACTACAAACTTGCCGATGTCTGCGAACCGCAGACATCATGCCGTTGTCCGAAGCGAATCC
>DYKD01000059.1 GCA_020722765.1 Brevinema andersonii | reverse complement strand
AACGCTGGATACCTTACACCGGATTAGTGGATACCTTGGACCGGAATACGCATATTCTGACTCTTATAAATAATTATAATCGAATATTTCAAATGGAAGTAACTTTATGAAAAAAGTTGTTTTGTTTCTTATTGTCTTAACTACTTCGATTTATGCCTATAATTGGCCGTTGTCCCCAACAAACCAGCAGCATAAAGTAATTGGTGCTGTCAATGAACTTCGTGAAGGCGGGAAATTGCACTATGGCGTAGATATTCTACCCTTTGATGTTGATAACAGTTCTCAAATTACACTTTCAAACAGGTTTGTTTATGCAATTCAAGGTCAAAATGCAAGGTTGATTCGTGGGAGTGCCTTTGGGAAAGCTGATAATTACATGGGAGTTGCAAATAATAATGTTGGATGGGAGATGATAAAGATTTCCAATTTTAGGTATGTTCATATTTCCGTAGATAATTTTTTTTATCGAAATCTTTGGACAACAACAAATGCTATAACGATTGTAAAAGGTCAAAATATTGGGCACATATTAACAGTCAGTGAAAAAATGCAAAAAAACCTCTGACATCATGCCCTCCGCACTTACATCTAGATGAGTGTCGTCCGGGGTATAGCGTCAATCAGGGAAAAGGAAATGGCTCTTTTAATCCTCTCCGTAAAGGCGGGCTTTTCCCGTATGTGGATAATACAAGGTCTGATTCTGTTGTTGCACAACGGTCGCCATACATTCTTGACAGAGCGCGTGGCGGTATTACTTTCATTAAGAATAACGATTTACGACCAGGACATACTGCTGAAGATTTTGCTATAAATACAAACAATCGTAGTGGTTTCATTCCTGGCGGATCTGAAACTATCCCCGCTTCAAAGATTTACGGTAAGGTTGACATATATGCAAAGATAAATGACTATCATACGGCTTCAGATGGGTCTGTCAGTGATCCAGGCAATGTCCCAGGAGGCAGAATGCCTCCTGCATATTATGGATTCAAACTTTTCAATAATAATGATCAGAAGCTTGCAGAAAATACGATTGACTGCACGGTAAATGTCCCAACAAACAGCGCTAAATGGATCAATCTGAATATCAACCCTGATCCCAATAATTTGTCTGCTGGAGGGCCAACAGCAATCTACGCCCTCTGGCTCTGCAATTCGCCGTTTAGATATTCAAATCCCAACGGTTACATCAACACCCGTGCCAAAAAAGGCGAAACGTGGTCATCTTCAAACAGTGCCACAACAATTGAAAATGCTCTTTTCCCGGATGATGTCTATAGAATCCAGGTTTTTGCTGATGACATTGACAGCAGGGAATTATATAAAACGCAACACGCATGCGTAAGCAACTATAGCATCACAAACGACAACTTCGCACCGTACATGAAGAAGAATGCGATCTACCAGCATTCAGATCTCAACCCTTTCCCAATCTATGAAGCTTCCTGGAAATGGTCCGATGCAAGGAGTCGCCCGTACTACGAGTTGCAGGACTTATATTATGCACTCTATCCTGCAAAGATCAATACTTCCAAAAATATCAAGATCGAAATCACTTTCAGCGAACCCATGCGCACAAACTCTCATCCTGTTCTCAAACTCAAGTCTTCCGCAGGAAACTCCCCTCTCGCTTCGCAACAGAACGTGAAGTGGGATTCCGAAAGAAAAACATACACAGTCGATCAACTCCCCAACTTCTTCACTTCCGCAAATCTTGATTCACAGCTCGCTCTTGTCATCAGCAACTCCCTTGATCTCGCAGGAAATAGGCTCGATCCGAATCCCTATACTGTCGCCCTCAGAACAAATGACGGAACTTTTGTCCGCTATGAAACCAACAATCTCCAGTACTCCGTGCCTCTCAAGAATGAGTTTGTCAACGACCTCTATTTTCTGGAGAAGACAACCAAGAATTTCAATGTCAAAACGAATGTGGATTACTATTTCAAGAACGGCGTGCACTATTCCGCAAGCGAGTCCGGATTCATCCGTTCTCCAAGACGTAATGCCTCCACAAATGACGCGCTCTTCCAGCGCAGAGTGAACGTTTACATGAGCCTTAACCACGATGTGGTGAGTGACGGCACACACCTCATGCTTGAATTCCATCCAACCGGATGTTCGCCTGTAAGATTTCCTTTGGACAGGAGCGTGAATAATTCTGTTTACCTATCCTCTCTTAAAGTGGGGAAAGAATTGCTCGGCTCATTGCGTCTCAATAAAATTGAAAATGACGATGACGTCTATTATACGAATTCGTTCTCACTGATACAGCTTGCACGTGCGTGTGGAAACGGCGAACAGCCCACTGCCGTGAATATCGCGAATTGGATTTCAAGGATGAACACCATCTCTTCGGTTCGTGTTGTTCTGGAAGGCGCTAATGATCGTGAAGATTATCTCCCCCTGAAAATCAAATTCTTCACAAACGAGCGGAATGTCACCAACCTCCTCCTCATGGCCCGCCACAGCTACGAATTCAACAATAATTCTTCAGGTGAATATTTCATCAACACGCGTTGGATCCATGTCATTGTGCCTGTTGAGTCTCCTGTCCCTCCGGCTTTTGACTCTGCTGAAGCCAAATTGGGTCCTGATGATAGTGAAAAATATTACACCGCTACTCCCCGGGATGAAGAAGGATACCAGAATGGCTGGAAGCAGATTGATGAGACTCACTGGGAATGGCACGGACTTGTTGACCTTGATGCCGGAGTAACAGATCACTGGAAAACGATCGCCAATGGTAACCTCGCTCTCTCATTTTATGTTGAAGATCAGACCGGCTATCCGCTTGAAAAAAATGAGCAGGTTGTTTACGATACCCAGTCCCCCACATTCGAATTTATGGAATCCCTCTCCAAACTCACCTTCAACATCCTCGAAGGCAACGACCTCGGTCAGTTTTCTTTCAAACTTTGGGATAACTTGTCTGACAAACTCAAAATCCATCTTGCAGTCAAGAAAAACGATGGCAAAGATGCTATTGCACTCGATTTTTATCTCCAGCTTAAACCCACTTTCCAGATTATTCCCATCTCAGGAAACGTTTCAGATTTTGTTGCAGTGGGCACAAACAACGGTAAACCAACTATACTCTTCAAATGGACAGGGCAGGACACACTCGGCATGCTCCAGACTGCTCTCAAAAATCCATCCATCCAAGTTGTTGTGGAAGATGAAGCTGGCAATGTTTTCAACTCCTCAGATTTCAAGTTCGATATCAAACAGCTGATTCCTGATCCCAAAGAGCTTGTCCAGAAAGTGGGTGACCTCATTAAAGATAAAGCTGGCAAAATCGTTTTTATAGATTCCTCCGTAGTCCCACCATGGGCTTGGGAGCTTGTGCAAGCGCGTCTTTCAGAGGAAGATGTCGATTTCCGTGTGTGCCAGCTCCGTGGTGGCGATAAATTCGATTCACTCGATGACCATAACATATTAATTTGAGGTCTTTATAAAAAAATCAATCCCCCTTGACTTTCCTTCCTTTTTTTGTTATATTATAGTAGTTTTGATTAATACTACTAATGGTTGTCGTAAAAAATAATGGTCATCTAATGACCAATAAGGTGGTGGCATTATGTGGTTAAAGATTGTTTCAGCTCTTCTCCTGTGTGTGTCCCTGATTCTCCCGGTTTCATGTGCTAAAAAAGACTCTACCAAACCTCTCCAATTGATGATTTGGGGTAGGGCAGAAGAAAAAAAGGCTGTCATTGAGTTTGTTAAGAAATTCAACCAGATCTATCCGGAAATCAAGGTGCAGGTTCTCCATTATCCCGATTATCACACCAAACTTTTGACCATGATGAGCGGCGGTACTCCCCCCGATGTCATGTATATGGGATCCGAAGATTTTCCTTACTATGCGCCTAAGGATGTCTTCCTTGACTTGAAACCTTTTGTGGAGAATGATCCTGAAACGAAACTTGGAAAATTCAACCTTTCTGATTTCTATCCTGAAACTGTCGCTCCATTCACGTATGAAGGGAAACTGCTCGGGATTCCAAAAGATTTTACGACAATGGTTCTCTACTACAACAAGACAATGTTCGATCAGGCTGGCATCAAATATCCCAATGCTAATTGGACATGGGATGATTTCTTGAAAGCAGCCCAGGCTTTGACAAAACCTGATCCTGAAACCGGGAATATGAAATACGGTTTCGTATATGAAAACTGGTCCGGTTACTGGATGTCCTGGATATGGCAGAACGGCGGGGAAGTTCTCACTAAAGATGGGAAGTCTTGGGTCATTGGCAAAGGGGAAAACCTTCAACGTAACGCAGATACTTTCCAGTTTTTTTATGATTTAATGTATAAATATAAAGTAGCACCGTCAATCGAGACTGCTAGAGAGATGGGCTCTTCCCAGCTCTTTGAAACCGGCTTTGTCGGTATGGCAACTTATGGACGCTGGCGTTGCCTGGAACTGAAGAACGTGAAAAATTTTGAATGGGATGTGGCTCCTCTCCCCAGTAAAAATGGTAAAAAGGCTTCCATGCTTTTTACAGTCAGTTACAGTATAGCAAAGACGACTAAGCGTCCACAGGATGCCTGGAAACTTGTAAAATTTCTCGTAGGTGAGACAGGACAGATCAATACTGCGCAGAGTGCTCTTGCCATCCCAACAATGAAAAAATATGCTGTATCCGATTATTTTATGAAAACTGAAGGTCTTCCTTCCATCAATGCGAAAGTCTATCTGGATCAGATCGGATACGCACGTGTCATTCCAGCAAATCCGGATTCACGTAAGGTGTATGATATTATTACTACGACTCTGGATAAGTTTTATATGAGCCAGCTCTCGTCACTTGAAGCTGTCATTCAGATGCAGAAGGATATTGACAAATATCTTGTTGACTATGGAAACAAATGAGTAATTTCTGGACTTTTTTTCTTCTTGGATTGTTGTGCTTATTTCAGAACAGTGATCCGCTTTTGGCCCAGACCGGTGATGTGGGTAAGGGAAACCATCTGTTTGAAGTTGAAGCTCCCAGTGATGTGAAAGAAGTTACTGTTGCGGGTGAGTTCAATGCTTGGGACATGAAGTCCATCAGGCTTGTTAAAATAAATGGCAAATGGCAGAAACGGGTCAATCTTTCCAAAGGCAAATATGCCTATAAGTTTGTTGCGGATGGTGATTGGGATAAGCTCAACAAATCCAATCTGGTTATGGAAATCACGGCAGATCCGTTAGCCGACGTTCCTGTTGTAGGTGCGTCAACCAAGCAGAGACTTGTGGTCCTATCTTATAATCCTGCTATCAAAGTCCAATCCGTTTTTCTGGTGGGAAGTTTCAACGGATGGAATAATACTGCAAATCCTATGAAGGATGTGAATGGACGTTGGGAGACATCTCTTCTTTTGGATGATGGGGAATATGCTTACAAGTTTCTTGTCAATGGAAATCAATGGATTCCTGATCCGAATAATACCAAAACAATTGACGATGGTTTCGGTGGGAAAAATTCAGTCTTAGAGGTCGGATCCCAGTTTGCCAGTCTTGATGTGAAATCAGGTGATGGAAACATTGCTACAAGCGGAATCCTTTTCTCTCCAGACTCCTACAACTATCTCAATCCTATGGGAAAGGATTTGATGGTCAGATTGCGCCTTTTCAAGGGCGATGTCGAAAAAGTATCCCTCATATATAAGGGGAAGGAGTTCCCGCTTTCTGTTTATGCGGAAGGTCCATCTTTTGCAACATATTCAGTTTTCATGGGAAATGTGCCAGCCAAAATCGGATTCTATTTCAAGTTGAAAGATGGAAAGACTGTTGAATATTTTACTCCTAAAGGACTTGTCAAGAATCCCGGTGCTTCCTATTTTATGTATGATAAGAAAAAGATGAAACCATTTACAACTCCAGAATGGGTGAAAGGTGCAGTTTTTTATCAGATTTTTCCTGAACGTTTTCTTAATGGTGATCCTTCGAACGATTTGAAAGGGTTCTATCCCATCACTCCAAGACCAGAAGGGAAAGCATGGAGTGTCAATGATAGTTATTTGGAAGATTGGGATACAGGCAAGCCTGCTTATGGAAATACTTTTGGCGGTGACCTTAAGGGAATCATAGCAAAGCTGGAATATCTCAAGTCTTTAGGAATCACAGCCATTTATCTTAATCCCGTTTTTAAATCGCCTTCCAACCATAAATATGATATCATAGATTATATGTCGATAGATCCGCAGTTTGGCGATCTCCCTCTTTTTAAGGAACTGATTACACGTGCACATGCTCTTGGTATGAAAGTGATTTTGGACGGTGTTTTCAATCATACTGCAGATGAATCTGTTTACTTTCAAGATGTTGCGAAGAACGGACCAAAGTCCCCTTATTATGGCTGGTATCAGATCAAGAAGTGGCCTTTCCCGGGTGGGTATCCTCCAAAGTTCGGTCCTGGTGCTGATGAACCCAAGAATTACTATGAATGCTGGTGGGGTTTTGGTGATATGCCTAAACTCAATTACAAATCAAGGGACGTCCGTGATTTTATCAATAAGGTGGGAGCTTATTGGGTCTCTGAAATGGGTGCTGACGGCTGGAGACTGGATGTGCCCAACGAAGTCCCCCATGATTTCTGGAAAGAGTTCCGCATAGCCGTAAAAAAAGCAAATCCAGATGCTTATATTGTGGGTGAGATCTGGGGTAATGGGGAAGAGTGGCTGCGTGGTGATGAATTTGATGCTGTGATGAACTATCGTTTCAGGGATCTCATGATCGATTTTTTTGCAAAAGGGACTCTGCCCCCTTCAAAGATGGCTGAAACATTGTCCCAATTCAAGATTGATTATCCACCACAAGTCAATCTTGTACAATTCAACTTGCTTGATTCTCACGACACTGTCAGGTTCATCAATGTCTGCAATTCCAATATGGATATGCTGAAACTGGCATCAGCTTTCCAATTGCTTTATCCAGGTGCTGCCTCAGTCTATTATGGGACTGAAATCGGTTTGAAAGGTGATAAGGATCCTGACAATCGAAGACCTTTCATCTGGGATGAGAGTAGCTGGAACCTCCAGCTTCTGGAACATTACAAGAAGTTTATCACATTGCGGAAAACATATCCTCAGTTCCAGAAAGGGGAGATGGATGTTGTTTATTCAGATGATACGACGGGAATCATAGGGTTCAAATATACCTTGGGGAAACAACCTGCTTTCGCTTTTTTTAATAGGACACCAAATGATCAGACAGTCAGTTTTAATCCATCTAAGAACAGGAAAGAAGGGATTGTAATAGATCTGATGACTCAGACTGAGACTCGGCTTCCAACAGAGGGACTGAATTTGCGGGTTCCTGCCTATAGTGTATCCCTTGTCCTGTTGAAATAGAAAGACCTCTCTTCTGAATATCACGTATTTGACATTTTTCATTGGTTATGATAGTATATAGACGAGAGGTACATTATGAAAACCAATACTTTCCGCCGATTTTTGCTCATTTCCCTGTTGATTTCGTTCCCTCTTTTTGCAGCCCCATTCCAGGTTGGTGAAGAGCTTCATTTCAGTATTGAAGCGCTTAACATCAAGGCTGCTTCCCAGAAGCTTGTAATCGAGGTCATCACTAACATAAACGGCAAGGATGCCTGGAAGATCCATTCCTGGATCAAGACAACCTCTTTTGGTGACAAGTTTTACAAGATGCGTGATGAAACTATCACATATATTGATATTGAATCATTTAATGTCGTCAAGATGATTGACAAGAAAGTGGAAGGCGATTGGAAAAATGACACGTTTCTGACAAATGACATTGAAAATAGCGCTTTTTTCCTTACTGACAGGCATGGTTCTGAAAATATTACCTACAATCCCCCTCTTCTTGATTTGGTTGCAATGGTTTATTATGGAAGGACTTTGGATTTGAATCCTGGGAATAAGTACAGCTTTTTCATTCTTGATAATAGAAAGATCAGGAGGATTGATACGGCTGTCACTGAATCGTTCAAGTTCAAAGAACCAGCCCTCTCAAAAAATAAAATCAATATGATAAAAATAAAAGAGCTTAAGACAGATGAAAAAAGCAAGGATGTGTCCATCTGGCTTACTCACGATGAACGCAAGATCCCTGTGCGTATCATCACAATGAAAATCAGACTTTTGGGTATCAATATTGGAAATGTCCAGAGTGAATTGACTTATTACAAAGCGAAGTGAGGGTGTCATGGTAGAAATCAATTTCAAGAAAATGAATGACATGGTCCCTGTCATTGTCCAGGATTATACGACTGGGGTAGTACTGATGATGGCGTATATGAATCCTTTAGCCTATCAGAAAACCATAGAAACAGGCAAGATGCATTATTGGAGCAGAAGCAGGAATAAGCTTTGGTTCAAAGGCGAGGAATCTGGTAATGTCCAGATTCTAAAAGAGCTTTATGTGGATTGTGATGAAGACACGATTTTGGTCAAAGTTGACCAGATCGGTGGAGCTGCCTGCCATGAAGGGTTTCAGTCCTGCTTCTTCCGTAAATGGGATGGCAAGGATTATATAGAACAGGGATTTCGTATTTTTGATCCTAAAAAAGTCTATGGGAAAAAGTGATGAGTGAAAACAAGATTAGGCTTGGTATCCCAAAAGGCAGCCTCCAGGAATCGACCGTTACTCTTTTCAAAAAAGCTGGTTTTAAGATCGATATCAGTTCGCGTTCCTATTTCCCCACCATCGACGATGATGAGATTGAATGCATGCTTATCCGTGCACAGGAAATGGCTCGTTATACTGAAGAAGGCGTGCTCGATGTCTCTCTCACTGGACGTGACTGGGTTCTGGAAAATGATTCACAGGTTGAAGAAGTGATAGCCCTCAAATATGCTAAGACAGGATTTCGTCCTGTGAAATGGGTTCTTGCTGTTCCTGAGGATTCCCCCATAAAGTCTGTCAAAGATCTGGAAGGGAAGAGGGTTGCTACCGAAGCAGTTGGTCTTACAAACAGGTATCTTAAGAAGCATGGTGTGACGGCTCATGTTGAGTTTTCCTGGGGTGCGACAGAAGTGAAACCTCCTCGGCTTGTTGATGCTATCGTTGATATTACAGAGACAGGCTCATCATTGCGTGCAAACAGGTTGCGCATAGTGGATATTCTCCTTGAAAGCACTACGGTTCTGATTGCGAACAAAGAGGCTTATAAGGATTCCTGGAAACGCGAAAAGATTGATGAGATTGCCTTGCTGTTGAATGGGGCGCTTGAAGCAGAGTCTAAAGTCGGCTTAATGATGAATGTTAAGGAAAAGGATTTTGACGCGATTATGAAAATTCTTCCTTCATTACGTGCCCCCACAGTTTCCAAACTGACAACAGAAGGTTGGCTTGCCATCAATATTGTTATAGAAGAAAGAACTGTCAGGGAGCTCATTCCTGCACTCAAACGTGCAGGCGCTGAGGGAATTGTGGAATACCCTCTGAATAAGATTGTGATGTGAGGACAATAGAAAAGAATTGAAATAGCTTTAAAATTAATAAGGAATGTCTCTTCCATTCCTGATAATGCTGGTTTTCAGGTTCAACACAGTCATCAAACGGGTTCTTTGCAGTGCTCAGGAAAAATTGGGGAAGCATAGCAGGAAAGAGTCTTGGTTAATGGATAAATAATCTGTTTTTCATTCCCAAAAATTTGACATAATACGATAAAAAGGCTATTTTAAAGGACATTAAATTCAAATTCCAAGGAGGAATAACCTTGTCAGTTGTATCAATGAAAGAGCTTCTGGAGGCCGGCGTCCATTTCGGTCACCAGACGAAGCGTTGGGATCCACGCATGAAACCGTTTATTTTCACACAAAGAAAAGGGATCCACATCTTGGACTTGCAGAAAACGGTTGACTATGTGGACAAGGCTTACGCGTTCGTCAAGCAGGTTGTCGCAAAAGGCGGTAACATCCTGTTTGTAGGAACAAAGAAACAGGCGCAAGAAGCTATTGAAAAAGAGGCTCAGCGCTGTGAAATGCCCTATGTCAGCAATCGCTGGATAGGTGGTTTGCTCACGAATTTTGCAACTATTATGAAGAGCAAACAGAAACTCGACGAATATGAGGGAATCCTTGATGATCCTCTCAAAGAGAAAAACTACACGAAAAAAGAGATTCTTAAGTTCCAGAAGCTGCGGGATAAGATGCTCAAACCTTTGGGTGGTATCCGTAATCTTAATCGTATTCCTGATGCCATGTTTGTCATTGACCCTTCTATCGAGACAACTGCGATCAAAGAAGCAAGAAAGATGAAGGTTCCTATTGTGTCTGTTGTGGATACGAATTGCAACCCACTCGTCATTGATTACCCGATTCCTGGAAATGATGATGCCATCCGTGCTGTAAACCTTTTTGCAGGTGTCATAGCGAATGCTGTCATCAGTGGCAAGAAAGAATTGCAGATGACAAAAGAAGGAACAGAAGAGACTTCTGAGAGTCTTGAAAATGTCGCTTATGTTTCCCGAGTGGATAAGGCGACAGAAGAAGAGATGGGCACACAGACAAGTTTTTCACCTGATGAGGATTATTTGCCTGTTGAAAAGATGTCCGCACAGGTTGCTCAGCCTACTGAGGAGGAGATTCTCCGAGAACAGTATCAGGCTGAAAAGAAATAGTTGGCAGATTAAAAGGAGTATAAGACAATGGCTGATATTACGACTGCAGATATCAAGAAAGTGCGTGATATAACAGGGGCAGGAATGCTTGATTGCAAGAATGCCCTGATTGAGAAGAAAGGGGACATTCAGGAAGCTGTCAAGCTTCTGCGTGAGAGAGGCATTGCCAAAGCCGAATCGCGTGGAGGGAAAGCCACAGGCGAAGGAGTTGTAACATCCTATATTCATCCTGGTGAAAGACTGGGTGTTCTTTTGGAACTCAATTGCGAGACTGATTTTGCATCTCGTACAGAAGAGTTCAGGCAGCTTGCCAAAGATCTTTGCATGCAGGTAGCCGCCTCTGCGCCTCTTTATGTCTCCAAGGAAGATGTTCCTGAAGATGCCAAGAAGCGTGAAAAGGATATTTATATTGAACAGGCAAAGCAGTCAGGGAAACCTGAAGCTGTTGTTCAGAAGATAGCTGAAGGAAAACTTGAAAAATGGTATTCTGATGTCTGTCTTGTTGAACAGGTTTTCATCAAAGATCAGGAAAAAACGATTAAAGCCTTGATTGCGGAACTTTCCTCTAAGACGGGAGAGAATGTCCGTGTCAAGAGATTTGTGAGATATGTGCTGGGAGAATGAGATTTGGCTAAACGTCCTCGTTTTAAGAGGGTTCTCATCAAGCTGAGTGGAGAAGTCCTTGGCGGTGAACGGGAGTTTGGTATTGATACTTCCGTCATCGCTGAACTCAGTGGACAGATTGCAAAGCTTGTAAAAGGTGGCGTCCAAGTAGCCATCGTTGTTGGTGGAGGCAATATCTTCCGAGGCGAGACCTCCCGCCAGAAAGAACTTAACTCCATTACAATAGACCGGTTTGTTGGTGACAGCATGGGGATGTTGGCCACTATCATCAATGCCTTGGCTTTGGCGGATATCTTCAAGAAAAGAGGCGTTCCTGCAGTAGTGCAGACTTCTTTTGAAATGGTCAAGATCGCTGAACCTTTCGTAAGAGAGGAAGCCGTCCATCATCTTGAAAAGGGCAGGGTTGTCATTTTTGGTGGGGGCACAGGAAATCCAGTCTTCACTACAGATACTGCGTCTGCTCTTCGTGCTGCTGAAATCCATGCGGATGCCATTTTGAAGGCTACCAAGGTTGATGGGGTCTATGACAAGGATCCCAAAAAATTCAAGGATGCCAAATTTCATAAATGTATCTCTTTCTCGGAAATCCTTACAAAGGATCTTAAGGTCATCGATGCTGCGGCAATTTCCATTTGTAGGGAGAACAGGATTCCTGTCCTTATTTTCAATTATTACAGGAAAAATTCTCTTGCGGATATACTCATTAATGGAAAGGATTTTGGAACTTACATAGGAGAAGAACCATGCTGAATAATATCTACTCTGATACGCGAAATCACATGCAGAAATCAATTGATAGCCTGGTAGGGCAGTTCAAGAACCTCAGGTCAGGGAAAGCGAATCCTGCGATGTTGGATGGCATCAAAGTTGATAATTATGGGACTCCTACGGCCCTTAAATATATGGCCAATATTACTGCTCCAGAGAGTCGCCTCATTGTTATTCAGCCTTTTGACAAGTCCATGCTCGGTGCGATTGAGAAAGAAATCCTTAAGGCCGATCTTGGAATCAATCCTTCTAATGATGGGAAGATCATCCGCCTTAATCTTCCCCAGATGACTGAAGAACAGAGAAAACAGATCGCTAAGACTGCTCATACAAAGACTGAAGAGGCCAAGGTCGTTATACGTAGCGTCCGCAGGGAGAGTAACGAGGCTGTTGACAAAATAAAGAAAGATGGCCATGTGAGTGAGGATGACGTCAAAAAAGCTATGGCTGAAATCCAGAAAATAACAGATGAATTTATTAAAAAAGCTGATGAACTCTACAAATCCAAAGAAAAAGAGATTTTTACTATCTGATTGGCTTCTCTTGGATTCTTCATGTTTTAACCTCCACAGACATTAAGAAACGTCTATTTTCCCCGTCTATTCTCATTCATATTGTGTTTTTTACAGCTTAAGATTTTTCCTATACTTGCCGAAAACTAATAAGACTCTTTATTAGGATAGGTCAATGGCTGTACAGAATAACAGGTCATATCCCATGTATGTACTCAACTTGGATAATAGCAGGCTTTTCTGGATTAGCCTTATCTTTATCCTTATATTTGGTCTGTGTTTTGCCATAGGTCTTTATTTTGGCAGGCATCTTCTGGCAGGAAGCTCGTCCTACGGGAATCAGATTTCTTCTCCATCCACAGAGAGTGGAGTCCATTTTGATACGTTCATGTTGAATAGGATTTCAACAGAAACCCAGAACCGTGAATTTGAATTTTACCAGGTACTTCCTAAAGACAAGCTTACAAAAGAGGATATTGCGCATTCCATCCCTAAATCAACCCCGCCAAAAAGTCAGGCAGTTGATGATGATGATTTCGAGCGGAAGGCGGTAGTTGTTGAACATGAGGGTGATGATAGCCATGTCAAGACAACTATAGAGTCACGGACCAAAACCGTAATTGTAAAAAAAACGCAACCCGTCCGGAAAACAAGTGTAAAAATCATCAGTTCCTATGACGATTCCAGGTTGACTTCAGCAAGACCCTATACTGTCCAAGTTGCCTCATATCAGCATCAGAATGTGGCAGGAGCCATACAAAACAGGCTTGTGACAAAGAAATATTCAGCATATATTGTACGTGCAAAAGTAAATGGGAAGCTCTATTTCCGTGTACGTGTTGGTCCCTTCTCATCAAAAGAAAAGGCGAGACAGGCCCTGAATCAATTAAGAAACGGTATGGGTTTTACTGCTGCTTACATCTGCTCCAGGTAAGAAATAAATATTACTGTGTCCCATAAATGATTTTTTGCTGCTTTGAGTGTGGGGAGTGCTTCTGCTATGGCAAAGAATGTTTCAATGATAATATTTTGACAACTTCAAGCAACAATGTTATATTATTCACTATTACAATCCATTCTTTAGGGAAAAGCGTGCTATGAAATCGTATTTGGATATAGTTCAGAAAATCCTGAAAGAAGGCGTTAGAAAACAGAACCGCACAGGTACTGATACGCTTTCAATAGCAGGGATGATGTTTGAACATGATATGAATGATGGTTTTCCCCTTGTCACGACAAAAAGTGTCCCTTTTCGTTTGGTCGCTTCTGAACTGGAATTTTTCATAAAAGGATTGACTGACAAACAATGGCTAAAGGATAATAACAACCATATCTGGGATGAGTGGTGTAGTCCTGACAAGGTGTCTTATGGGCATGATCCTGAAACCCAGAAAAAAATGATGGAGGAACGTGATTTAGGTCCTATTTATGGCTGGCAGTGGCGAAATTTTGGTGCCCAATATCTCTCGTTTGATGCACCTCCAGAAGGAAAAGGAATCGATCAACTAAAGAATCTGGTGAACAACCTGAAAACCAATCCAGATGACAGACGGCTCATGCTCACAGCGTGGAATCCTTTGGATTTGAAACACATGGCTCTTCCCCCGTGTCATTATAGTATGCAGGTTACAGTGACTGCTGGAAAGCTGAACCTTATGTGGAACCAGAGGTCTGTTGATGTCGCTTTGGGGTTGCCTTTTAATATTGCAAGCTATGCCTTGTTCTTGCATCTCCTTGCGAAAGAATCAGGGCTTCAGGAAGGAAGGCTAGTCGGTTTTTTAGGTGATACCCATATTTATATCGATCATGTTTCTGGACTTGAAGAACAGTTGACACGTGAATTATTTCCTTTGCCCAAGGTGTCTACTGAACAGTTTTCTGGTATTTTTAACTGGAAATATCAGCATACAAGTGTATTAGATTATAAGCATCATCCAAAAATTGAGTTCAAAATAGCTGTCTGATCAGTTTCTTGCAAGGAAAATAATGTTCAATCTTGCCATATCTACATTCTTGCTTTTTTTTGGAATGGGTGCGATTGGTCCGATTCTTAGCCTCTATCTTGTCCATTACCTTCATTTTACTGATATCCAAGCAGGAATGATCCTGGCTCTTTCTGCCACTTCAGCAATCATCGCTCCTCTTGTAGGTTCTTTCATTGCAGACAGGTTTGTATCTTCAGAACGACTTCTTAGTCTCTGTCTGTTTGGGGCATCAGCCTCGCTTTTCCTGCTGTTTCATGTGCATGGATTTTGGGTCTTCCTTTGTATCTATTTTTTTTACATAATGCTCTTCGCACCATGTTCGAGCTTGAATAATACTGTCATTTTTCACCATATAAAAGACAGAAAAAAGGATTATGGACGTATCCGCGTTTTTGGAACTCTTGGATGGATTTGTGTAGCATGGCTTTTTTCATGGTCCAGATTACGTGGTGGCGATGGGCTTTTGATAGCACAAAGATTGCCTGAAGCAATTCTTGTAAGTGCAGTAACTTTTGCAGTGCTTGGATTTTTTGCTTTTTTTATACCTGCAAAGCAGAAACCGAATCGCACGGGAAAGGTCTCTCTTCTTCACTGGGGTTCCATTAAAGTCATCAGGAAACCACAGGTCATGGCACTTGTTGTTTTAGCTTTTATCTCTGTTGTTGTTGAAAGGTTTTATATTTTTGGCTCATCACTTTTTCTTTTCCAGTCAGGGATTTCCCCCTCCTTGATCCTGCCTTTTCTCTCTCTAGGCCAGTTTTTTGAGATTCCCGCAATGCTGTTGTTAGGTCTCTTATTGACAAGGTTAGGAATCAGAAACCTGCTTATGCTTGGGATTTCCTGCAATATGGCTCGTTATGCTTTTTTTATTTTTTCTGAAGGGAATCCTCTTTTGATCTTGTCTGGAACTCTTTTTCATGGACTTGCCTATACGTTCTTTTTTTCTTCAGCAGCGATTCTGCTTGACAGCCATTCAAATCCTGAAAATAGGGCAGGGGTCCATCAGCTTTTCAATGTTTTGACAATCGGATTGGGATCCCTTGTTGGAAGCCTTGCTTCAGGGACTATTGGAAATATGTTGCGTTCATCTAGCGGGAATTCGATTGATTTTGACAGGTTTTGGGGAATGGCTTTAGCACTCTGTATTGTCAATCTGTTCTTATTAGTATTTTTAGCTGGCAGGAATAAACGAATCAAGGATTCTGCTCCACCACTATCATGGTTGGATGCTGAATGAGACTCATCAGTTTTTTCCCATATTTGACAAATTTCTTTTCTTTGAATATGATTGAATCCACATCCTGAGATGTCATTGTTGAGAGGCATGTCATAAGAACATTCAAGATTGTCATAAATGATGGAAAAGGGATGATCCGCCTGAGGGAAAGCTTACTGGAATTAGGTCATGTTGTCCATGATGATATCTGGGATGCCAAAAAGATCAAAGAAATCCAGGCAGACCTTGTCATTATCGCTTTCACATTAATGTTTCATGAAAAACGCAAGTTTATCCCTCTCTCTCTAAAGTTGAAAAAGGCAGGGATTCCATTGGCTACTTGGAATCTCGATTCGCCGTGGAATATCAAATCAAGAAATACATGGAGATTGAACCTGATCCTGTTTTTAGGAATGATTGATATTTATGCAACGCACTCCCTTCAAAATACAGGATGGATCAAAGGTACCAAAGTGCTTTATCTTCCTAACGCAGCATGGGTTTCCAGATACAATCTTCATGGATCTTTTCTTTCTGAATTGGTTTCAAAAAAGGATTATGATTATGATGTCTCTTTTGTAGGAAATTTGAACAAGGATTCCTATCCCGAACATTCGGCTCGTGTAAAATTCCTGGAAAAACTGGCGTTACTTCTGGAAAAAGAAGGAATCAAATACATGTTTATTGATAGTTTTCGGGAAAAGTCATTATCCATTTCTCAGCAGATTGAACTGATACAGAATTCAAAAATCAACCTGAGTTGTGTAGCAGCAGTGGATTCAACAGGTGTTAGAAGCTGGGGGTTGACTGAACGGGCTTACGGTATTCCTGCCTGTGGTGGTTTTTTACTTATGGAACATCGCCATCATGCATCTGATGATTTCAGCATTGACAAGGAAATCGCTATGTATGATGGTAGTCTGGAGGATTGCCTTGAAAAAATTAAATACTATCTTGAGCATGAGACAGAGAGGAAAACAATCCTTGCAAATGCCCATGCAAGGGTCATGAAAGATCATACATATCTGAACAGAGTGAAGACGCTTTTAAACGCCATCCCAGAACGATATAACTAGCAGATATACGAAACTATCGAATGATACCAGTTAAGGACATATATAATGAAAAAGACGAATTTTCATACGCATACGTCTCTCTGTAAACATGCAGAAGGGACTGTGAAGGATATGGTCAATGCAGCCAAGTTATCCGGTTTTGATGTCATAGGAATTTCTGACCATTCTCCGCTTCCCAAAGATCATTGGCCAGAATTCAGGATGAATTTTTCAGACTTTCCTTCCTATATCTCCATGATAAGGGATGAAAAAGAAAAATCGAAGAATATGATTGTTTTAGCTGGCGCAGAATGTGATCATTCTTTGGAATTTGTTTCTTTCTACAAAGATTATCTTTTGGGTGAGCATGGACTGGACTATCTCATTGGAAGCGTCCATCTGTTCCCTTACAAAGGGGAATGGCGTGGTACGTATGGAGGGGTGACCACTCAGGATCATCTGAAAGCATATACAGATCATGCAGTGGAAATGATTAACCAGGACGTATATGATTTTATAGCGCATCCTGACCTTTTTGTGAACAGTTATCTGGAATGGGATGACACAGCAGTGGATTGTTCCAGGCAGATATTGAAGGCAGCGGAGCAGAATGCCATGCCTTTGGAAATCAATGGCTTTGGTATCAGAAAGGGAAATGTGAACACATCAAAAGGCTCACGGCCTATGTATCCTCATAAGGAATTTTGGAGCCTTGCAAAAGAGTATAAGATTCATGTTATTATCAGTTCAGATGCTCACAAGCCTGAAGACATAGCCGCTAATCTTGACGATTGCATGGCCATAGCCCGTGAATTTGGTTTGTCTGTGCTGGAGGATCCCAGAAAGGGAATAGGGACGGTTCTGGTTAGAAAGTAGAAAGAGTAAAGAGTAAAAAGAGTAAAGGGACGGTTCTGATTTTTATTGTTGATATCGATTGCATTGATATGTGCATTTGATTATTTCTTTTTTTTCAAAAAATTATAATTTTTTTTGAAATTTGGGACTTTTTTCGTCTTTAGTTTGTTTAATAGCTATAACCAGAAAAAACAAATGTCGAATACAAGACTTTTCCATTCTCATTCCATTCTATTCTGGATTAGGAGATTTTAGGAGATTTTATGCCTCGTCATCCTCGATTTACTATCCCAGATGCTTCCTA
>DYKD01000176.1 GCA_020722765.1 Brevinema andersonii | reverse complement strand
AGAATGCCATGCCTTTGGAAATCAATGGCTTTGGGATCAGAAAGGAAAATGGAGATGAGTGAATAGGGACGGTTCTCAATCTCAATTGGCTTTCTCTATTTATAATGACTGTTGTTTCTCTTATTAAAGAGAACCGTCCCTTTATTATCCCTTTATTATACCGTCCCTTTATTATCCTAAGCTTAGAAATATGAAAGCCTATTTCTTTGACAAAACACCTGATTTTATTATCTTAAAATTATCTTGTTTTCCAAATTTTTTAATCAGAGGATGGGTATGGGTGTTTTTTTTAAGATATTGCTTCTTTTGAATTTATGGCCGTTCCTATTGAACGCCTGGCATGATGAAACGCATTTGGCAATTGCCAAAGCTGCAGGATATGACAAATATTACAATGCAGCTGCTGCAGATGTCGCGAAACTCAAGGCAGGAGACAAGGAAGGGCTAAACCATTATTTTGATAATCCTAAAGGACTCGTTATTGATGTTGCGCTTGTAAAAAGCCAAATAGGCCTGTATAACGGAACCAAGGATCAGGATGGTCATCTTTATGGTTCTATTCTCGCTTCTTTACATGATTATATTGCTGCTTCTCAGCAGAAAAGATATGCAGAATATCACCTCGCATATTGCTTCCATTACATTGGGGATCTTTCAAATCCGCTTCATAACAGTGTTTATGATGAATTTAACAAAACCCACCATCAAGATTTTGATGGTGCGGTTGAGACAAAAGCTTTGGCATCGCTTCAAGAAATTACCAACAGGATGATAAAGATGGTTTTACGACCTGAATATTTGGAAGACGATGTAGCTAGGGAAATTGCTATGATTGCAAATAAATCAATAGCTTTGAGTAAAAAGACACGTCTTGAAAACAGGAATATGACTGAGGCTGAAGCCTGGGAACAAGTCGCTTTAAGCGCTTCTTTATGTAAAGCGATTTTGTTTGTTTTAAATGACATGGGATTGCGTTAAGTTCTTGGAGGAAAATATGGATAACCTGGGCTTCTCATTGACAAAAGAAGAGAAGAGAAAACTCTTGAATCTTGTCAGACAATCAATAGGAATATTCATCAATTCAGGGGGAACATATTCCCCCGACAAAGGTGATTTCCCTGGGAGACTCTCCGAAAAATTGGGAGCTTTTGTTACACTTCATCTTGGTGTCCATCTGCGTGGATGCATAGGAATTTTCACATCTGATAAGCCTTTATACCAGACTGTGTCTGGAATGGCTCTAGCTGCTGCTTTTGATGATCCACGCTTTCCGCCTCTTTCCAAAGCGGAATTGGATAAGGTCGATATTGAGATTTCTGTCCTTTCTCCTTTGAAAAAAATCGATTCTATTGACCAGTTTGAAATAGGCGTCCATGGGATATATATGACAAAAGGACGCAGAAGCGGAACCTTCCTGCCACAAGTAGCTCATGAGACTGGCTGGACTAAAGAGGAGTTCCTTGGCCATTGCAGCAGGGACAAGGCGGGCCTCGGTTGGGATGGTTGGAAAGAGGCTGATCTCTATATCTATTCAGCATTGGTATTCGGAGAAAAAGAATAAGTCATCTATAGCTCTGTCCTTTTATGAAATGGTCTTGCCGTTTCTGCGCAAACCATATCCTTATGATGTAAATTTGACTATGTCAGGTAATTGTAGTATTTTTTTACATTCGTGATTTTTTTGGGAGGATTCGTGGCTTCACTTGTACGGTTTGGGATATCACTTGAAGGTGACTTGCTGAAACATTTTGACAGGCTTGTCCGAGAACGGGGATATCCGACAAGATCCAGGGCAGTGGAAGATCTTATGCGGTCTTCACTCCAAAAACATTCTTGGAAAGGAACTGAAGAAGTTGCGGGAAACATAACCCTCATCTATGACCATCATAAAAGAGATCTCCTGAACAAATTGACAGCTATTCAGCATGATCAAGGGAATATGATTATCTCTTCTCAGCATGTGCATTTGGATCACTATAATTGTCTGGAAGTAGTCATATTCAAAGGACAGGTCGGCAAGGTAACTGATTTGGCAGATAGATTCAAGTCAGTGAAGGGTGTCAAAAATGTCTTTTTGAACCTCACACCCTTGGAGAGTGTTCAGCATTGAAAAGAAATTATCACTTTTCCATTAAACGGATTTTTATTTTTCTGTTAATAGGTTCTCTATGGTTTTTGAATCCGCTTCTTGCAGTTGAAGACTCTGCATTTTTTCAGAACGGATTGCGCGCTTACTTGATGCGCGATTATGAGCAAGCTGCCGAAGAATGGCTAAAGGATCTTTCCTTGAATCCCGGCCACAAGAAGACACAGCTTTATCTGGAAAAAGCTTATGAGAAGTCCAAGACACTGAAAGATTATTACTTTGCAGGTGTGGATGCCCTTTCTAAAAATGACTGCGATAATGCCATACAGTCGCTTTCTGCTGTAGTGTTGCTTGATCCAAAATACCGAGAAGCGGTCTCAATGCTGAGACGTGCGTATATGATGTGTAAGCTTTCTGTTGTAGTAAGGACTTCTTCTAATGGAGGTGGATTGCCTTTCACTAATAGGACGGTTTCTATAGATGATGCTTACACGCTTTATGCTGCAGTATATAAGGATGGTAAATTCTTTGCTGATATGCCTTTTTATTGGGACATTTTTGGGAAAAAGAACAATGACCTCAGTCCTTCTTTCAA
>DYKD01000175.1 GCA_020722765.1 Brevinema andersonii | reverse complement strand
ATAACATCTTTGTTTGTGCATTGTAACACTTTTGTAACATCTTCCTTGAAAACGTCTCTGGACTTACCGGTCTGTTGCTGTTCACAATGAACGTCTTCCCATTGAAGAGATAATGTTTCCGACATGCGCAAGCCACAGAGAATTGATATTGTAATTTTGACATTCCGAACGGACAGATTTCGGTTTGTGAAGACTTGGGTATTCTATGTACATCGGTATAACGTCTTGCCAAAAAATGCTTTTAGTTTTATGTAAATGAACAAATTTGGTGATTCCACCATCCCTTAGGTAAAGTCCCATGAGAACCTCCTAAGGATAGCTCTTGACTTGAATTTAGCGCTATGATTTTTATAAGTCAAGATTGGATGAAATTGTAAGAATATTTTCTTTGGAAGGATACAATGGTTTAAGGAAGTTTTTGTCGTACATAAAATCTATTTTCTTTGATGAATTTGCCCAAAACTGATACACTTTTCCAGTAAGAAAACCATGACAAAACAGTATATTTATAGTAGATTGGACAGGTATCAGAAAGGAACAATATATGCCAAGTCTAGGATGGCGTTGAACCATTCCAAGTCAAACAAGGGAGCTTAACGTGACTGATTCTTTCATCCGCGATAACCATGAAAATGGGAAGGTTGGTGATTTCCTTAAACAGAATATCTTGGACGGTTCAGCCCTCTCCATCGTGTCTGCTTATTTCACCATTTATGCCTATAAACATCTCCAAGAACAATTGGGGAACATTGATAAGCTCCGCTTCCTCTTCGGTGAACCCACTTTCATAAAGACTCTGGACCCGGAAAAACAGACTCCCAAGGAATTTGCCATTGAGAATGATGCAACTGGAAGTTTCAGGTTGGGCATCCCCCTCTCTAAACGGTTGTCTCAGAAAAATATCGCAAAAGAATGTTCTGATTGGATCGAGAAAAAGGTAGAAATACGTTCCATGGTGAAACCGAATTTTCTTCACGGCAAACTTTACCATATCCTCCAGAAAAGCGGTATTGAAAAAGCGATTGCGGGAAGCTCCAACTTCACAGTCAACGGTTTGGGACTTGGCGATAGCCATAATATCGAATTGAACATGGTTGTGGATAGTGACAGAGACCGACAGGAATTGAAGAGATGGTTTGATGATTTGTGGAACAACAAGTCCGGTTTGGTTGAAGATGTAAAGGAACAGGTGTTGGCTTATCTCAAACAGTTGTATACTGAGAATGATCCCGAATTCATCTATTTCAAGACACTCTTCCATATTTTTGCAGATTATCTGAAGGATCAGAAATTAGGCGGACTTCTAGATGAGAAAACAGGTTTCTTTGATAGTGATATCTGGAATTCACTCTATGATTTTCAGAAAGACGGTGTTAAAGGTGCCATCAACAAAATACTCAAGCATAATGGGTGCATCATTGCAGACAGCGTGGGTCTTGGAAAAACTTATGAGGCTCTTGCCATCATCAGATATTTTGAACTGCTCAATTATCGTGTTCTCGTCCTCTGTCCAAAAAAGCTTGCCAGAAATTGGACAATCTATCAGGCTAACCAGGGACATGAACTCAATCCATTTGTGAAGGACCGTTTCAGTTATTCAGTTCTTCATCATACTGATGTGGGAAGAAAGTCAGGCTCATCAGCTGCCAATGGCATTGATTTAGATAATTTTAATTGGGGTGCTTTCGACCTGGTGGTCATTGATGAATCCCATAATTTCAGGGGAAATCCTCTGGAACATACGGATGAGAAAGGGGAAAAACATTGGAACAGGGCCAAAGCGCTCATGGAGAAAGTGATGAAAGCTGGAGTGAGGACAAAAGTCCTGATGCTTTCAGCAACACCCGTGAACAACAATCTTCGTGATTTGAGGAACCAGATTTCACTCATCACATTGGGAAATCATTCTGCCTTGTATGAAAGTTGTCAGATACGGGATATAGCTGCCACTTTGAAGTTTGCTCAGACACAATTCACAAATTGGGCTGATCCTAAAAAGAACCCACAACGTTCCCTCAAACAATTGTTGGAAAAGCTCGATTCCTCTTTCTTTAAGCTCTTGGATGAGCTCACGATCGCACGGAGCAGGAAGCACATTGTTTCGTTCTATGACGTGAAATCCATGGGAACTTTTCCTGATAGACTCAAACCACGCTCCGTCTATCCGGAAATCGATCTGCAGAAACGTTTCCCTTCCTATGATGCCATCAACAAGACCATAATGAAATATAAGCTTGTGATTTTCACGCCATCAGCATACCTCAAACAGGATTCCATATCGAAGTATGACATCAAAAGGCCTGATCTGATAGGATTCACACAGACCGACCGTGAAAATGTCCTCGCCAACATGATGAAAGTGAATTACCTGAAGCGTCTGGAAAGCTCCATCGAGTCTTTTGAGATCTCTTTGGAAAAGACTTTGAAGAAGATAGAAGATCTGGAAAACAAGATTGAATCTTTCAGGAAAAACCAGGCTCAAAAAGACGAGTCCGTCATTGAAATGCCTACACCAGATGTGGAAGAATTCAGTGAAGATGAGGAAGCTGAAGAAGAATGGCAAGTGGGTAAGAAACTGAAGATCAACCTCGAAGACCTGCGCCTGGATGACTGGTTGAAGGATATGCGGAGCGATAAGGATGCCTTGATTGATTTGCTTAATAATGCGAAAGCCGTAGATGTTTCTCGTGACGAAAAATTA
>DYKD01000008.1 GCA_020722765.1 Brevinema andersonii | reverse complement strand
GTCCAAGTGGATACCTTGCTCCGGAACGGGTGGATACCTTGAACGGAATACGCAGCATGACCCGCTGAAAAGAGGTTGACACTACAAAAAAACAGCCGAACCTAGGGGGGATTAATGTAAACCAATTTTGTTTACTGTTTTAAACGTCCCCCCCTCCTAAAAATTACTCTTTAGCGAACTTCTTGATGGAAGCTTTTACTCCCTCTTTATCAAATCCATATTTCTTGTAAAGGGAATCGTTTGTGCCGGATTCTCCGAAGAGATCGTTCATGCCGATTCGTTTGAGGAGTGCTGGTTGTTTTTCTGCGAGCACTTCCGCAACTGCTCCACCGAGTCCGCCGATAATGCTGTGATCTTCCATGGTCATCAGTTTTTTCACTTTGCGTGCGTATTGTACAACAATATCTTCATCAAGAGGTTTAATGGTATGGATGTTGATGACAGCAACGCTGAGACCTTCAGCTTCCAATTCTTTGGCAGCAGAAAGTGCTGGGCTAACGAGTCCGCCTGTTGCGAAGATGGCAATTTCTTTTCCATCTTTGAGTGTGACACCTTTTCCGAATTGGAACTTATAATCTGCGCCATTCACATCATCCAGTTTCTGGCGGGAGAAGCGGAGATACATGGGACCTTTATGTTGGGCAGCATATTCAACAGCTTGTCTGGTTTCGATATCATCAGCAGGCTGGACAACAACCATGTTGGGAAGTACGCGCATGATGGCTATATCTTCCAAAGCCATTTGACTGTTTCCATCCTCACCTATTCCGATGCCAGCATGTGTTCCTACGATTTTTACGTTTGCCTGTGAGTAAGCGATAGACATCCGGATGATGTCATAACGTCCTGTAAGGAAAACACCGAAGCTGCAAATGAAAGGAATTTTTCCTGCGAGAGCGAGGCCTGCCCCTGTGCCAACCATGTTGGCTTCTGCGATTCCCATTTCAAAAAAACGGTCTGGGAATTTTTTCCAGAAGATTTCACTTTTTGTCGCTTTTGCAAGATCAGCATCGAGTACTACAATGTCCTTATATTTATCACCGAGGGAAGCGAGGGCTTCGCCGAAAGATTCTCTTGTTGCTTTTGCCATGATCAGACTCCTTTATGAATTTTCAATGTCAGCGAGCGCTTTTTCCATCTCTTCAGAAGTGGGGGCAGTGCCGTGCCATTTGATGTTACCTTCCATGAAAGAAACACTTTTCCCTTTGATGGAATGGGAGATGATATATTTTGGCTTGCCGTTCAAGTTGTCACATTTTTTCATGACAGCATCGATCTCGTTGAAATCATGTCCATTGACTTCAAAAACTTCCCAATTGAAAGCTTCGAGTTTTGCTTTGAGTGGTTCGAGTGGCATGACTTCTTCTACTTTGCCATCAATCTGACCATGATTATAATCGATGATTGCTATGAGGTTATCGAGTTTGAATTTGGGAGCAGACATGATAGCTTCCCAGATTTGCCCTTCCTGCGTTTCGCCATCGCCCATGATACAGTATGTTTTATAATCTTTCTTGTCAGTCTTAGCAGCGAGCGCGATCCCCTGCGCAATGGAGAGTCCTTGTCCCAACGAACCTGTGGAGGCTTCCACCTCAGGCATCAGGACGCGATCAGGATGCCCTTGCAGGAGCGAATCAACTTTACGTAGAGTTTTGAGCTGTTCCTGTTTGAGGATGCCTGTTTCAACAAATACGCAATAGAGAGCAGGGACGGCATGACCTTTGGAAAGGATGATGCGGTCACGGTTGGGATCAAGAGCGTTTGCCTTGTTTCTTTTCATTTTTTCGATGAAAAGGTAAGCAAGGATTTCGACTATGGAAAGGGAGCCTCCTGGATGACCTGATTTCGCTTCCGTGAGCATAGTTATGATGTTCTTCCGCATGTTTTTAGCGGACTGTTTCAGTTTTTGTATATCCATTCAGCACCTCGTAAGAAATTTGAAGGTCATAAGAACGGATAAAGTTAGTGTAAAAGCAATGAAAAGTCAAAAATGGAATGGGATATTTTATATCGGTTTAGTGGTTATTTCTTGTTTTTCTTTTTGACAATTTAGACAAGGCTTATATCATCAATTCAAATGATTCCTGCTTTCATGGTCGGATTCGAAAGTCGTTCTGAATTGATGCGAGTATTTTCTTTAGAAGTTTTCAAGATCATGAGACCACTTGAACTGATTCAACAGGAAGAATGTCAAATCAGAGTTGATTCATTTTATAAAAAAGGAAAATTTATGTTAACGTTAATTTGATGTTAATTTTTTGGCTTGTTTATTCTTAATCCAATAATGAGTGGTAAATAAGTAATATGTTTTTTTGGTATGGCTTTTGCAAGAGTATAATCAACTTTAGATAAGGAGATCAATAATGTTAGAACATCTTACATCTGACCAGTTTAAACAAAAGGTTTTTGATTTTACTTCGGGGAATGAATGGAAGTTCCAGGGTGAAAAGCCTTGTGTAATCGACTTCTATGCGGATTGGTGCGGGCCCTGCAAGATGGTTTCACCTGTTTTGGAACAGCTGAGCAAGGAATATGAGGGCAAAATTGATGTTTTCAAAATTGATACGGATAAGGAACAGGATCTTGCAATGGCTTTTGGAATAAGATCAATTCCTAGCCTGCTGTTTATTCCTAAAGAGGGAAAGCCCCAGATGTCCGTTGGAGCCATGTCAAAAAGTGGTTTGGAAAATACGATCAAAAAGATTCTTCTTGCATAAAATAAGAAAGGCTTCACTATAAATGATAGAATTCAAATCCCTTCCTGTTTGAGAATTTTTAATGAATAAGGAGAAGTTTTTTCAGGAGTTTTCAAGATGGTGTCACCTTATGAGGATAAGTTCCTAGGAATTTGGAAAATCCACCTTGGAGACTCTTTACATTTTTATATCCTTTCATGGCAAGGAACATCACCGTGTAAATGGATTGTATGCCTCCATTACAGTACACTATGGTAAGAGTATCAGGATGTTTTAGGATGCTCCTATAATCAGTGATAAGCAGGTTCAAGGGGCTATTGACTGCACCTTTGATATGGTTTTTATTATACTGTTCCACAGGTCTGAGGTCGATGATAGTGGCGGATTCCCTTTTTTCAGAAAGGACATGGTTCAAGGCTTCTGAATCGATAAGGTGAAAATCTTTTGGTAAATTCATGAGGAATTGGTCTTCTTGTGAGATGAATCCTGGCAGAGCTTGTATAGGATTGTTGTTAAGAACTCTGTCTTTTACAACAAAGACTGTATGATCCATTTTTAAACTGTTCTGGAGTATGACGTCATGTCCTAGACATAATCCCATCAGGATGGTGAACTGAACCCCTTTGCGGTTGAGGACGTTGGTCTGACCTAAAGGGTTGCATGAGACAGTCTTTTTTGTTTTCATCTTGTCGAGTTCTGTTTCAGATAGGCCATCAACAGTGCAAGAGACCATTTCAAGTTTAAACCCTGCCTGTTTGAGGGTTTTCCGCAATGTCGTAGCCTCTTTTTCCATGCCGTAACAATAGGCCACGCCAAGATAGTTATGTCCCCTAATTTGGCAATACTCTATGATCTCTTCCAATCTGTTGAGTTTGCCAGCTCTGCCATTATCCACAAGTTTTGACGCGGCTTTGGTAATGGATTGGTTTTTAGGATTCGCATATTCCTCTATATAAAGATGTTTGTCGGATGTACAGGCATTGTTTTTTCTGCATCCTTTTGAGAGGCATTGGGTACAGTCCATGGAAGACTCCTTGGAAATGAGTGAAGGATAATATAGGTCTTATATTTCAGATTGTCAATGAAAAATATGACGAATTCGAACAGATAGGAGATTTTATGATAAAAAAAATCATCAGACATAGACGTCTGATTCAAATCGTTTTTGCGCTCAGCATCATGGTTCTAATGTATCTTTTCAAGGATATCCTCATTTACCTTCTGATGGCCGGGACCATTATAGGAGTCATATTCGGAAAAGTGTTCTGTAGATGGATATGTCCTATTGGTCTTTTTGTGGAAATCCTGTTGAGTGCTGATAAGGACGCAAAAAATATCCAGATTTATAATTATCATAAGCTGGGATGTCCTGTTGCATGGGTTGGTGGCTTTTTTAATAGGCTCTCACCTGTAAAAATCAGGAAGGATGAATCAATTTGTATTTCTTGCGGTATATGTGATAAGAATTGTTATCTAGCCGCTTTGAATCCTGAATATAGTGTTTATCAGAAAGGTAAAAAAAATGCGGCTTCTTCGTTCAACTGTTCCAAATGCCTGGAATGCGTGGAGAAATGTCCTACAGGAAGTTTGAAGTATAAGATCTGATCTGTCTTGTTGCAATATTGTTACATAATGTTGCTTTATTGCAACGTTTTAAGATAAAGATTGTTTTCTTGCTTCTCTAAATGGGTTCTTTATGCGAATTAACCTGAAGATTATTTTTTTCCCCATGGCACGTTTTCTGCAATATCATTGTTATGAATATAGCGATTACATCATGGAACAGAAGGGTTTCGCCTGTTTTTGACGCCGCTTCCTCTGTTGCCTTTTTTTCACGCTCTGAGGATGGTTCATTAAAACGGGATGACTTTCTTTTGCCGAAAGAGTCATGTTTTGCAAAAGCGGATTTTCTAGAGAGGAAAAAGGTAAAGACGCTTATCTGCGGTTCTATCTCCTGCGGTGCACGACAGATTCTTGCATCAAAAGAAATAGAGGTTCTTTCCTTTGTTTCTGGAGAGATTGATGAGGTCTTGCAAGCTTGGCTCCAAGGGAAGCTTTCCAATACGCGATACCTGATGCCAGGTTGCAGAAGACATCATGGCTGGAGAGGTGGGCATGGATTTAGAAGACAAAAAAAATGAAAAAAAATTATTTTAAGGAGGCACGATATGGCTAGAGGAAATGGTACAGGTCCCATGGGAATGGGGTCAAGGACAGGAAGAGGCGCTGGCTTTTGTAATGGTTATGGAATGCCAGGGTTTATGAATGTTGGCCGTGGAAGAGCTGGATTTGGAAGAGGCTTTGGAATGGGTGGTGGTCATGGTTACAGGAACCAGTTTTATGCAACTGGTCTCCCAGGTTGGGGCCGAGGCTATCAGTTTGACCAGTATGCTTATCCCACACAAAGCAAGAAAGCTGTGAAAGATAATCTCAAAGCTTATGTCTCTTCTCTCCAGGAAGAAATCCAAGGGTTGAATTCTAGGATTTCTGAATTGGATAAGGAAGATGACAAGGATGCTTAATGAGGCTATGACTTGTCAGCATTTTTTGGGCAGGAAAGCGCATTGAACTTAATCAAAATCAAGGATAAAAGTTCAATTGTGTAGATCTTGCTTAAAAACAAGGGACTTTGAGGGGATCGAGACATGTCCCCTCTTTACCCTTAAAGATACGTATGAAATCATACTCGACTCAGACTATGTTTTTTAATTTTAAAATCCCTGATCTTTTGGCTTTGTAAACCAGAAAAAATAGGAGAAGGAGATACTTATGAAAATTGCTTTTACTACATCAGGTGAAAATCTCGAATCTGCATTAGACCAACGATTTGGTCGTGCTCCGAAATTTCTCATCTATGATACAGAACAGAAATCCTTTACTGTGTTTGACAACAATCAAAATATGGATCTGGCTCAAGGTGCAGGAATCCAGTCTGCAGAAGCGGTTGCCCGTTCTGGTGCTGAATCCCTAGTTACAGGGAATTGTGGCCCTAAGGCCTTCAAGGTCCTTTCCATGGCTGGTATCAAAGTTTATAACACAACAGCCAAGACAATATCCGAAGCACTACAGCAGCTCCAGGCTGGATTGCTCAAACCTCTGGAAGATGCCAATGTGGCATCGCACTGGATCTGATAAAATGGAGACGACTGAATGTGTTTCTTGTTTTGTTAAGCAGGCTTTAAAATCTATCAAGGCTTTGACAGATGATCCTCAGGTAATGGAGAATGTGATGCGTGACGTGTTAACATGGATTACAAGTATGGATTATTCCCGGTCTCCTCCATATCAGGTGCAGCATATTCAACGCATAATCAGGAAATATTTCTCACAGCAGGATCCTTATCAGGAAGCAAAGCGAAAGATTTCAAAGATCGTTGAGGAGATGGTCCCTTGGTTACGTAAAGAGATTCATGATCATCTCTAAAGGACAGGGTAATTATGAATCTTTGCATGATACACATCAGAAAACTTTTTTCCTTCTTCAAGCCAAAAGTGATATTGTTTCAGAAATGTTGAATGTTCCTTTGGGTACCAATGTCCTTCACAGTACGACAAAATCCTTACTTAGAAACAAGGATGAAGGAGTTATGAATTGAAAATATCTATTGCTTCTGGAAAAGGTGGAACAGGCAAAACCACGCTTTCCGTCAACTTGGCTGGCATTTACGAAGAACCTGTCACTCTATTGGATTGTGACGTGGAAGAACCCAATGCTGCCCTTTTTCTTTCAGCAGAACAAATAAGCGAGAAGCCGGTAAATGTGTTGGTTCCGATTGTTGATGAATCCAAATGTGATGCTTGTGGATTGTGTGCTAGATTTTGCCAGTATAAGGCTATCGTAGCTTTTGGGACAAAGCCTCTCATCTTCCCAGAACTCTGTCATAGTTGTGGTGGTTGTAAGCTCGTTTGTCCACGTGGAGCCATAACCGAAGTCGAAAGAACAATTGGAAAAATTACAACCTTCAGGAAGGATAAAATGACACTGCTTCAGGGAAAGCTGGATGTAGGTGTATCCACATCGCCCCCTGTCATCCGCGCCCTCAAGAAGATGAGTGAATCAGCCCCCCTTGTCATCATAGATTCTCCCCCAGGTACATCCTGTCCTGTTGTTACCTCTGTCCGTGATACGGATTTTGTTGTACTTGTGACTGAGCCTACACCTTTCGGACTTCATGATCTCTCTTTGGCAGTGGATATGATCCAGGAATTAAAACTTCCTTTTGGTGTTGTTGTCAACCGAAATGGATCAGGTGATAACAGGGTTCATGAATATTGCAAGACTAAAAAAATCCCTCTTTTACTGGAAATTCCGGATGACAGACGTATCATGGAGGCTTATTCGAAAGGAATCAGGATGATTGATGCCCTCCCTGAATATAGGAATCTTTTTCTCTCTCTTAGGCAAAAGATTGATGCTTCTGTAAAAGAGAAGAAAGGAGGACTGTCATGAAAGAGATTGTGATCATAAGCGGAAAAGGTGGAACGGGGAAAACAAGTATTACTGCGGCATTCTCTTTTTTGGCGGATCATCCTGTCATTGCGGATTGTGATGTGGATGCTGCTGATATGCATCTTCTCTTGCAACCAAAAATCCAGGAACAGCACGATTTCATATCCGGTCATGAAGCCATCATCCGCAATAAGACCTGTATTGGCTGTGGAAGATGTCTTGAAGTTTGCAAGTTTGATGCTGTCAAGAAAACGGAAACGTCATCAGGGGATATCCGTTTTGATATTGATTCAAATGCTTGTGAAGGCTGCGGTGTCTGTGTCCAGTTCTGTCCTGTGAAAGCCATCGATTTCCCTGATCGGAATTGTGGCGTCTGGATGAAATCGATGACTCGGGTGGGACCCTTGGTTCATGCCAAACTGGGGACCGCATCAGAGAATTCCGGGAAGCTTGTTTCACTTGTACGGAAAGAGGCGCGAAATATTGCGGAGAAAGGAAATTATGATTT
This sequence comes from Brevinema andersonii, assembly GCA_020722765.1. Taxonomy (GTDB): domain Bacteria; phylum Spirochaetota; class DYKD01; order DYKD01; family DYKD01; genus DYKD01. The sequence goes on along the minus strand of DYKD01000008.1, from coordinate 60,293 downwards.
TCTTTTTGTAGATGGTCCTCCAGGAATTGGTTGCCCGGTTATTGCTTCTGTGACAGGTGCTGATGCTGTTGTGGCCGTGACTGAACCGACAGTTTCAGGAAGACATGACTTGAAACGTGTTGCAGACCTGGCAAAGCATTTTAAAATAAAACTTTTTGTCTGTATTAACAAGTGGGACGTAAATCCGGAAATGACTAATACTATCGAGGAAGAAAGTTTGAAAGCAGGAGGAATTATCCTAGGACGCATCTCTTACGACAAGACATTCACACAGGCACAACTGCAGGGAAAAAGTATCATTGAAACTGAAAATCAAAAATTAAAATCTGAAATACAAGGAGTATGGAAAAAATTATGTACCAACATGACTATGAACAAGTAAAGAGAACACTCCCGCACAATTTTGGTCCGCTCAAACAGGCTGATGCAAATGGGAGACTTACGGGATCTTGCGGTGATACGATGGAATTCTGGCTTCGCATTCAGGATGGAATGGTTACGGAAGCCTCATTTACAACAGATGGATGTGCGGATTCCATAGCATGTGGGACAGCAGCTGCAAATCTCGTTTGTGGAAAGGGACTTTCCTATTTTGATAAGATGATCCCTGAGGAAGTGTTAGCTGTAGCCGGTGATATTCCAACGGAATCTTTTCATTGCGCCCTTCTTTCTGTAGATACCTTGAAAAAAGTCGTTGCTTCTTACAAGGAGAAAAATGAAAAAAAGCCGGTTTCTTCCTGTTCAATACCGAAGGAGACTCAGCCAAGCCAGGCAGAAGAGGATGCCCAGATTGCTGGCAGGCTTTCAACCATAAAAAACAAGGTTGTTGTCCTTTCTGGAAAAGGAGGAGTCGGAAAAAGTACTGTGGCTGTTCATCTGGCAGCAGGCTTGGCTCTTTCAGGCTTGCGTGTAGGTCTGCTTGATGTGGATTTTCACGGTCCCAGCGTGCCTTTAATGTTGGGAATAAAGGAACAAGGACTAACCTCTGATGGGACAGCTATTGTTCCTGTTACAATAAAACGGCTTAATAATCTCAAGGTGATTTCCATGGGATTTATGCTCCGTCATCCTGATGATGCCGTCATCTGGCGAGGTCCAATGAAAATCGGAGTCATAAAACAACTCATTCGGGATGTCGGCTGGGGAGATCTGGATATGCTTGTTGTAGATTCACCTCCAGGAACAGGAGATGAACCCCTCTCAGTGGTGCAAACTTTAGGAAAAGATACAAAAGCGCTTGTTGTTACAACACCACAGGAAGCTTCAGCTGCAGATGTTCGAAAGTCACTTAACTTCTGCAAACAGCTTTCTTTGGATGTGATTGGTATTGTGGAAAACATGAGCGGTTTTGTTTGTCCTCATTGTGGGACAAAAACAGACATTTTCAGTTCAGGCGGAGGAGAGACTCTTGCCAAACAGTTTGACCTTCCCCTTCTCGGATCCATTCCTATTGAGCCTGATATTAGGCTTGATTCTGATGAAGGGAGAACAACTTTCATTGAGAAGGAAGAAACAGTACTTTCAGAAATAGTAGAAAAAGTTCGAAACTCACTTGGTCTTAAAAAAGATGAATCGAAAGAGGTAAATTCGAATCTTGTATCCAAGATCAAGAATTTTTTTGTAGCTAAAAACCAAAAGGAGAATACGATGAAGATTGCTATTCCAGTTAACAACAACAAGCTGAACCCTCACTTCGGACATTGCAACGCCTTTGCTGTAATGGAAGTGGATATGGAAAAGAAAATAGTCATTTCAAGGACAAATTTGGATGCACCTCCCCATCAACCAGGGCTTTTGCCTAAATGGCTGGGAGATAAAGGTGTAAACATGATTATTGCCGGTGGTATGGGGGAGATGGCTCAATCACTTTTCAAGGAAAAGAATATTGAGGTTCTTGTCGGTTGTTCACCAGATACTCCTGAAAATCTCGCTAATGCTTTCTTGAAAGGTGAGTTGAAGGCAGGCGTGAACGCTTGCGATCATTGATTTTTTTACATTGAACAAATTGGAAATTTTCTCGAAACGGCAGGATATAGCTTCCGCTAAAGTTCGGACAATTGTTTTTCCTGTTGTCACTGTCACTTCATTGCAATGCCAGGCGGGAGGGTGAGATGACTGTAAAAATACGTGTTTTGGTGGATAATAACGCTTCCTTTTCCTATAGATCCGAACATGGTTTTTCTGCCCATCTGGAGATTCATACGGAGAAAATACTTTTTGATATGGGTTCGGGTGAGGCCATTTTTCAAAACAGCAAGAAAATGGGAATAAGTCTGGAAAATTTGGATAAAATCGTTATAAGTCATGGACATTATGATCATACAGGTTCTTTGGATAGGATTCTTCAAATGAATCCACAGGCAATTCTTGTGGCACATCCGGAGATTGTGACTACTCATATCAGTTTCAAGGATCCTGAAAATCCAAGGTATATAGGAATAGATGAAAAATCAATCCAAAGGATTAAGTCATTACAAGAAAACAGGAAATGCTGGTTGGAGCGACCACTCCTTGCAACGCACTATGGATTTACCGGTGCCATTCCTCGCTTGGTTCCCTTTGAAGATACTGGCGGTTCCTTCTATCGGGATTTTCAGAAAAAAGAAGTTGATCTCATCCCTGACGAATCTGCCATGTGGATCAATACGGATGATGGATTGGTAGTTCTCACCGGTTGTTGCCATTCCGGATTTATCAATACCTGTGAATATGTAAAAACATTGAATCCGAAAAAGAAGATTGTAGCAGTCGTTGGAGGACTCCATCTCATTAATGCCAGTAAGGAACGCTTGGAACAGACAGTGGATTATATCCGTAAGGAAGGCATCTTGAAAGTAGCTGCCTGCCATTGCTCGGGTGAAGATTCAGTAAAACTGATGCGAAAAAAGTTGCCTGGAATTATCACAACCTGTGCAGTTGGTCGATGTTATAGATTCTGAGTAATCTGATTATCAAAGTCTTTCCTGTTAAAAAAAAATCGGACAGGAAAAGAAGGGAAAAATGATGATTTCTGATGAAGAGATAAGCGAAGGTGAGCTCAGGCATAGAAAAAGGTTGGAACAATATCAGAAGTATGGTTATGAACCTATGAAGGAAAGACGTTTTGTCATTGATTCTGCTGGATCCATCAAAGGAAATATTCTAGAGGTAGGTACTGGCAAGGGCAGTATGACTGGTGAATTGGCCTCAAGAGGATATGTTTTCACATCCATTGACATTGATGCATTAGGACAGGAAATTGCCAAATATTACCTTTCAAAGAAAGGATTGCAGGACAATGTGAAGTTTGTGTTGGAAAACGCTGAAAAGATCTCTTTTCCAGATTCATGCTTTGATCTGATTTTCTGTGTTAATACACTGCACCATCTACGGAATTCTGAAAAAGTTCTATCTGAACTGATACGGATTCTTAAAAAGGGTGGTAGACTCGTTTTGAGCGATTTTACAGAAAAAACTTTTAAGATTATGGATGATGTACATTTATCTGAAGGTAGAACGCATGATGTTGTTGGTTGGCCCATGCAGAAAGCCAAAGAATATCTGAATAAGATAGGTATGATTACAAGTGAAATGGCCAGTGAATTTCAGAATATCATTATTGCGGAAAAAATAAATTAGTGCTCACTGAATAATTCAGGTTCGTGACTCTATCCCCGCCGTACCCCTCGGTGAGGCACCTTGGGTACTCCGAAGCGTCGCACTTTGTGTGTCGACCCTTTCCCCTTCCAGGGCTGGAAGCCTTAAAAGGGAAAGGGTAAGAATGACCTTCTTACCCTTCTTTCTCGAGAGAGGGGTCGAACGCGTAGCGTTCAGGGGTGAGTCAGCATAAGAAAAGCTCAATGATTTACCAAGAACTAAACAGGTTTGTCTGATGATATTAGTATTAACGTTACTTTGACATTCTGATGATTTCTGCACCGGTTTGCTTCGTTACGCCGTCGGATACTGAGTGTTTTTCCATGAAAAAAGTATCGAAGTGCCGGCGACTATTCAGCTACAGGTGTCTTTACTGTTGCTTTGTCAAAGTAGTATTAAAGTTGCATGTTTTTAACTGAAGAAGAACGTCTATGGAAATCTGAACGTATGAAAAAAATCGAATCTGGAGAGAGAGACATTTATTTTTAACATGCTTTTTGTGTCAAGATTGCTTATCTTTACTTGTAGAAGGTTCGACTTCCGAGATAAGGATTTTTTTTATGAAAGGCAATGACAATAAACCGCATATTGGCATTTTTGGAAGATGCAACAGTGGGAAAAGCTCATTTATCAATGCCATTACAGGATCGGATGTATCAATTGTTTCTTCAGTGGCAGGCACAACCACGGATCCTGTCAGAAAATCTATGGAAATTTTTGGCATAGGTCCAACAATAATCATTGATACGGCTGGAATTGATGATGAGGGAGAGTTAGGTAAGAAAAGAGTAGAAAAAAGCGTTGCGGTCATAAAGCAAATTGACTGTGCCATACTGCTCTTCTTCCAGAACTCTTTTGATGAATATGAAAAAGAACTTCTCCGAAAATTTCGTGATTTTGATATTCCTTTCCTGATTATTCATAATAAATGCGATTTGGAGCCACTTCAGCAGAATCAAGTGGAAATGATTCGCTCTTTCGCAGGAATCGACGCTATTGATTTTAGTTCTGTGACGCTTCAAAATCTGGACAAAGTCATTGCCATGTTAAAAAAAACAATCCCACAAACAGCTTATCAGAATCCATCTTTACTCGGCAATCTACTTGCTAAAGATGACATTGCCTTGCTTGTCACTCCTATTGATTCGGAGGCCCCGGATAGCAGGATGATACTTCCACAAGTCATGATGATCAGGGATGTTTTGGATAATAACGGAGTCAGCATCGTCTTGAAAGAGACAGAGGCTGAACATTTTCTTTTGACTTCAGGCATTAGACCGAAAATTGTGGTTACGGACAGTCAAGCATTCAAGTTTGTGGATTCCATTGTTCCCAAAGAGATCATGCTTACAAGTTTCAGCATAGCATTTGCCTATATGCGTGGCCCATTTGATGATTATCTCAAAGGGACCAGGAAACTCTCCTCTCTTCAGGATGGTGATCGCATTTTGATTCTTGAATCCTGTACACACCAGATAAGTTGCGAAGATATTGGAAGAAGCAAAATTCCCAAATGGGTCAGAGCGTTTTCACAGAGGTCCCTGGATTTTGATATTATTTCTGGACATAGCGAAATCTCCCGTCCAGTAACAGAATATGCCCTTGTTATCCAGTGTGGTGGCTGTATGATGACCAGAAAACAGGTTATAGGTCGTCTTCATGATTTTCTCAAAGCAAAAGTGCCAGTCACAAATTATGGAATGACTATTGCCTATATCAATGGTATTTTTGAACGGGTCATTGAGCCTTTCCTGGGTTCTTCAGTATCAATATGAATGCTCTTTCAAAATCTGAAATTCTTCATTACATGTCACTGACGTCTAAGGATGATTTGAATGCCTTGTATGCCAAGGCATATGATATAAAAATGAAACAGAGAGGAAACAAGATCTTTCTTCGTGGTCTTATAGAGTATTCGAATATTTGCAGGAAAAATTGCCTGTATTGTGGCATAAGATCAGGGAATAACGGATTGGAGAGATATGCTTTGCCAAGAAAGGAAGTTCTTGATGCGGTCCATTATGCGTATGAAAACAGGTACGGGAGCATTGTACTTCAATCTGGAGAACAACAAAACCCTGCTTTTATCAGTGATATTGAGGCTCTTCTCGTGGAAATCAAGAAAATTTCACAAGGGAAAATTGGAATCACTCTTTCCTTGGGGGAACAGACAGATGAGACTTATTCCCGTTGGTTTAAGGCAGGAGCCCACAGATATCTTCTTAGGATTGAAACATCCAATAGGAATTTGTATGCAAAAATTCATCCTGATGATAAGCTCCACAGTTTTGATAGCAGGATTGAGGCTCTCAGCAACTTGCGAAAGACAGGGTACATTGTCGGTTCCGGAGTCATGATTGGTCTGCCAGGTCAGACATTGGAAGATTTGGCGAATGATATTGTTTTTATGCTAAAATCAGGTTTTGATATGATCGGAATGGGGCCTTATATTGAACATCTCAATGCTCCATTAAGAAATATCAAGTCTGGTTTTTCCCTTGAGCAGAGATTTGAACTTACACTAAAAATGATTGCCATAATGAGGATCTGCAGACCTCGTATGAATATTGTCGCATCAACAGCACTTCAGGTCAGTAATTCATCTGGATGGGAAAATGGATTGAAAGCTGGAGCTAATATCATGATGCCAAATTTGACTCCAGCATCATACAGAAGCCAATATTCACTTTATGATGGAAAGGCTTGCTTGAAGGATAATCCTGTTGAATGCCATGAATACATCGTTTCAAGAATTAACAGCACAGGAAATGAGATAGGATGGGATGAGTGGGGGGACTCGCGGTTAGAAATGCAATGATTCCGGATTTTTATGGTCGTGTCATTTGGAAAGTAACCTGTACCCCGTAATAGCCAGACGTGACATAAGACGGGTTGTTATATTCAATCCCAGGTTTTTGTATCAGTAAGACGTTTTTGTCAAAAGCCGTATAAATAGTCTCATCATTAAAAACAAGTTTGATTTTCGTTTTTTTGGATATGGGAACCTCTGCTGGAAGGAAAAAAGAATAGCTTACTTGCCCTGATTTTTCCATGGTTGCAGAAAGCTTTTTGACCAGGCCGGTTTTTATTTTTTTCCCATCAATCGAAATCTCAGTAAAATAATTGTAATCTTTTATCCCATCGAAAAAATCTTTGAATATTTGAGAGTTTTCTTTCTCGTCGAAGACTCCGTTTTTATCGTTATCACAGCTATTGATCACATCTTCGCTCCACCATTTATCCCATACCCATTTCATTTTAAACCCTTTCAATGTCTCTTGTTCAATAACAGGTTGCAGAGAGACGGTGATAAAGATATGAGGGTGAGCTTGAAGCGTTGGGGATCCTGTCAGAAATAATAAAAAAAGTGTTAGAAAACGAAAATCCATGAAGCTACCTCTTATCTGAGAATTGTCAGCATCATGGCAGCGCCAATAAGAATTATAAGGGAGATAGATAGATATTCAACAATTGTAGATATCAATTGGACTCTTCCAGAAATCGTACCAGACGCAGAGATAATCTTATTTCTTATGGTGATACTGACGGTTCCAATGATTGTGAGTATAGTGAACATGCCTAAAGAGATGGCTATCACTGCAGTCAGACCAATAAGAGGAGCTCCTTTGGCAATTGTGATAAGCATGATCATTAAAGCGGCAGGACAAGGAACAATACCAGCGGAGAAGCCAACGAGAAAAAGATTTTTGCTTTTGGGGACTACTTCGGGCTCATTCTCTTTATTAAAAAAAATCTTGGTAATCAGAAAAAAAAGACCAATAGCACAAATCAGGAGGCCACTGGCAAACATAAAATATCCCTGCATCTTGATCTGCATCATCCCTTTGATGCCAGTTAACACAAAGCTGAAAAGAATCGAAAGAACAATGGCAGATCCTGAATGTATAAGGGAAATGACACCTGCGAGGAGCAGTGATTTTTTCAGGGGTTGTTTTTCTTTCAGGAAATAAGCAGCTACGAGGGACTTCCCGTGTCCTGGCCCAAGTGAATGAATCAAGCCGTATAAGAAAGAGATCAAAACAAGGATTGCGAACGAGATTATATTGAAGGAGGTGGAAAGATCCCTGATGAGAGTGTTGAGGCTATTGTCAAAGTGACGAAGGATTTCAATAAAAGGAATCGGCATTCAAAACTCCATATTTGGATATCAATATAATTGTTAAACAATAAAAAATCAAAGTAAAAAGAATAACATCTGATGCCATAAATAACGAGGTGAAAAAAGATTTTTTCGGAGAGTAAGTTTTTTTTCAGAATCGTAAAGTTTGACAAAACTGAAATGATTTGTGATATTTTGCTTGTATACTCTGTTAAAAAAAACCGAGTTGGAAATATTCAGGAAGTCTCATGCCAAAAGCGGATTTTGATGACATTTTCGAAGCTGTCGTTTTTCCTTTGGAAAGCGGCACGAATGATCTTGACAAAGAAACAGGAAAGGTAATTCAATATAATTTTGATGAAACTGAAGAAAAATGAAATTACAGAAGAAGATTTGGAGGATGACCGGTATGTCTCGTTGCCAGAACTTTCCCCTGATGATGACCGTGAAATTATGAAAGGTTTTGCCAGATCGTGTAAAGACAGGACTGTTTGTAACAGTCTTGAGAATGCTTTAGAAGGCAGGGGTGGATTCAGAAGATTCAAAGATATGGTTCAAGATATGGGACTGTCAACAGGTTACTACGATTATAGAAACAGGAAAATCAAGGAAATCATAATGTCTTGGTGTCAAGAGAATGGCATAGAAATTGAAGGAGAAACAGTACATGGGAAAGCCTGATGATTATTTTGCATTGAACAGGGTTGATATGATTCCTTTTATCCCAAAAACCGTAACTAAAGTTATTGAGTTCGGTTGTGGTGAAGGCAATTTTGTCTTGCGTTTGGCAAAGGATTTTGGTGCTGAAGCTTGGGGTGTAGAAATAGAGGAAGAGCCCTCCCGCATTGCTGCAACACGTCTACACAAGGTGATTCAGAAGGATGCGCTTGCCAGCATTGATGATCTGCCTGAAAATTATTTTGATGTCGCAGTCTTCAACGATGTTCTTGAGCATCTTGTTGATCCTCAACTTGTGCTTTCCAGTTTGAAGTCAAAGATTGTTCCTGGTGGTGTTGTAGTCGCATCCATTCCAAACGTCCGATTTTACAGGAATTTTTTTGATCTGGTTTTTAAAGGAAACTGGAATTATGAAGAATTCGGAATTTTGGATAGGACACATCTCCGCTTTTTCACGAAAAAAAGCATAAGAAAACTATTTGAACCAGCAGGATATTCCATTGAGACCATTAAAGGTATCAGCCGTTCACGTTCCTTTAGACCTGTACTGGCATCCATACTGACTTTGGGTGCCTGGAGTGATATCGCGTTTCTCCAGTTCGCAGTTGTTGCAAAAAAACAGATGTGATGTTCTTATTTCTTGGTTATATTCCTGAAGTGAGAGACCATTTTCTCTTTCTGTTTCCTGTTCAATTTCTTTATCCTGGTTTCTTCCTTGAAAGCGCTCCTGTAGTAAGAAAATTTTTTTGTCCATACCAGTTTCAATGGCCTATGTGAACGTGTATATTTTGCGCCTTTGCCCGACCTGTGGAGTTTCAGCCTTTTTTCCAGATTGTTGGTATAACCTGTATAGAAACTGCCGTCCTTGCATTGTAACATATAAACATGGAAGGAACCGGTTTTCTGGAATTTCCGTGTTTGTGGCATGAAGTCCTCTCACAACTGAATATAGGAGAAGAACAGTAGTTCGTCAAATCAAGGATAAATTTATTCAGTGTGTCAATTTGAATAGAAAAATCTTCTGATGAATTATAACTATGTTTGAGTCGTTGGGAGGGACATTTCCAATGGCTTGAATAAATCATTTTGATTTATTTGGAAAAGAATCTCTTCTTCAGCTTGAATGCCACTCCCACCAGCAGGATCAGAGCTGGAACTTCCACTAGCGGACCTATGACTGTGGCGAATGCCTGGCCAGAGCCTATCCCGAACAGGACAATTGATACAGCAATAGCCAGTTCAAAATCGTTTGACGCAGCAGTGAAAGCCACTGTCGCACATTTGTCATAAGAGGCTTTGGTCTGCTTCGCAATAAAGAATCCTGCAAACCACATGATAACAAAATATAGTGCCAGCGGGATTGCAACACGAATCACATCCAAAGGAAGGGTGATAATGGCGTCTCCCTTCAATGAGAACATCACGATGATTGTAAAGAGAAGTGCAATAAGTGTGATGGGACCCACCCGTTTTATAAATCTATTGTCATATCGCTCTGCACCTATAAGTGGACGCACGATTGTCCGTGTTAGGAATCCTGTAAAAAACGGTATTCCCAGATATATCAGGACTGTCTTTGCCGCTTCGTTGATGGATATGTGCGCTTCCACACCTTCAGCCAGTCCTGTCAGGTTAAGAAAAAGTGTTATGAATAACCATATATAGATAGAGTAGAAGAGGACTTGAAAGATGGCGTTGAAACCTACAAGTCCGACTGCGAATTCCCTGTCTCCACCAGCAAGTTCGTTCCATACTATCACCATGGCAATGCAACGTGCCAGTCCAACCATGATCAGTCCTATCATAAGGTCAGGCCTGTCTCTAAGGAACAGGATCGCAAGTCCTGTCATGAGCAGGGGACCGACTACCCAATTAAGGATAAGTGACAAGGAAAGAAGCCTTTTGTTGTTGAAAACTTTTCCCATCTCACCATACTTGACACGTGTGAATGGAGGATACATCATCAGAATAAGACCAATGGCTATGGGAATGTTCGTGCTTCCTATACTCAGGCTTTCCCAGAATTTTGATATGCCAGGGAAAAAGAAACCAAGCCCTATGCCAATACCCATCGCAAGGAAAATCCAGAGTGTGAGGTTCCTGTCAAGGAACGAAAGTGAAGATGAAGTCTTGTTTTTCATGATTTGGCTCCTTTGCATGTATTGCAGGAGAGGCGTGTTTTGGGAATGTTGAAATGTAGTTCTGTGCGTATCTCTTTCCATTTTTGCTGGTTTGTGATATTGTAGTAACACCATTTTCCTCGTTTTGTTCTTTTAATCAGTCCTGCTTCCTTCAGTATGGAGAGGTGCCTTGATATGCGTGGCTGCGACATTTTCAGTTTGCTGATGATTTCACAGACACAGTGGTTTCCTTTTTTCAGGTGACTGATAATCTCCAGCCTCACGGGATCGGACAGGGCTTTCAAGGACTTGATGATGTTCTTTCGTTTTTCAATCATTTGGTTTTTCCGTTATATAAGGATATCCTTATATATGGATTTTTGGTTGCGTATAGTCAAGAAAAAAAAGATAGAATAGGATGAATTTAACGAAATCTTAACAGAACTGATGTAATCTTGAAAAATAGAATCAACAGGAGTTCATTATGAGTGAAAAGATTTCAGTCCTTTTTGTATGTATCCATAACAGTGCACGTAGCCAGATGGCTGAGGCTTACTTGAATCGTCTGGCAGGCGATCGTTTTTCTGCAGAAAGCGCAGGCATTGAACCAGGCGTCCTTAACCAGACAGTCGTGAAATTGATGGCAGAAGATGGTATTGATATCTCCTCGGCAAAGACAAAAAGTGTCTTTGATTTCTACAAGCAAAATCGTTATTTTGCTTATGTCATTACTGTATGCGATCAGGAAGCAGCAGAAAGATGTCCCATCTTTCCTGGGAATGGGAAACGGCTTCACTGGGGTTTTCCTGATCCTTCCAAAGCTGAAGGAAGTGAGAGTGAAGTGCTTGAAACTATCCGGAAGATTCGTGACCAGATAAAGGAACGAGTTGTAGGGTTCATATCAGGTATTTAGTCTTGTTATGATATTTCAGATATCAGGCAATATGAGTGATTATATAGCGGAATAGAAAGCGAAAAATAGGACAAATCGTTTATAAAACATTATCTTCTGTCCTATGAATATATTACAACTTTTCAGATTTGGAAAAAAGGTATTTGCCCTAAAGAATAGGCAGAAATCCCACAAAAAGAAAGATTCCCGTTTCAGGCAGTTTTCACTCTCTGAAGAAATGCTTCTGGCTTTGGAAAAAAAAGGATTTGAAGAGCCGACTCCTATCCAGGAAGCAGTCATTCCAGTGCTTATGAACGAATCCTGTGATATTGTAGGCCAAGCTCAGACAGGAACCGGAAAGACTGCTGCTTTTGGCATCCCTTTGATTGAAAAAATTCAACCAAACATGAAGCATGTACAGACGCTCATTCTCACTCCTACCCGGGAACTTGCCATCCAGGTAGCACAAGAAATCAGCTCCATACGTGGAAACAAGCTACTTTCCATCTATCCTATTTATGGCGGGCAATCCATTGAGATGCAGATCAGACAGCTCCAGCGTGGAATAGATATTGTTGTAGGTACGCCTGGCCGTGTCATTGACCATATTAACCGTGGTACATTGAAGCTTGATTTGATATCGCACATGATCCTCGATGAGGCAGATGAGATGCTCAATATGGGCTTTCTCACTGATGTTGAATTTATACTCTCCCGTACAAACCGTCAGAAAAGGGTCCTCTTGTTTTCCGCAACTATGCCTGAACCTATTCTCAACCTTGCCCGTAATTTCATGAGGGATTATAAGTTTCTTGTCATGAAAAACGACCAGCTCACAACAAGTCTTGCAGACCAGATCTGGTTCGAGGTCGATGACCGTGACAAGCTGGAAGCCCTCTGCCGTATCATCGATTCTGAACGGGAGATATACGGACTTGTCTTCTGCAGGACCAAGAATGATACAGCAGAACTTTCCAAGCGACTGATTGACCGTGGTTATGATGTGGAAGCTTTGCATGGAGACATTACGCAGCAACAGCGTGAACGTGTCTTGGAAAAGTTCAAACGTAAGAAGATGGCTCTCCTTATAGCTACTGATATTGCGGCACGTGGAATTGATATTTCCAATTTGACACATGTTATCAACTTTTCACTTCCTCAGGATCCGGAATCCTATGTACACAGGATTGGGAGGACAGGACGAGCAGGCAAACAGGGAAAAGCGATTACTTTTGTCACACCTGAAGAATATAGGAAGCTGGCTTCTATCAAGGCTTTTGCCAATGCGGACATAAAAAAACAGAGCTTGCCAAAGGTTGAAGATATTTTGAAGAATCGCAGGATGCGTATCATTGATGAGATTAACCTTTCCATGAAAAATGATTTTTCCGATATGAAAGAAATGGCCAAGGAGCTTGTTGGAAAACGAAATCCGACAGATGTTGTTGCAGGTCTTTTGAAAATCCATTATGGTAAGCATCTTGATCGCGGTATCTATGATGATATTTCAGGTGTCGGTGTTGATGACAGCGGTACGACAAGGCTCTTTGTGGCTATGGGCCGGAACAGGAACATGCATCCAAAGGATATAGTCGAGCTCATTGAAAAAGAGACAGGTGTTCCTGCATCCCGAATCCGTGATGTGATGGTCCGTGATTCATTCTCTTTTGTCACTGTCACTTTTAACGATGCTGAAGTGATCATTGATGCTTTTAATAAAAAAAAGAAAGGGAGTAGGTCTCTTGTGGAGCATGCTAAACCTTCACAAAGAAGTAGGCAAAGGCGGTACTGAGATGGGGTTCAGACTTTATGCGCTGTTCCTGCTTGTGACAGTATTCAGCCTGCTTTCAGTGAACAGTGTCAAACCTTGGGACGAGTGGCATCTTCTGGAAATCAAAATCCGTGACAATGCCATAAAACCTGAAGAAGCACGTAATCAGATGGTATCAGTCCATTCAAGGTTGATGTCTTTTTGTACAAACCATAAACAATTCAAGTCAAAAAATGCGCCGGGTTTTGTCTTCCCTGTCGAAGCGCACACTCATGAAGATATTGGTGGTTTGAACGGAAGTGGTTATTATGGCGCCAAGTATTTCAGGTTTTATGACAATACCAGAAGAGCCAGCCATACTGCCCATGATATTTTTGTCTATGATAATAACTTTGACGGCAAATGTGACCTTCTCCAGGATTTTGTGAATGTGCTTTCCACTTCAGATGGAATCGTTGTTTCCATCAATACGGGATGGGTTCCTGCGCAGACCAATCTTCGTGGTGGGAATTATGTCTGGGTTCTCGATCCGCACAAGCAGGAATACCTCTATTATGCCCATCTTCATGATGTCTCTGTTGCAATTGGGCAGATTGTTACCGCAGGCCAGAAGCTGGGAACCATCGGCAGGTCCGGACTTAATGCATATAAGAAAAAATCCATCACTCATCTCCATTATGCATGCATCCAGTTCGATGGAGGCAATATGACCCCTCGAAATCCTTATCCTGAACTTTTGGAAACGGGGAGGGTAAATGCAAAGTTGAAACGGAAAGCCAACAAGAAATTGTCTCAGTCTGATCTTAAGAATCCCCCATAAAGATTTTTTTTCTGGTTCGTTTTTTTTCTTTTTTTCCAGAAACAAAAATCTTCTTTCTTTTTCAATTTGACACATCAGGAATCTGTGTTTATTATTTAAGAATAAGGCTAAATTGCTTTTTGACTTAAATTATATTATATCAGTATGGATTAAGGTTTCGGTATGTCATTAGGAGGTCATATGGCTTTTACAATAAAGAATAATGTCCGTTATGTCGGTAAGATTGACTGGGAACTGCGTAAGTTCCATGGTGACGAGTATTCCACAAGAAAAGGGTCCACCTATAATTCCTATCTCATCAAGGAAGAGAAAAATGTCCTTATTGACACTGTGTGGATGCCTTTCGCTAAGGAGTTTGTTTCTAATCTCCAGAAAGAGATAGAGCTTTCCAAAATTGATTTTATTGTAGCAAACCATGGCGAGATTGATCACAGCGGTTCCTTGCCTGAACTCATGCGTCATATTCCTGATACTCCCATCTATTGTTCAGCCAATGCGGTCAAGTCTTTAAAGGGTCAGTATCATCAGGACTGGAATTTAAAAATCCTTAAGACAGGTGACAGGCTTCCTTTGGGAAATGGAAAAGAGCTTGTTTTTGTTGAGATGACAATGCTTCACTGGCCAGACAGTATGATGTGTTTCATGACTGGCGACAATATCCTGTTCAGTCAGGACGCATTTGGACAGCATCTCGCTTCTGAATCCATGTTCAATGATACTGTGGATCAGGCAGAGCTGATGGAAGAAACCATCAAATATTATGCGAATATCATGACTCCGTTCAGTGGGTTTGTCACTAAAAAACTTGCTGAAGTGACTGCCATGAATCTTCCTATAGAAATGATATGTCCAAGCCATGGTGTCTTGTGGCGCAAGGATCCCATGCAGGTTGTAAAAAAATATATAGAATGGGCTGATAGCTATCAGGAAGACAGGATCTCCATCATTTATGATACGATGTGGAATGGCACACGCAGGATGGCGGAAGTGATCGCTCAGAGCATACAAGAGGCATCTCCTTCTACTGTTGTCAAGGTTATGAACATGTCTCATTCAGACAAGAATGATGTGATTGTCGACATATTCAGGTCCAAAGGAATTGTTCTTGGTTCTCCCACTTTGAACAATGGCTTTCTCACTTCCATGGCTGCGATTTTGGAAGAAGCCCGTGGTATGAAATTCAAGCAGAAAAAAGCAGCCGCGTTTGGTTGTTATGGCTGGAGTGGTGAATCTGTCAAGCTTCTTAATGAAGGCTTGACGCATGCTGGATTTGAAGTTGTAACAGAGGGTTTACGTGCAAGCTGGAATCCGGATGAAAAAGCTTTGGAAGAATGCAGGGCTTACGGCAGGAAAATCGCTGAAGCGATGAATAAAAAATGAGACAGGTTTTTTTTTTGATTGTAGGAGGAAGTTTTGGCACTCTAGCCCGCTTCACTGTTGTCAAAGCTGTCCAATCCAGGCTTCCCACTCTTTTCCCTTGGGGAACGATGATTGTGAACCTGTCAGGTTCTTTTATTATTGGTTTTCTTTTCATTCTTTTTGAGGAATCTTTTATCAGCAGGGATTTCCGTGCACTGATGATGATTGGTTTTCTGGGGGCATATACCACTTTTTCAACTTTTAGTCTTGAAACCCTCAATCTCATGCGGGATGGCGAAATGACAGCAGCCGCAGGAAACATCTTGCTAACAAATTTTCTTGGAATTACTTGTGCCTTTTTAGGGCTTCTGGCAGGAAGGGTTTTCCTTAAGTTCATCAAGGGTTAAGGCAGGATATTAATGAAAAAGTCGGTATTTTTTATTTTTATTCTATCATCTTTTTTTTCGCTTCATGCGCAGGAAACAGTGCTGTTCAGCAATGTCATGAGGGCTTTAAATTCAGGGAATTTTCCTGTGGCGGACTCTTCTTTGGAAATACTCAAGACCAAGCATCCAAAAAGCAGGTATATTGTGGATGCCTCGCTCGCCATCATTGACAGGAATTCGGATTACTTCGATTCGCTTGTCATGTTGAAGAATCTTCTCTCCTCCTATCCTGATTACCCTGAGCCGGATCGGATCCAGTATAAGTTGGCAAGCCTTTATTATCTTCATAATAATTATACTGAAGCAATGAAGGCCTTTCTTACAATAGGTTCAAATTTCGTCAAAAGCAAATTTAGGCCTGCTTCCTATTATTGGGCTGGTAACATCGCTTTTTTTAGGAAGGAATATGCAAAGGCTGAGTATTTTTTTTGGGAGACTTTGAAAAGCAAATTTCATGATTCCTATCAGCCTATGGCTGCTTTGAGGTTGGGAGATCTTTCTTTTGAACAGAAGAAATATTATTCTGCCATTACCAACTATAAGCGTGCAGTCAAGGATTATGTTGACAGTGATGTCCGGCTTGAAGCCTGTTTTTATCTTGCTGAATCCTATGCTCATGTCAGGAATTATTCTGAAGCAGAGAGGTATTACGGTATAGTCATAAAGGAATTTCCTGATTCTGAACTTGCCAAATTTTCTATTCCTCGTCTGAAAAATGTTTCAAAGAAAAAGAATCCTGCTTTGCAGAAAGATGTCAGACAGACAGGATATGTTCCAAACAAGACCTCTCAATCATCCTATTGTGTGACTGTGGGAAGCTATGATGATGCGCGTTCTGCGAATAATCTCAGGTTGGCACTTAAGAAAGACGGTTTCCCTGTCTTTTATAAGGTTGAAAAAGTGAAGAGGAAATATGTTTACATGGTCAGGATTGGCAGGTATTCAGATGAGGATGAGGCAGAGAATGTTCTTTCCATGATTAAGGAAAAATATAAGATTGAAACAGCTGTTGTTGAAGAGTTGGATTAGAGGTTCTTTTTGAAATACCGGTGGCATAAAAGGTTTGACAAGATATCGATTGAACAGGCAGATGCGCTCCGAAAGGATCTGGTTAAGTCCGGGATTTCACTGACAGTCAACCAGGTGAGGTTTCTCGCAGGCAGGGGATATGGTTCAGTTGAAAGTATCTCACTCTTCCTGAAAAGTTTTAAGACTTTTTCACCTGCTGATTTCATGGATCCCTTCAGGCTTCCTGATATGGACAGGGCTGTTGACAGGATAAGGACTGCTATAAAGAAGGATGAGAAGATCCTGATATTTGGTGATTATGATTGTGATGGCATCACTTCTATTTCAATCATCTATAACTATTTTAAGACATATTATCCTCAAATTGCTGTACATACTTATCAGCCTTCAAGATTTGGAAAAGGATACGGTTTCAATTCAGATGGAGTACAGGAAGCTGTAAAGCTGGGAGCTACCCTTATCATTACTGTTGACTGTGGTGTCAGTGATGTGGTAGAGGTTCAATCCGCTCTTAATCAAGGTGTTGATGTGATTGTAACTGACCATCATGAAGTTCCAGATGTTTTGCCTTCCGCTGTAGCTGTTCTGGATCCCAAGCGTCATGATTTTGATTATCCTTTCAAGTCTTGGGCAGGTGCGGGAGTGGCGTTTTGTCTTGTCCTCGCTCTTGCCAGATCTGATCCTGGAATAGCGGGTTCATTCAAGATGGGAGCATTTTTGGAGCTCGCTGCGATTGGTACTGTCGGTGATATTGTTCCGCTCTCTCATGATAACCGTACCATTGTCAAGGCTGGATTCAGGATTCTGGATACGGTCATTTCAGGTGAAAAAGGGATGAACAAAGGTCTCCGTCTCATAAGGAAATATTCCGGTGATATGGAACAGCCGATCGTTTCAAAAGCGGTATCCCACGGCATTGTTCCCAGACTTAACGCTGCAGGTAGGGTTGGAGATGCGTCTCTAGCAACAAGGCTTCTGATCAGCCAGGATGAACATGAAGTGGAACAGCTTGCTTCTGAACTTGAGACGATGAATACGAAAAGGAAAAAGATTCAAGATGAATTGGGCCGTCGTATCGAAGAGGAGGTTCGGGGAAATATCACGTATGCAAGAAAAAAAATCATCATTTATTCTGGTGAAGGGATTGATGAGGGTGTCCGTGGTATCGTGGCTGGAAAGATCGCAGAGCTCTTTTTCAAGCCAACCATCATTTTTTCTTTGGACAGGGTCTCAGGAATGGCTGTTGGGTCTGCCCGTTCTGTTGATGGTTTGAACCTATTCGATCTGTTAAAGCAGTTGGAGGCCAAAAAATATTATGAGAAGTGGGGGGGGCATGCTGGTGCAGCAGGAATGAGCGTGAAGCTCCAGCTGTTCGAATCCTTTGTCAGGGATCTGGAAACCCTGGCAGATAAAGAGATCACTTCAGAAATGCTTGTTCCAACTCTGGAGATAGACGCTGTTCTTGGTCTCGAGGAAGCGCGTCCTGACTATGGAAATTTTTTAGCACAGCTAGAACCGTTCGGACAAGCGAATGAACCACCACTGTTTATGCTTGAAAACGTCCGCATCAATGATATTTTTGTGAATACATACTATGATAAGAACAGGAATCAGATTAGGCATTTCCTGAAAATCGGTATTGTCTCTTCGGATGATCTGTTCAGGAATTCGGTTACATTATGGGAGCCAGAGAATTTTTTCGGAATCAAAGATATGGAAAAGTTCGAAAAAAAAGTGCTGGTCGGTCAGTCAGTGGACATGGTTGTCATCGTTTCCATACAGGAAAAAAACGGGCAGACCTATTTCAATTTGAATATGAAGGACATGGATATCAGGTCTTGACGAAAGTGTCAGTGATAGCTTTCCTTGAGTTTCATGATGACAAGTTCATTGATGCGGGAAAGTGTCTGCAGTTTCGGGGAAAGCTCGTATTCCAGAAGGTCGCAGATGAGTATGATGTCCTTGTTGTCAAACCCTTCTATGATCTGTTTGAAGATTTCAGTCATGAGGAGAAGCTCGTCTCCTACAGTTCGCACTTCGTCAATGACCATAGAACCGATGCTTGGTTGGATCAAGGTGTCGCAAAGCTGAAGGTGCTGGATCATCTGCGCCAGTCGTTGGCTGATCTCGTTCAATTTCTGCATGGCTTCAGCATCATTTCCTGTATGCAATTCAGAAGAGACTTTTTCTATTTTGATGACGATTTCAGGGATTTCCAGATTGTCAGCCTGAAGTTTTCTTATGATGTCAGATGGTTCGATACTGGCCTTTTCTGCAGGCACGTTGTTTTTAGCCTCTGCAACGACTTGTGTAAGAATTTTTTCCCATAAGGGAATGTCTATTCCGGACAGGATCGCTTTTTTTATGTCGACCTGAGCATGTCCCTTCATTTGTTTGAGTTTCTCGATAAAATTATCCAGTTTTCCTAGTTCTGTGTTGATGGTTGTTCCTTCTATGGGTGTGTTATAATCAAGTCTCATGATGATTTTTGATTTTGCTATGACATTTGAACACCATTGGATGACATCAGGCAGGTCATCCTTGACTGTGACATTTTCCTTGTCCAGATTGCGGAGATTGGTGAAAAAGGTCAATGTGTCGTTCAAAGCCTCTAAGGCAAGGACTTCAGCGCTTACCACAGTAAATCCTATTTCAGTCTGTTCTGTGACAGGTATATTTTTCAGTTCTTCTTTTGGTTGATAGTAGGTCTTGTCTTCTATGATGATCTGTCTTAAAAATTTGTTCTGGGTTTCTGCCCATTTCTGTATGCCTATGGCGATGTCGTAACAGTTTTTTTCGCCTTCAAGTTGAAATCCAATCTTTTCGCCGTTGACATAGATGTTCATGTTTTGTTTTCCTTTGATGTTAATCTTTGTTCTTGTTGTTCATCTGCTGATCCATCCATTTCTGCTGCGCCTTGAGGCCGGACATGTTCTTTTCCATGTTCAGGAACTGTACCTTGAGTTTTTCCTCATAGGAAGCGATTTGGTCCTCTTTTGTCTTGATTTGCTTTTTCTTGGAATCAATGTCTGTTTTTATCTTATCTACCATAAGGTTAACCATCCCCGATTTGGGACGTGTCACATTCATCAGGAAATCATACATCGTATATCCTACGCCGTTATCAATAATCTTATTTCCATCTGTATCAGAACCGAAAAGCTCTGCTGTTGCTTGGGGATATCTTTCAAAAATCTTCCTAAAGAGTTCTTTATCAAACTTCAGAAAGCCAGATCTCACTTCATCTATAGGAGTGTTGACTTTACCCGTTGAAATGCCCAATTGCATGGGCAAGACAAGTCTGTTGGAAATGGATGTGGGGTATGGGGCTATCATGATGGCTCGCATGCGGCTCCTGATGTTGTTGATCGTAATGTCTCCAGCAAGCAGACCTCTTTCAGACCTGTCGTAATCACCAGGCTTTGTCACTTCCTTGGATTTCTGAAGATCCATCATCATGTTCAGGCATTTGTTGTAGTTTGTCACAAACTGGGTCACATTGTTCTCTATTTTTTCCTTGTCATAATCAACATGGAAAGAGAGCGGTTTTTCAGTCACCTGTTTTAGGCTGAGGGAAATATTTTTTAAGACGTCTTCTATGTTGTTGTTTTTTGAGCGTTCCACATCTATGTCGTTGACTTTGAATAATGAGTTTTTTGGTTCTTGGAACGTCTGCGCGAATTCCATTCCACCTTTTGACTTGTTGATGATGCTGACTTTCTTGAGTACAAGTTCGGAATTATCATCTTCAGAATAGAAGATAATGCTGTTGAAAGAGTCAAAGCCTTTATCCAGCGGGATTTCAACGGTTTTTTCTGTTGTTGTGGATTCCAAGGGGAAAAGCTTTTCAATCCGTTTAGTTCCGGATTTCATGGCAATGCCAATTCCGGATTCTTTCTCTTTTGGTACAGGTTTTTTTTCAGTCGAATTTTCTGGTTCTGCCTCAGGGACATTGAGAGCAAAAGGAGCGCCCTTTATCTCAATCTCTTTCACTTTAACGGAAAAGATACGGGAAAAAAGGGATTCGGAATCTGTATTGTTCTGGATTTCTTTTTTCTCTTCAATTTTTCTTGTTTTTGTCCTCATCAACCATGTCACTTGCATGACAGTATTGATGTCTGCCTTTGTTTCTTCTATGGTCATCTCTCTGGCAGAATTGTCAAGGATCAAGGAACTCTGGTCAATAAATGCGTTTCCTGCCAAAGTCTTGAGTGATGTCTTATATCCTTCATAAGGTTCAAGGGAAGAAATATTGAATGTTGAAAGGTCAAGATCAAAAGAGGAGTTTTTTTTCTTTTTTAACAGGGGAATTGTTGAAAAAATCCCATCGGGATCTTTAAGGTCGATGTAATTGTCTTTGCCTGTGGCTTTCCCTGAAAGCGAGAGGACACTTGAATCTGCAGTGTCCTGTATGATTCCTGCATCGACTAAGTCTCCTGCCTGTTTGTTGATGGACCAGATGAGTTGCTCTCCTGAGCCACCGTCAAATTCTATACTTTTCTCGTTTGTTCCAACGCGTATCAGGAAAGTGCCTTTTTTGAATTCAGTAGTTGTTGGAAAAGGGGCAGACGCCACACTGTGGCTTGCAGCCAGTTGTATGATTTCAAGTTTGATGTTTCCAGGTATGGCGTTTGGATTGGCAACAGCAGTGAAGAAATCCTCATTCACGCCAAAAGCCTTTTTTCCCCTGAATACTGATTCCAATCCGTATAACTTGTAAGAAGATTCCTTAAGTATAGAGAGGTTTTTGTTCAGTTCATCAAGAACTTCAACTTTAAGGTTGAGTATCTCTTTTTCTTCCTGCATCCGGGCGAGCGGTTTTTTTTCTACTTCAACCAGCTTGTTGATGAGGTCTTGCGTGTCAATGTCTGATGAAAGTCCTGATACACCTACGGCCATGGTTTCCTCTAGACGAGGTTATCAGCTGGTTCTGTCAACGAACATTCCTAAAATTTTCTGGATTTGATCGGTGACATCGATGATTTCCTGTGAGGGAATCTGCTTGATAACCTGGTTCGTTTCGCTATTAATAATACGGACCACGATCCTATGGGTGTTTTGATGGACGCTGAAGCTGAGTTTGGTGTTGAAGATGTCCGCCGTATGTTGAATCTTGCGTAGTGCCTGGTCCAAATTCTTGTCTATGCCCTGACGCACAGATTCGTGTTTGGATTGGATCTGTTCCATGGCCAGACGTGTCCGTTGGCTTTGCGCAAGTGGATCTTTCATGGCGAATCCCGTGTATTCATGCATATCTGAAGAGACGGGTTTGAACATTCTTCAATCACCCCTTGGATTACAGTGATCTCTTCCTATGGTATCGGAATCAGGAAGAAATCCTAAAGAAAAAAAAACAGGACAGAACTTACGTCCTGTCCTGTATAATGTTCTTTTTAACCTTATCTCAGAAGGGCAAGAATTGACTGTGGCTTTAGGTTGGCCTGTGCCAACATAGCTGTGCCTGACTGTTGGAGAATCTGGTTCTTCGTGAAATCGACCATCATCTCAGCCATGTCCGTATCACGTATGCGTGACTCTGATGCCTGCATATTTTCATAAGCAGTCATAAGTCCTTTGGCTGTGAATTCAAGGCGATTCTGATAAGCACCAAGGTCTGCGCGCTGTTTGGAAATTTTCTGAAGTGCATTGTCAACAAGACCAAGGGTCGTGTTGGATGATTCAGGAGTGCTGATGGAAAGATTTTCCACCCCGAGACCTTTTGGAGACATGTCTCCAATAAAAGCGCGGATACGCTGATCCTGGTTCGAACCGATGTGGAACCACATGGAAGCTGTTGCAGCAACTCCTGTGTTCGCATCAGAGAAACGTCCTGTTAGCATGGACATCTTGTTGAATTCGCCGTCACGTGCAACACGTGCCATTTCTTCAACGAGCTGTCCTACTTCAACCTGGATCTGTGCCCGGTCTTCGGGAGTGTAGATTCCGTTGGAAGCCTGGATGGCAAGTTCGCGGACACGCTGGAGGATATCCTGCGATTCCTGCAAATAGCCTTCTGAAGTCTGAATGAAGGAAATGCCGTCTTCAGCATTTCTTTCAGCCTGTCTGAGGCCACGAATCTGTGACCGCATTTTTTCGGAGACAGCGAGACCTGAAGCATCATCGCCTGCGCGGTTAATCCTCATCCCTGAGGATAGTTTCTCCATATCCTTGTCAACATTCCAGTTGTTGAATTTCAGCTGGCGTTGCGCGAAGATAGCGCTGAGATTGTGATTAATAATCATAAGTTCCCCTCCTAGGTGACTATAATTATTTTAATTTTTTTTAAATTCTCTTGAAAAATGTCTGCCCAGCATTATCCTAAGAGCTTGAGAATCGTCTGGGGGAGCATGTTCGCTTGAGCTAGCATGGAAGTCCCGGACTGCATGAGGATCTGGTTTTTCGTGAAACCGACCATCTCTTCTGCCATGTCTGAATCCCTTATACGCGACTCAGAGGCTTGGAGATTTTCATATCCGATCATCAATCCTTTAGCTGTAAATTCCAATCTGTTCTGATACGCCCCTAAATCAGCTCTCTGCTTTGAGACTTTCAAAAGGGCTGCATCGATTTTAGTAATCATGGAATTAGCGCCATCAATCGATGAAATCGAGAAATTTGTCCCACTCGAAGTCCTCATACCCAATCCAAAGGCGGTCATCGTACCGATATAGGCTTGTACTCTCTGATCCTGATTGGCTCCGATATGGAACCACATGGAAGCAGTAGGCAACCCGCCTATACTAGTATTGGCAAATCTGCCTGTCAAAATGTTCATCTTATTGAATTGACCCTGCGAAGCCACGCGATCTATTTCGTCAGATAACTGGGAAACTTCCGCTTGGATTTGCATTCTGTCTTCAGTAGTATAAACACCATTGGCAGCCTGGATTGAAAGTTCTCGGATTCGCTGAAGGACATCTGTCGTTTCTTGAAGGTAACCTTCAGTGGTTTGAATGAAGGAAATGCCATCTTCAGCATTTCTTTCAGCTTGCCTGAGGCCTCTGATCTGTGACCTCATTTTTTCGGAAACAGCCAGACCTGAAGCATCGTCACTTGCTCGATTGATCCTCATCCCTGAGGATAATTTTTCGAGGTTCTTGTTGAGATCCCAAGCTGTGAACTTGAGAGTTCGACTTGCGTTGATCGCACTTAAATTGTGGTTAATAATCATTTCTTCCTCCATGAAAAAATGGTTTTTAACCTTAATACCTTAAATCGAACCTTATTACCCATCTCTTTGCCATCTAGCAGGGCAAATGCTAAATGGATAGAACCTGAAGAATCACCACCTCCTTGTAGTGAATTTAACCTTATACCCATTCAAATCAAAAAGCAGAGTTATCGTCAACTCTATGAGGATAATTTAGCACTTTATTTTAAATTTTCAAGTTTTTTTAAATATTTTTAAAAAATATTCTGCTTAAAATAAATCTTTTTATTGGCAGAACCCTTCTTTTTGTTAACTTTATGGAATGACTGTCTATCAATTGCCTTTAGAACCGTATTTTCCTGATCCTAGGGATGCAGATAAGTCTGGTGTCATTGCTGTAGGGGGAGACCTTTCCCCTCAAAGGCTTATTGAAGCCTATTCCTCAGGGATTTTCCCGTGGTTCAATGAGGATGATCCCATTATCTGGTGGTCTCCAGACCCGAGATTTGTTCTTGTTCCCCAGGAATTCCATTGTCCGAAAAGTTTGAAACGTATCATCAATAAAGATGATTTTACTGTGACAGCAGATACTTCTTTTGAAGCTATCATCACTGGATGTGCTGCCGAAAGGATGGTTCAAGGAAAACATGTTGACACGACTTGGATTACTTGTGACATGCAAAATGCTTACATCGAACTGCATAAACTGGGATTTGCACATTCCATCGAAGTTTGGAAGCATGGAAACCTTGTGGGGGGGCTTTATGGAGTTTCCTTGGGAGGAATGTTTTTTGGGGAATCGATGTTTACAACTGTTCCCAACGCTTCAAAAATTGCGCTTGTCAGGCTGGTTTCATTTCTTTTGTCCAGAGGATTTGACTTGATAGACAGCCAGGTGGAAACAGGTCATCTCAAGGTTTTGGGTGCAAAGTTGATTCCAAGAGAGGAGTATCTTTCTAAGTTAGACAAGAGCCTGTTGAAGGAAACCTTGCGGGGTTCATGGCGTGGTTTTTTTTAAAGTTGAAGGGTTGATAAACACAGGATATATGGAACTGATTTTTTTTTAGAATGTAAGGGATTGAAAGCTTAAGGAAAACAAGGAGCATTTTGATGTATAAGAACATCCATGTCCATTATTTTTCAGGTACAGGCAACAGCCAGAAAATAGCCTTTTCTCTTGCAGAAAATTTTAGGAAATGTGGCTCAGAGGTGATTATCAGTAATATGGAAATGGGAACAGGAGAAGCGTCTTCCAAGTCTGACCTGCATCTCTTTGTTTTTCCTGTGCTTGGATTTTCTACTCCTCATTATGTCCTGCAGTATGTCCTAAAGATGGAAAAAGTGAAGGGTGTTAAAGCAGCTGTTGTTTTTACGGCGGGTGGATATGCAGGTTTTGCCCATGTCCAGATCGAATGGATGCTGAGAAAGAAAGGTTTTGATGTTGTCTGGAATTCGTTGGTAGCATGTCCTGACAATTGGACTCAGATGGTCGAGCCTATGCCAAAGGCTAAGGCTCTGGTAGTTCTTACTGAAGCCGAGAAGACTGTTCCTGCCATAGTCAATGATATTATGGAAGGAAAGGTGAAAAAGGAGAAAATAGCGAATTTTCAGGGAGCCATTTCATTCATAGTGAATTTTCTTTTTTCTCGCATTGGAAGGTTCATGATGGGGATGTGTTATATTGCTGATACGAAATGCAATGAGTGTGGATTATGTGTCTCTACATGTCCTACAGAAAACATCAGGTATATGAAGCTTTTTTCAAAGAAACTTTACTGGGGGTGGAACTGCGAAGATTGTAACAGATGCATCAATATCTGCCCGCAAAAAGCCATACAGGTTTCCTGGCTTCTTTTGGCTTTTCACGGTACTTTCCAGGTTGTTGGAGTCCTGTTTCTGGTCAAGTTTTTCTTGCATGGTGTATCAGGACTTGGTTTTGTAACAGCATCGTGGTCTTGGATTATTAATCTACTATGTTTTTTTTCAGGTGTTGTTGCGCTTGTAGTTCTGGAAGGCACTCTTTTTAACAGGTTTTTATTTCTGCTGCACCAGATTCCTTTTGTCAGGAAATTATCAACTTGGACATGGACGGTAAAAAGCAGGAGATATACGGCGCCAGGATTCAAACCTCTGAGAAGAAACAGGCAGTCATAGGATTTTTGATTATTTTGTTTTTATAGTCGCCCACTCCAGGAAAAAAGTAATCACTTTATTGAGCTGCCCGGGAGCGCAAGTGGCAAGGAACTGGGAATTAGTCTTCCTGCAGTACATGTAATTTGCATCACCTTCCTGCCCTTCAATAATTTCTGGCATGTCCTTGTCTGCAACAAGGGTTTCATCCAAGTCAATGGCAATCCGCCATCCTGGAATATCTGTTGTTTCAAGGGTAATTCCATATAGGCTTTCCCATGAACCGTTGCATTGGTTGGAATACCATGCCTGTAAATCTTTTATCGGATTATCTTCCATATCGGTTTCCTTGTCTGTTTTTCAACCCGTATTGCTTGGAGTCCGTAACATCTTCTTACACCATTTCTTGTGACCGAATAACACGGGTCACTTCAGGAATCTGTTCTTTCAACATGCGCTCAACACCCTGGCTGAGTGTTATCTGGGACATGGGGCATCCACCACAATGACCTTGCAGTTCAACAACAACAGTGCCATCTTCTTTGACATCTATAAGTTGAACATCGCCACCATCCTGCTGTAGCATAGGACGAATATGTTCCAATGCATCCTTTACTTTTTCCTTGTCAATCATGTAATCCTCCAAAATGTTTACGTTTCAATCCTTCCCAATATATTATTGATTTGGACAAAAGGCAAATCAGGAAAAGATTTATAGGGCATTTGGCTTGATCCGTGGCTTAAAACCTGACTACGGTTGCACCATCACCACCGTCAGAAGAAGGAGCAGGATTGTATCCTTGTATCATTTTCCCTACCATTTCTGAAAGATAGCAAAGTGTCATTGTTTTCAGTACGGCTTTGTTGTCTTGTTTGGAATTGTTTCCTCGGCCATGTATGATGAGTATTTTTTTCATGCCTGATTTTTTCCCAAAAGCGATCTCGAAAATAAGGATATTTTTTGCGTCAACCTGTTTCAATCCATGCAAGTCTACAATCTTGTCATATCTTCCTTTGGTTTGCTGGACGGTTTTTGAATGAGAGGGAGTCTGTTTTTTGTCTTTGTCAGTAATGAAGCCTTTTTCAATATATTGGAGAAAAAGATCCTTGTCAGACATTCTTAATCTACTCTGTAATGACAACCACGTGATTCTTTGTTTTGCCAGGCTGAATGTGTTATGATAAGACCGGTCTGGACAGCGTTTCTGAGTTCTATAATGGCTTTTGTGACAACCGTGTTTCTGTAGAAGTCTTCAATGGCAAGATGAAGGTTGTTGAGATCACGGATAGCGCGGTTGAGCCTGTGTGTTGATCTTGAAATTCCAACATAGTTCCACATAGTGTTACGGAGTGTTTCCCAGTCTTGCCTGATGAGTACAGGATCTGAGCTTGTGTTGAGACGTTTAGCGACCCAGTCGCGTACTGGGGGGATTTTTTTGCCCATGTAAATCTTTCTGTTGTTTGCAATGTATTGGGCAATGCGGGTACCGAACGTGGCGCCTTCTAACAATGATGTGCTCGCTAGCCTGTTGGCACCATGAAGTCCTGTGCATGCACACTCTCCTGCAGCGAAGAGGTTTCCAATACTGGTTTTCCCCCATTCATTGACACGTATTCCGCCACAGGAAAAATGGAATGCAGGAACGACAGGAATGAAGTCTTTGGTAATATCGATATTATGCTTGAGACATTCCTTATATATGGTAGGGAAGCGTTCTTTGATGTTCACTTTTGTGATGTGAGACAGGTCTAAATAGACAAAATCCTTGTGTGTAGCTATCATTTCTTCATTGATGGCGCGTGAAACTACGTCGCGGGGTGCGAGTGAACCTTTGGGATGTTTGATGAATTCCTTTCCTGCCTGGTTAATGAGGATGCCTCCTTCACCACGTAAGGATTCAGAAAGCAGAAAATTCTTGTTGAGGTGGGAGTAGAGTGTTGTGGGATGGAACTGGGTGTATTCCATATTTATGATTTTTGCGCCAGCTCTTGCTGCCATGGCGATTCCATCACCTGTGGCAATGTCTGGATTTGATGAATGCTTATAGATCCGTCCGATTCCACCCGTGGCAAGGATCGTCGCTTTGGCTATGACTTTCTCTATTTTTCTGGATTTCTCATTATAGATGTATGCCCCTATGGCTTCTGGTTTTTCATAGACTGCCTTAATGTCGTCTGTATGATGGTCAAGAGTGAGGATGTCAATAGCAATACTGTTGGGAATGATTTTTATCCGTTTGTTTGCAGATGCATATTTATAGAGGCTTTCAATGATTGATTTTCCTGTGGCGTCGTCAGCAAAAAGGATCCTACGACGCGAGTGTGCGGCTTCTTTTGTAAGAAGGAAATGGCTGTTTTCCTTGTTGAAAGGGACTTTCGCTTTTCTGATGAGAAGGTCGTCAACGATCTTATAACCTTGTTTTGCTACGATTTCAGCGATTGGTCTGCTGACAAGACCATCTCCGGCTTTTATGATATCAGTGACAAGAGTTGTGGGAGAGTCTTCATTCTTGTTGTAAACAATTCCGCCTTGTGCGTAGTATGTGTTGCTTTCAAGCGGATCCATGTTTTTTGTGACAAGAGTTACGTTAAAACCGTGGGAAGCAGCCATGACAGCGGACGTGAGACCGGCGATGCCACTGCCAATGACAAGAATTTCAGTTTCCATAAACTTTCCTCAAAGATTGTTTTAACTTGGTCATTTCTCATAGCTTGCTTTGTGGTTCTTGATTTATAATCTATCAAACAAATTGGGAAGTATCAATAATTTGTTTAACTTATAAATCTGCTATTCAGGGCTGGACGGTTGTTTCAGTGACATAGTCTTATTTCTTCTTATGATCCTGCATCATGTCATACATGCGGTCTGCCTGCAGCATGAATGTTTCCAATCTGGCGATGACTATCTGTGAGAAAGGATTCCCATCCAATTCAACACTCAAGAAGGGGAGAATATCCATGTTTTTCTTCAAGTAGCTGAAGTCGGATTTGTCTCCTGCATTTTTCAAGGCCCGTTCCTTCCCCTCAACTGTCATCTCTGGTGTGGCAACAGCTTCAGTCATACGTGAATTCATGCAACCAAAAGGTCCCACGCTGATGGTGCCACAATACTTTTTCCCATAATGGTATAAGGCAGAACCGGTGGAGAGACCGGGCTCTCCTGTAAGTTCGAGAGGGAAGAAATGAGTTGAATGTGCCATGTATTTCCTGATATGAATCATCTCAAATTCATAAAGTCCAGACTTGACAAACATCTTTTTGATCTTTTTCTCATAATGATCCTGTACCAAATCTGAAACAAGGGATTCAATCTTGCCCATGATTGTAGTCTTGGCAACATACATCTTGATATCGCGGAGGAAATCAGTGTATCGTATCCATTCTGTGACAGGCGCATCGAGCATGACAAATCCGTTTTCAGCCAAACGTTCAGGAATGCCCATAAGAGCGAAGTGGTCACGACGTACAAATATTTCTCCGACAAGTCCGATATATTTCGCTTTACTGATAGGATTCTTTAACCTGATCTTTGCAAGTTCCTTTATGCTTTCTTCAAGCTGTTTGAAGAAAGGCTTGTTGTTTTCTTTAGCAAGGGAAGCGAGCATATTGTTTTTTTCACGAGTCCAAACTTCCATCCCTTTTACAGGATCAATAGCCATGCCTCTGATGGCGGATCGGATATCATCCATAGTATCAAAGGTGTAAAGCGATTTCACCATGCCAAGGCGGAAGGGAAGACCCAGTCCTGCATAACCATCATCATTTGTCAGGACGAGTGTGGCAACATCGCGTAGTTTCAGTTTTTCAGCGATTGTGTTGATGAGGATATCGTATTGTCCGACCCGGCAACAACCACCAGCGCCTACCATCATGACTACCAACTTTTCATTTTTGTTCTTTCTATATTTGATGTGCTTTAAAACTTCACCGACGATGTTGATGATAGGGAGGCATTCTTTTCCTGTAGTCACTGAACGGCCGAGGTCAAGCGCTTCGCGATCACAGACAGGAAGGCCTTCTGCGTGCCATCCCAATCCACGTATGACAGCTGCTGTTCCTTCAGCAAAGAGGTCTCCCATTGAAGGGACAACAACATTTACATCTGGATGTTTGATCGGGAATCGTTTCCCATCAGAATCGATGAAAACAACATTACCAACCTGGTCAACTTCAGTTTTAGCAATCTGGAAAGTCTTAGCTGGATCCTTGATTTTTCCTGACATTTTAAGATAGTTTCGCACCACATCCATGAATGCTTCAATACGGGTGTTGACGCCTGCATCAGCTGTGTGAGAATCGACTTCAATAGTCAAGGATGGCTTTGTTCCCATGAGGTCACGAAAATGTGGCACCATAAACGAATCGATAGCGCAAAGGAAGTTTGTAAGATAACATCCGAAGAGTTGGGGATGACGTTTGACAATTCGTGCTGCCTTGATGATGCGTTGTCCCATTTCCCAATAGGTGTTCTTATAGTTTTCTTCATCTTCATACATGAGGAAATCGAAAGGAATAATTTCAATACCGCGAGAGGCAAATTTGAAGGGGACCCCTTTATTCGCTTCGTCTGCAAAAGCACTGTAAGGATGTCCAAAAAGGACAATGGCACGTTTCTCTGGATCTTCTTCAAGTTTTTTGAGGATACGAGAACCCTCCTCTTTCATGGCTTTGAAAAATTCCTGCTGTTTTTGGAAAGCGATTTTATGGGCCTTTTCCCCTTCTGCTGCACTGAAGCCGAGATCTTCTGCAATCTTGATAAATTGTTTCTCTTCTTTATCAAAGCCTGCCATAAAATTGAGGACAGGCGCAATCAGTTTGGGAGGATTTTCTTTGTCGCGAAGGAAAGTGGCACGTAGATACCATGGTTCTCCCTGTACGAACATACATGTTGTCTGATATTCAATGCGGTATTCTTTTTGTTCTGAAACATGCATCTCTTTTATGTGGGGAACAAAAACGTAGTCTGGATTTTTCCGTAATAGATCATCAAACATGCCAAGTGCAATCTGACCTGCGAGACAAAAACTTGTCATGCCTTTATCAACCCCTTCATGCTGTACAGAATCGGGCAAGATGACTTTCAAGCCGAGTGCATTGAAAAAATTGAAGTACATGGGGTAGAGTGTATTTGTATGGAAAGATCTGTTGATACCAACAACTTTGGCATCTGGTTTGATGTCTGGACTTGGTGTAACAAAAGTATTGTAGAGTAGTTTTTGTCTTGTTTCAATATGATTCAGTTGTGTTATATCATATTTAACTTTGTGAATCTCGTTGTAATACTTGTTGCAAGCTCCACCAAAAGGGAATTTTTTATTGTTGATATTGATCATGGCGATTTCACACTTGCGGTCACAGTGTTCAGCCGCACCTTGGCAAATGAAAGGTTTTCCGTATGTGACATCTCTGTGTGCTAAGTCTTTTAAGTTAAATCCTTTTTTGTGTAGAAAGCCAAGCTCAATCATGTCCTTCACTTCAAGTGCAACGCCATAGGAACCCATGAGTCCTGGATGTGGAGGCACAATGATTGTCTTTCCTGTGAGAGCTGCCATCGCTACGGGAACAGCCTTGTTGTAACAGACCCCCCCCTGCATGAAAATCTTGTGTCCTGTTTGCCGTGATCCCTTGACGCGATTCACATAGTTAATACAGATGGAATAGACAAGTCCTGCTATGATATTCTCTTTGCTTATACCTTCCTGTAATGCTGTGTTTATGTCCGAAGATATGAATGCAGCGCATTGATCAGAAAAGTTGGGCGGAGAATCTGCTTTTAACGCAATGGGGGCGATGTCTTCCATCTTAACATTGAGTGTTTCGAAGGCGGATTCTTCAAGAAAACTTCCCGTTCCTGCTGAACACGCTTCGTTCATGGCATAATCGGAAGCGACTCCGTTTGTGAGATGAGTGTATTTAGCGTCTTGTCCACCAATTTCAAAAATCGTATCCACGCCATTGTCGAAATGCGCAGCGGCTTTTGCATGGGCTATGATTTCATTGATGATGCCTTCTGTCTCGGCATGAAGACCAGCAATATAACGTCCGCTACCTGTAACGCCCAAGCCTATGATCTTGACGTTGACATGACCAAGCTGTTCTATGACAGCAGCATAACATTGTTTGGACGCTTCAATGGGATTTCCATTCGTGCGCAAATATTTGGCAACCAAAATCTTTTCATCTGAAGTACGGAGAAGTACGATCTTTGTAGTTGTCGAACCAACATCTAACCCAATGATGCATTCATCGTTCTCCTGTGCTTGTTCAAAAGGCATCTCTTTAAAATCTACCATGGGGAGAAATTCAGAGAGAGGTTTGAGCTTTTCAAAAGAGGATTTGAGCTCTTTAAAGTAATCCCCTTTTTCAGGGATTTTGTCCTGTTTCTTTTCCATGGCCCAAAGAGCCGCGCCCAAAGCTTCAAAATAGGGTGCTTCTTTGGGAGTGTCCACCTTTTCAAAATTCTTCCTTACAAGGTTGATGACTACATCGTTCTGTGCTGTTCCGCCAACTATGAGAACTTTCTTGGCACCTATCTTGACAAGGAGCTCATCGATTTTTTTTGCGATCATTTGGGAAAGACCAGCAGCAACATCTGCAATGCTTTCACCCTTGTTTAATGCGTGAGTACAGTCCGATTTGCAGAATACGGAACATCTGCCAGAAAGTTCATGTGGTTTTTTAGAAGAGCGGGCGAGTTCAACCGCTTCTCCAATGGAGACGTTCATACGCCTGATCTGCTGCAAGAAAAATTCTCCTGTTCCTGAAGCGCATTTGTTTCCAGAACTGATGCGGGATACTTTTCCTTTATTGTCAATCTCATATACGATGAATGTTTCGCCACCAGCTGAGACAATGGCATCATGTTTCTTGTGGCCATGTGTAAGATGGCGGTACGCGATTTCTGTTGCTTCTGGTTCTATGAGTGAGGGAATATTTGTTATTTCACGGAACTTCCTTCCTGTGATAGCTATGTACTTGCCATTCAAATCCTGCTGGTCAAGGTGTTTGGAAAATGTTCCTTTGGGATCGCCATTGTGTTCATCAATGGTGATGTTTTTGACTTTTATGTCATGACCGTCTTTTTCGATCTGAACCATGGAAAATGTGGAAGCACCGAGGCAGATACCAATGGCTTCCTCATGCTTGGGATTTGTGTTTTCGTTGGACAAAGTAGGAACCTCCTAAAGTGGTAGGGTCATAGTCAACCCTATAAAACAAGAGCGTATAATTTAACGAAGAAAATGAGTAAAGACAAGATATTTTTGTTTTATAGGGTTTCAATATTTTTGGGACATAATATGCACTATAAGAACAGTTGTTTTGAGATGATTTTTTTAGTTTAAAAAACAGAGTATAAATGGGAGTTAATTCATATTGAAATAGTATGGGATTATTGTTTTAACCATTCATAGTTTAGGATGTTCTCATAATCTTGTGTAGTTGAAAGTAGGGGCAGACGGGAATATATTAAGCTGGATCATTATCTGTATATAGGAGTGATATTTTGAAAACTAAAATACCCAGGTCTGTACCTGAAATAGAAGGAATCTCCTCACGTTCAATACTCAAGTTTTTGGAAACTACGAAAAAACTTGGTTTGCATAGTTTCATGTTGTTGAGGCATGGAAAAGTTGTTTCTGAAGGCTGGTGGAAGCCCTATGCATCTGGAACAGTGCATCTTTTGAATTCATTGAGCAAGAGTTTCACTTCAATAGCAACAGGTCTGGCAATTTATGAAGGGCGACTTTCGATAGAAGATAGGGTGTTCTCCTTTTTTCCAGATAAGGTCCCTGAAAATCCGTCTGCCCATCTACAGGAGATGACAATCAGGCATCTTCTGACAATGACAACGGGACATGAAATTGATACTACAGGAAAGGTTGTCATTTCAAAAGATTGGGTAAAAGAATTTCTTAATCTTCCAGTGGAACATCGACCAGGAACAAAATTCACATATAACAGCTGTGCTACATATATGTTATCTGCGATTTTGCAGAAAGTGACAGGAGAAACACTTGTCCAATATTTGAAAACAAGGTTGTTTGATCCTATGGGATTTGGGAAGTTAACATGGGATTCCTGCCCAGCAGGAATCAATACAGGTGGATGGGGTTTGTCTTTGACAACTGAGGATATTGCAAAATTCGGTCTGTTATGTCTCTGGAAAGGAACTTGGCATGGGAAAAAGTTGGTTCCTGAATCTTGGATTGAGAAAGCCACATCAAAACAGGTTGAGACAGGAGATCCAGCGGCAGATCCAGCTAATGACTGGGCGCAAGGATATGGATATCAGTTCTGGCGTTGCACACATGGTTTTTACAGGGGGGATGGCGCTTTCGGCCAGTATTGTGTAGTGATGTCTGACTTAGATACGGTTTTTATTTGTACTGCAGGTATCCCTAACATGGGTGGAATACTGAAGTCATTCTGGAAAACGGTTCTACCGGGAATTTCTTCTTTGAAAAAAGAGATTGATAAGAAATCCCTTCAGCTTCTTAGAAAAAAAGAGAAATCCTTGATGTTGGATTCTGTGACTGGTTTGAAAAGTTCCCCTTGGCAGGGAAAAATGATGGGAAGGGAATTTATTTTCAAAAAGAATGACAGGTTGTTTCAGACTATCATGTTCAGAAATAAGAAAAAAGATTTGGAGATTGTATTTGAGAAAAACGGGAAAGTCTTCCTGATTTCATGTGGATATGAGGATTGGGGCAGAAAAAAATTTATGCCTTCCGGGTTGTTCATGTCGGCAGGCATTCCTGGAATGAGGACAGAAAAGGAAGTGTCTGTAAGATGCAGGTATGCCTGGATCCGGCAAGATATCCTGGTTGTAACAACATGTATGTTTGAAACACCATTCATCCAAAAAACAAGTTTTCATTTTAAGGGAGACCAGTTGAGGATGAGACGCTCATTGAATGTCGGTTTTGGTTCCACGAAAACCGCTTGTCTGACTGCCCGTCTTGCAGGTAACATGCGGCATGGTTGATATTTTCACTGCGGAGAAGCGTTCCTACATAATGAGCCGGATCAGGGGGAAGAACACGCAACCTGAGAGGATCGTGAAAAGCATCCTGCGAAAGAACGGGATCAGGTTTTCCGCAAATAAAAAATCTCTGCCTGGAACTCCTGATATTGTCCTGCCAGCACAAAAATTGATTCTTTTCATAAATGGATGTTTCTGGCATGGCCATAGCAGATGCAAGATTTTTAGGATGCCAAAGTCAAGGAAAGCGTTTTGGAAGAAGAAGATTGAGAGCAATAGGGAGCGTGACAGGAAATGTATACGGCAGTTGCGCCGTCTTGGTTGGTCTGTGATGACCATTTGGGAATGTCAGCTTCGCCGTAACTCCATGAAGGTTATGGACAGGGTTTTCTCGAAAATAATGTCAAAGGGTGGAATTTGATTTTTGTGATATGGTTTTGTGTATAAAAAAACTTATAAAAATGGATTATGATCCTATTTCCTATGATTTTGTTTCATTTTTTTGTTGGAAGATTTTTCTCTGATAATGTTGTCTTTTTTCTGTTGTTCCAATTGATATTGTTCAAAACGATTTTGGAGGTCCTTTAACTCTTTCTCTTTTTCCTGGTATTTGATGATTTTTTGGACTTCTTTTAGCCGATTTTTGGATTTCAGATGACCGGGATTTTTTTTAAGGACTTTTTCCCACATCTCAATAGCGTTCTCATAATCACTCTGGATAAAATAATCAACTCCCCTATAATACATGATATCCGTCTTATCTGGGATTGTTATGGTCATCTTACCCACATCAGCCTTAAGTGTAAACCGATGCGTCATGCCGAGGTGCTCAAAAGGAACAAGAGCATAATCCATAGCAAGCTTGGTTTTCTTTATTTTATACTTGACTCCAAAACCAAGGTTGAAATGGCTCAACTGGTCGGAACCAAGCTTTGTTCCTGCACGAATCGCAACTAAATCCTTAATCCATCCTTCAAGACCGATGTTGAATCTGAAGGGAGTGTCAATATATTTCAAGCCTTCAAAACCCAGGTTAACAAGATTATAAATCCTGAAACCAAGCCCTGCCCGTATCTGAAAGGGAAGACTCTCATTGACGCCAGACTGGAGAAAATCGATGTTCTGGACGAGGAGAGATGCATTGAACGTCTCTCCTATATATTTTTTTAATCTCGGGTCGTTGTGGGATATCACAGATGTGAGTCCAAGATCGATGCCTGGCTTGGATTGACCAACAAGATCAGTATCACCGTTCTGCACTTTCTTGCCTACGACTGCAATTGTACCACCTGCTGAGAGATAGATCCAGTTATTCTGGAAAACACCCAAAGCATATCCTGTACTTAGCTTGAAGCTACTGAATCCGATGTTGCTTGGCAGGAGGAGACCCCAATCATCATAGTTAGGGAATTGTGACTGCGGGATATAGAGCAGCTGATATCCAACAGCAACAACACCGGGCAGGATGCGGCCAGGGACAATATAATCGAGTGGTATGGCTGCGGCAAACCCCTCATAATTGACGCTTTCAAACCATTCTGAATGTTCGTACAGGAATTGCATCCGCTTAATACGTGAGATGCCGGCAACATTCACACTCAACGCCTCTATATCATCGCTAATGGCGCCAGTTGCCTCTCCCATTCCTGCGTTCCTTCCACCAAGGGTAATCTTAAGAAAATCTGCTCCTGTTGTGAGGACTTCAGCATTGACCAAAGAGACAGAGAATAAAAGAGTGATTATCAATAGTTTTTTCATTTTACCACCACCTTTCTGATCGCAGGACGATCATCATCGAACTTGACAATGATGAAGTAGATTCCTCCACCTACCTCCTGATCCCTGATGTTCCTGCCATCCCAATGAGCCACATAAGTGTCTGCATCCTGCGTCTCATCCACGATGTTTCTCACAAGATCTCCGCTTATATTATAAACGGATACGAAAACCCGGGTCTTCTTTGTTGTCTTATAAATAATACTCAACGGCACACCCGAAGCAGAATCCATGATTGTCGGTATCACAGTGATGCTGTTCTGCTGTTCTTCAATCTCAGCGATCCTGAAACCCCATGAGTTATCAGCGGTCATGCTGTTAGTGATAGAATATCCATCAGCCATGATTCTGAATTTGAAAACATTGCCAACAGAATTTATGGTGATAGCATCAGGAATGTCTACCAGCCACATTGTCCCATTCCAGGTTGCCGTAAGAGGATTGACATTTGTCATCGGAATTGATCCGTCCAAGGTGTAATAGATTTGTATAGAACTGGAAGGATTGACATCGCCTCCCATAGGGATAAAAATCTTCACTCCCGTATTTCCTGCCACCCGCTGATTGGTGTCTGCTGATGAACTTCCAATCACTATGTCATGGACTCCATCAGTGACACGGATATTTCCAGTAACAGAAGCGAAATAGGGTCTCACTTCGAAAGTGTTTGTTACAGAGTAACGTGCATTTCCAAGCTGATCAACGGCCCTGACTCTCCACTGCCAAGTGTCGTTTGTCAATGTGAGCTGGCTGGCTGTTCCTGTGAGATTTGTAAATTTAAAAACTGTCACAAAATCATCGGCACTTATTTGAAGCAGATAATCCTGGACTCCAATACCTAATCCATCATTGGCACTCCAATTGAATGTGACATCATTCTGCAGGAGCAATCCGTTGTCTGATGGGGTTAAGAGTGAGATAAAGGGTGCTGTCCTGTCAATATTGTTCGTAAAAGACATGGAAACATTGCTGTTTCCAGAAGCATCGAAACTCCAGATTCTCCAGTACCATGACCCCTCACCTGTCACAGAAACAACTGCATTAGTCGTAGTGATATTTGAAGCAATGACAACAGTCATAAAATTGTCTGTAGAGAGTTCAATCCTGTAATTTGTAACAGTTCCGCTTAAGTCTGTAGATCTTGTCCAACCATAAGAACTCTGGAGGTTTGAAGTCCAACTATGATTCGTTGGTCCTATCAGACTGACAGCGGTTGGTGGCATGTGGTCTGCAAGCCGTATGCGAAAAGCATTCAAAACGCTCCAGTTCGTATTTCCAGCTTTATCCTGGACACGAACTCTCCAGGTATAGTTTGTACCAGTAAAGACATCAACATACTGGGTTGATACAAGGAGATTTGTAAGTATGTAATTTACACCGTTTGTATAGACTGCAAGAGTAGTCTCTGTTACACCAGTCAAATCATCGCTTGAACTCCACAGGAGAGTCACATTTGTCATATCCAGGATGGACTGATTTGTGGGTGAAATCAAGGAAATTGAAGGAACGATAAGATCTATTGTGTTTGTCCACACAGCACTCCATGTTCCGACATTGTTCACTTTGTCGACAGCTGCCACTCTCCATGTCCAGACTCCCGCACTCAAGGGAGCAGGGACATAACTGAGCTGGTTGCTTCCAATCACATTGTAGCTTCTCTGTGTTGATACGAAATTATTGGAAGATATGATCAACATGTAATTGGAAATGCCTGTCAAGCCATTATCAAGAGGTTTATACCAATTGAAAGTGATGTTGCCGGTATTTGTCATCGTGTTATTCGAAGGACTGCTCAAGAGTGTAACATTGGGGGCTTGTGTATCAATGATGAAAGTGGAAACAGCTGAAATGTTTGTGTTTCCTGCCTTGTCCTTTGCTATGACTTTCCATCTCCACAGACTGTTACCGAGTGTCAAGGCTATGTTTGTGGTTTCACTGCTGCCTGACCAGACACTTTTCTGTGTGGAAATCCAGTTGTTCGATGACATCACGATATGATAGTTCGTGATTCCAGCCAATCCGTTGTCTGTTGTCTTATTCCACCTGAACGAGAGGACTCCCGTATTCGTCATCACATTGTTGAGTGGCACTGACAAGGTGGGTGCATTGGGTGCGAGTGTATCAACAGTGAAGTTACTCACACCACTGTATAGCCCGATGTTACCATCCTTATCTTTTGCAAGCACTTTCCATCTCCATAAGCTGTTACCTAGTACCAGTACTATATTCGTTGTTCCACTGCTGCCTGACCACATGCTTCTCTGTGTGCTTGACCAGTTGTTCGATGACATGACAACATGATAGTTTGATATTCCGCTTCCTGCATCTGACGACTTCGTCCATCTGATGTTCAATGATCCGTTGTTCGTGCATGTATTGTTCTTGGGAAATACTAGGAGCGGTGCTGTTGGTAAAATTGTGTCAATTTTGAAATTCCATACCCTATTCGTAGTACTATACATGCCTGCACCATTCAGTGCCCGCACGCGCCAATATTTCAATCCTTCTGTCAATGTCAACGTACAGTTTGTTATTGTGGAGTCAACTATATTTGATGATTTTTCAGGGAATGCGAAACTTGGATCATCATCCACTTCAATCTGATATCCAGCTATGTCACTCTCCAGATCGCTGGCTTTTCCCCAACAGAAATAGACTGTTGTATTATTAGTATACGTATTCGTGTAAGGCTTGTATAACGTAACCCAGGTTGGCGGAGTGTTATCTCCTATTGAAAATCTTATGAAGCTGTCATTCTGATAGGGCGCATTTGTTTGAGGAACAACCCCTTTTAATCCTGATTTCCCAATATCCCCTCCATATTTGATGGCATTGTAATCACCTGTGTAGGCTGTGGAAAATGTGTTCATTCCCATCATTGACTGGGCACCAAGACGGAATTCAACATGATTTGGCATGTTCCCATTGGAAAAAACAACATTAAATTTGAACTTGTTTGTAGAATGACGTGGGATTGGGCCTAAATTGCTTATTTTTATTCCATTAATATCCTCAAACCAATATCTGAATTTAAGGCCAGCCACACTGAGATTTGTCTTAATAATTCGCAATCTGAATGTATCATCGTGGTTGCCTAAATTTTTCAGATAATTTGTTGTCTTATTAGTCTTCAAGAGGATAATAGCTGCCCTATCCGTGGAAATCGTTAATAAACGCCCCCCATAATTGCTGGCAACCTTATTGGTCATGACGACATTACTCACCATGGACGTCATATTACTAGCGGTTGCAAATACGCTAAATTCTAATATTGATGTTGCAGGAGTATTTGTCATAAACTGTCCATAGGAAATATTTGCATAAACAAGCAGTGCAACAGGCAAAAATATTATTTTCATATTTTTTGTAAACATAAAGTCTCCTTCAAGTCCTAATAGGTCGTCATAGCACGATTATGACACCATAAGATCTTTTTTAAGCCATTCGAATGGATTGTTAATGCAATCCTTTTCATGGAACAATTCTGATATTGTTCTATGCTTTGTCATTCTTTTTTAGCTTGGAGGGTGTGACACATATGGCAGAAACAATCAAAGCTGAAAAGGAATAGGACTATTGGTTAAGGATGACAACCTCCACACGACGATTGCGCTTTCTGTTTTCTTCGGTATTATTTGGAAACTTGGGCTTTGAATCGCCATAGCCTTTGATTATCATACGGTCATTACCGAGATTGAAATGATCTTGCAAATATTTTGAAACAGATTCTGCACGCATTTTTGACAATATGATATTTCTGTCTTTTGATCCAATATTGTCAGTATGTCCTTCAATTGCAAATTTAGAATTGGAATATGCAGTCAAAATGGCTCCCACCCTGTTTAGAATTGTAAAGGAGGATTTCAGTAGATTCGCTTTTCCAAATTCAAATTCTATGTTTGGGAGATTCATAGCAACGGTATTGTCTTCTCTTTTTTGAAGTACAATCGAAGTGCTAACTCGCTTAAAAGGGGATTGGGATTCGTTCATCAGCCGGTCTATGGCTTTGATCCTGTAATAAATGACTGTTCCGCCAGAGATTCTTGAGCCATCAGCGATGTGTGCGTCCCATAGAAAATTGTTGAGATTTTTTATAGGAAAGCTTCCAAGCATCCTGTCCTGTGATTCATTGTAAATTTGTAAAATAACATTAGTGAGACCTGATTTGTCTTTGACATTGAAACTGATATTCAGCTTGTTGCTTTGTCCTGTCAGGGTGTCTGGCGAAAAATTGGAAGGGGAGGAAACTGTTATTTCCGGTCCCTTGTTGTCTGTCTTTATGAAATTGGTTGAAACAATGTGTGTCCTTCCATATATGGATATGAGGGTCATGGAGTAGTCTATTTTTTCCGTTTCAGAAAGGGTTTCTGCGATGTCACGCAAATCAACTGTCAGTTTAGAAGGCGGGTCTAAAAGTCCGGTAATAGTCTTGATTTTTTTCTTAGAGTCAAAAAAATCAAGTTCCCATTTCTCGATCCAGTCAGGGACGGTGGTTTCCTTATTAATAGAAGATGTTATTTCAAAAGTCTGATTTGCAGTTACAACAGGATCTGTATTAGCAAGCTCTACTTTTGGAACAGAACATAACCGGAGATAATACATTGCCTTTTCATCAAGTGGATTGATAAGCAAAGAGTCCTGGAATGCCTTTTCAGCGGCTGGATAGTTTCCTCGTTTGAAGTCGTCAAGGCCCTGAAAAAATAACTGTAAGGATTCATAGTATTTAGACTGGGCTTTGTCAAGATACTCTTTGATTTTCTCATTTTCATTATCAAGAAGCAATGCCTTATTCCATTCTTGTGAGGCGTTTTTGAAA
The DNA here is from genome assembly GCA_020722765.1 of Brevinema andersonii. GTDB lineage: Bacteria > Spirochaetota > DYKD01 > DYKD01 > DYKD01 > DYKD01. The sequence goes on along the minus strand of DYKD01000008.1, from coordinate 18,567 downwards.
TCCCGTTTTAAATAATATTTTAATCCTTCGTTATATAGTTTTTTAGCTTCTTCTATCTTGTTGTCAGCCATAGAAACTGTAAGAATTCCAACTGTAACCAAAAAAAAGACAACAACATGAATCTTCTTCATATTATATTACCACCTTTTGTTCTGACAAGAAACTGTCAGAACAAATTTTTTCATGTCCCTTTATTTCGTATAAAATTAACAATAAATAAACTTTATGTTTACATTATAATCATTTTTTAACCTTTTGTCAAGGAGTTGTAAAAAAAATTTTATATTTTAATTGCATTCATATAGATAATTAGTTCTTGCTGTATAATTCATCATAACCCGACCCTATCCCAGCCAACTGCCCAACTGCGTCTACGGAAGGTTATCGATGTTTTCTGCCTTCAAATCGGAAAATGGGTCATAGTCATATCTGTGGCTGTTTGGCTCGAAGATACCAGGTCAAAGCATGTCAAGGTAGCTAATGTGTTTTTTCTCCCCACTCAAATTCTTACAGAACCATAAAATAAGACTTTTTTGCTTGAAAACCTCTGATATTGGGCTTAACTGATTATAAAAAATTTGACAAGTCCCTCATTTTTTGTTATAATAAATTCCACTTATTTGGGCGATTAGCTCAGCTGGGAGAGCGTCTGTTTGACGTACAGAAGGTCATAGGTTCGATCCCTGTATCGCCCATATTGTAGATGGTCGATGGCATATAGTAGATAGTCGAAAAAGAGTATCTTTTATCTTCCATCATCTATCCGCTAAGAGGGCGATTAACTCAGTTGGTAGAGTGCCTGGGTCACAACCAGGATGTCATAGGTTCGAACCCTGTATCGCCCACATGGTGAATTGTGAATCGTTGATGGTTGATAGCTGGAATCCTGGTGTAGAGCGCCTATCCTCTATCTACAATCAACCATCATCTATTTTGCGAGGTCAAGGTGTCAGAAAACATTCTCATTGAATTCCCGGATGGAAACAAGAAGGAATTCCTAAAAGGCACAACACCTCTGCAGATAGCTGCTTCCATAAGCCGTGGATTGGAAAAAGAGACTGTTGTTGCTGAAGTGAACGGACATTTGTCAGATCTTTCCGCCTCTTTACTCACGGATTCCAAGATTCTTTTTTTGAAGCTAAAGGATAAGGCTGCCAAGGATGTTTATAGGCATACTGCCTCCCACATCATGGCGCAAGCTATCATGCGCTTGTATCCCTCCACAAAATTGACTATCGGTCCTTCTGTTGATGATGGTTTCTACTATGACCTTGATTCTGAACACAGGTTCACTGAGGAAGATTTTTCAAAGATTGAAGAAGAGATAAGGAAAATCATTTCGGAAAATATGGCAATCACAAGAAAGGAGATTGCAAAAGCCGATGCGGTTTCCATCTATAAAAATGAAGGGAATCCCTATAAGGTCGAAATCATAGAAGAGATTCCTGATGCGGTCGTGTCTTTTTATCATCAAGGTGATTTTTTTGACCTTTGCCGTGGACCGCATCTTGTTTCCACAGGTAGGATGAAGTTCATCAAGCTTCTCAAGGTTGCTGGCGCATACTGGCGTGGTAATGAGAAGAACAAGATGCTTCAACGTATCTATGGAGAGGCGTTTTCCTCTGAACAGGAATGGAAGGATTATCAGAAACGGATGGAAGAGGCTGAGAAGCGTGATCACCGTAAGCTTGGTAAAGAGTTGGATCTGTTCAGCATACAGGATGCTGCAGGACCTGGTCTTATTTTCTGGCATCCTAACGGCGCAGCCATCCGCGATACGATAGAGCAATTCTGGCGTGAAGTGCATGCAAAGCGCGGTTATCATCTTGTCTATTCTCCTCATATTGCAAATTCAGAACTCTGGCGTATAAGCGGTCATCTTGAAAACTATACGGAAAACATGTATTCTCCCATCGATGTGGATGGAACGGATTTCATCATCAAACCTATGAACTGTCCTTTCCATATATTGATCTACAAGACAGCCATACGCAGTTATCGTGATTTGCCTTATAGATGGGCAGAGCTTGGGACTGTCTATCGTTATGAGAAATCCGGTGTGCTTCATGGCATGTTGAGGGTCCGTGGTTTTACGCAGGATGATGGCCATATCTTCTGCCGTGAAGACCAGCTTGAAAACGAACTTGTGGGAGTGTTAGAACTTGTATCATACATGATGACCACATTCGGTTTTGGAAACGTCAAAGTGATGCTTTCCACTAGACCTGAAAAGTACGTTGGAACTCTTGAACTTTGGGAAAAAGCGACTGAGTCACTGCGGAAATCCATGGAACATCATAAAGTGGAATATTCCGTGGATGAGGGCGGTGGAGCTTTTTACGGTCCGAAGATTGACATCAAGCTCGTGGATGCGATCGGTCGTGAGTGGCAAGGACCGACAATACAGGTAGATTTCAATCTCCCCTCCAGATTCAATATGACATATATCGGAAATGATGGCAAGGAACATGTTCCGGTCATGATTCACAGGGCTGTGCTGGGTTCCATGGAACGGTTTGTAGGAACTCTGATTGAACACTATAGCGGAAAGTTTCCGTTATGGTTGTCGCCTGTGCAAGTCCTAGTCATTCCCATCGGCGAGAAGCAGATGGGCGCAGCTATAAAGCTGAGAGACCAGTTGGTCGGTTCTCTTGTCCGTGCTGAAGCTGATCTGTCAGACAACAAGCTTGGATACAAGATACGTGAAGGCCAGATGAGAAAGATTCCTGTCATGTTCGTCATAGGAGACAAGGAACTTGAGCAGGGGACTGTCAACCTGCGAAGACGTGATTCTGATGAACAGACAGTGATGCAGATAGAAGACGCCATAAAAATGGTTTTGGAAGAGATCAAGAATAAAAGCTGATCCAAGGAGGACGGTTATTTCTAATTTCAAAAAAAGCAATGAACAGCGGATAAACCGCGAAATCCGGACACAGGACAACAAGATCCGGTTGATTGACCTTGATGGCAAGGTAGAAGACCTCAGTATTGATGTGGCTTTACAGAGGGCTTTGGAGGCAGGTCTCGATCTTGTTGAGATTCAGCCACAGGCAGTGCCACCTATCTGCAAGATCATGGATTATGGAAAGTTCAAGTTCGTACGCGAGAAGAAAGTGAAGGAATCAAGGAAGAAGCAGCATGTTGCAAAACTGAAAGAAGTCAAGGTAAGGCCTCAGACTCAGGAACACGATCTGGAGTTCAAGCTCAAGAACGCCATCGATTTCCTGCAACACGGTGACAAGGTAAAGATGACAGTAATGTTCAAAGGCCGTGAGATGACGCATAGAGAATTTGGAGAGCAGCTGATGAAAATTATCATAGAAAAGCTGGCTGATTATGCGACGATAGAGTCGTCCCCGATCATGGAAGGACGGAACTACTCGGCGCTTTTCGTACCAGTAAAAAAGCAGAATAAGAAGAAGGAGTCAAACCATGCCGAAAATGAAAAGCATTAAAGCAGCAAAGAAACGGTTCAAACTTTTGAAGTCCGGTAAGATAAAGCGGACAAGGGCGAATCGAAGACATATCCTCACAAAAAGGAATCAAGATCGCAAACGTGCGTTACGGAAAGGTCTCGTTGTCCATCATTCGGACGAGAACCGGACACGTCGCATGTTGGAATGTTGATCAGATAATATAAGGAGAAAAAAACATGCCAAGAGTAAAAAGTGGTCCTGCCCACCACAGCAGAAGAAACAAGATCCTGAAACTGGCCAAGGGTTTTAGAGGTCGCAGAAAGAACAATTACCGTGTTGCAAGGACAGCGGTTTTCCATGCATTAGCTGATGCTTACAAGGATCGCAGACGTAAAAAACGAGATATGCGTGGTCTTTGGATTATCCGTCTTGGAGCGGCAGTTCGCCAGTTGGGACTTTCCTACAGCCAGTTCATTAAGAAACTGGGGGTGGCAAAGGTTCTGGTCAACAGGAAGATACTTGCCAATATCGCAGTACGTGAACCAGCAGTGTTCAAGAAAATCGTGGAGACTGTGAACAGGTAGTTTCTACAGGATCCCCCCCGTCACTCATCGTCTGACCTCTCCTGAACATGATGATCTAAGGAGAGGTGACGATAAGCAGGGCGGAAAAGCTTTTATTATGGGGACAGGATGAAAAGGACTTTTCCATACTTCCTTATTCTTTTTTTTCTTTCATACGGATTACTCGATAGTCAGATTCTTACCAAACAGTCATATAGTATTGATGCGGACAGGTTCAATCTAGGTTTCATGTTGACTGAATTCCAAGGAATAACAAATTCGCGGGTGATTAGGGAATATGTGATTTTGCCACAGATTGGGTTGACCGGAAGGGTTGAATTTTCAGGATGGATTCCCATTATCCGAGTCACTGACCCGTCGCTTATGCAACAGACTTCCTTAGGTGATATCCTTATTGATTTGCGGTTTCAAATAAGACGGGGATGGTTCAAGTTTCCTTTTTTTCAGGAGAAGGCTGACACGAGGTATTACTCCAATTTTTATCTGGGGTTTAATGATCCTACTGGTGTGAAGCAATTCGAGTATGAAGGAATCTTTTTTCCTTATTCGAACGGTTTGAAAGATTTGAGATGGGGATTCCTGTTGGGTTCATTCCCTGGGGATTTTGAGATGTATCTTAATTTTATCTATGTTTATGCGTCCTATCCTGGGGAATCGTTCCTTCCCATCACCAAAGACCCTTGGAATACGAAGACGAACCCTAAATCCTATTTTTTCAATCTGCACAGGATTTTTTTGAAATTTCTTTGGCCTGGGCCTTCGTATGGTGAATGGCCTTTCAGGGATGATTATATCATCTATAATGTCGATCTGAGTTACTGGCTGATACGCAAGCCTGTCATTTTCAGATATAAGATATTTCTGGAGCTGAACGGGCTACAGGTTTTTAATACTGCTTATTGTCTGAAGCATACACAATTGGATCTGACAACCGGAGGGATTGTCCGTTTTGTAAGAGGGTTGAAAGGGATTTTTGCACTTTCCATCCCTGTGGTCAAAGGTGATTATGAGGGACTTCGTTTTTATGCAGGTATAAATTTCAATCTTTGATCCAGGAGATGGATTGAAGGAAAATATGCGGATCATTCCTAACATAGGATGTATATAGAATTCCTAGAAAAGGTCATAGCCAAAAAAAATGAGGACAAAAATGAAGAGCTGTGATCAGCGTATTTTATAAGGAGAAAATTTTCATGAGTGACTTTACCGAAAAAGAACCTGAATTGAAATCCAGGGATTTTATCAGAAGTATCATAGAGGATGATCTGGCGGCAAAAAAAATGGATACCGTGGTTACGCGATTTCCTCCTGAGCCGAACGGTTATCTTCATATCGGACATGCGAAGTCAATCTGTCTTAATTTCGGGATAGCATCGGATTACAAAGGCCGTTGCCATCTCAGGTTCGATGATACGAATCCTGCCAAGGAAGAGAACGAATACATTGATTCCATACAGGACAATGTCCGGTGGCTCGGTTTTGACTGGGGAAAACACCTTTATTATGCTTCTGATTATTATGAACAAATCTATCAGATGGCTGTGAAGCTTATCAAGAAGGGAAAAGCTTTTGTCTGTGATTTGAATGCTGATCAGATCAGGGAATACCGTGGGTCTCTTGTGAAGCCTGGCAAGGAAAGCCCTTTTCGGAACAGGAGTGTTGAAGAGAATCTCGATCTTTTTGAACGTATGAGAAAAGGTGAGTTTGATGAAGGAATGCGTGTGTTGAGGGCTAAGATTGACATGTCATCACCGAATATCAATATGAGGGATCCTGTCATTTACAGGATTGTCAAAGCCGAACACCCACGGACAGGTGACAAATGGTGCTTGTACCCCATGTATGATTTTGCGCATCCCTTGTCTGATGCGATAGAAGAAGTAACGCATTCAATCTGTACGCTTGAGTTTGAGGATCACAGACCTTTGTATGACTGGTTTGTTAACGAGTTATGGGAAGGGAAGACGAAGCCTCATCAGTTTGAATTTGCGCGTCTCAACCTCACTTATACAGTCATGAGCAAGAGGAAACTGCTTACACTTGTAACAAAAGGTTTTGTCCAGGGATGGGACGATCCACGTATGCCCACTATTGCAGGTCTGAGGAGAAGAGGTTACACTCCGGAATCCATCCGGGATTTTTGCGGGAGGATAGGTGTTGCAAAAGCAAATTCCATTGTGGACATCGCTTTGTTGGAACATTGCCTGCGTGAGGATCTGAACAAGAGAGCCAAACGTCTGATGGTCGTACTTCAGCCTGTGAAACTTGTAATAACAAATTATCCGGAAGACCAGGTTGAGTATTTTGACTGTGAGAACAATCCAGAAGACCCTTCTTCTGGAACCCGGAAAGTTCCCTTCTGCAGGGAAATTTTTATTGAGCAGGATGATTTCAAGGAAGTCCCCCCACCTAAATATTTCCGGTTGGCTCCAGGCAAGGAAGTCCGTCTCAAGCATGCTTATTATGTGACATGCAAGGATGTCGTGAAGGATGCGGATGGAAATATTGTTGAAATCAGATGTGAATATGATCCAGAGTCGCGCGGTGGTGGGACAGCAGATAACAGGCGCGTACAGGGGACTCTTCACTGGGTGTCAGCTCAGCATGGGGTTACTGTCGAAGTGCGTCTATATGATCATTTATTTATGCAGGAGAATCCTGACGATGTGCCTGAAGGAAAGGAATTCACGGATCTCCTAAATCCGGCTTCTTTGTCTGTGAATGAGAAGGCTGTGGCAGAACCTGCGTTGAAAGATGCCCAGATTGGGGAAAAGTTCCAGTTTCTCAGGTTAGGATATTTTTCTGTTGACGATGATTTCACTTCCCAAAAACCTGTCTTTAACAGGATTGTTTCCCTCAAAGATACATGGGGAAAGATGGAGAAGAAGAAGTAACGGTATTTTTTTGTTTTTTTTCTAATGCGTACATTGTTTCTACAAAGAGCATGTCCAAGACGGGATCAAACTGTGTTCCTGAATTTTTTTCAATGATTTCGATGGCTCTAGAAGCTGTCATGGGTGTTTTATAAGGGCGTGCAGATATGAGGGCGTCATAGGTGTCTGCAAGACTGATAATCCTTGCATAGAGAGGAATTTTCTCCCCTTTCAGACCGTCAGGATATGCAGGGAAAAGGGCGTCTTTATTCCCATCCCATCTTTCATGATGATGTTTCACCGCCAGCTTGATCTGGTCTGGAATATCAAGGGCTTTTAAAAGATTGTATCCACGGACAGGATGGTTTTTGATATGGTCATATTCCTTGTCGCTCAACCTGTTGGCGCTACAGAGAATTTCATTTTGGACAAATAATTTTCCAATGTCATGAAGTATGGAGGCAGTCCATAAGTCCGGAGTTTCGGCTTCAGTGATTATGTTTTTTTCAATAAGGATAGGAATAAATTGGTTTATGATTCCTTGAACGCGTGAAGAATGGTTGAGAGTGTCAATGTCTTTTTTTTCCATTATTTCAAGAAGCAACGGGATAACAATACTATTTTGCGAAAGCTCTTCTTCCAATCCTGGCATTGAGGAGTCTCCTGTCTTGTAAGATCTCCACAATACCCCATACCTATTTGTTGTCCAAATAAACCTGCCCATTTTCGGCATCTATTTATAAAATATATTTGAATATGAAAAAAAACAATTTTTTCTGTATTATTATCCTGATTATTTATCCTGGTGTTTTAGGATGTTTTCCAGGAAAGGATTATTTTGGGATCCTTTGGGCTTCCTATCCATGTCAATTTTACCTGGAACATGCATTTTTTGTTTCATTTCAAGTAGTTTTGATATTTGTTCATCTGAAAAATGGACAGGTGTTCCTAAATGAAAGGATAGTGACAAGATATGGGCATAATGTTCCAGTGTTTCCATTCGTTCATAAGCTGAAAGGAGGTCTGCCCCCACGGTAAGTGCTCCATGGTTAGCCAAAAGGAGCGCATCGGATCTTTTTATTAATTCCTTGATGGAGTCAGGAACTTCCTGTGTTGAGGGAGTGGCAAAAGGTGCAATACCTACTGGTCCTAATGTGACAACAGCCTCTGTCATGATATAATGATCCAGTTCAATCCCTGTAACAGCAAAGCTTGTAGCGTAAGGCGGGTGCATATGAACGACTGCTTTTATGTCCGGCCTTTGCCTGTACGCTTCATAGTGCATTGCTATTTCACTTGAGACTTTCCAGTTTTTTACAGGGGAACGCTGATTATGCTCTTTGTCCAATGTCACAATCATGTCAGGTGTCATGAACCCTTTGCTGACACCAGTAGGAGTGGCAAGGATAGTTTCATCATCCATCCGGATGGAAATATTGCCATCATTGGCAGCTACATAACCGCGTGTCCAGCATCTACGGCCAATTTCACAGATCAGTTTTTTAAGTTCATTCTTATTCTGTTTCATTATGGATGCTCCTTCTTTTTTCTTTCTACAGAAAAGTTCAGAAAGTGGATATTTCTGTCTGTGGGATCACTGGTTTTGTACTGTTATGCTTTTTTTCAGTCCTTCAAACAAGCCCAGGTTATATTCAGCACTTTTTTTCATTTCCGTATACATGAGAAGTGATTTTCTGATGGCAGCAAGATCCTTGTTCTGCTTTTCCTCTGCAGAAAGGTAATCCTCATAATCTTCTATGATGGAATGTATCACACGTTGCATGGTAATGCCGATCAGCCGGTTTTCCTGCTGGCGTTCGCGTATATACTTGTCAATCGCATCCATCCCTCTGACATATTTTGGTAGTACAGAGAGGTTTGCTGTCTTTATGGCTCTGTATGCTTTTTCTGCCAGATCCACGGCTTCATTCATCTTGTGGATGAGGTCTCTTAATGATTGGGCTGTTTTTTCAGTTTCATTTCGGAATTTTCCAAGATCAGGGGTTGCGGGATCCGGAAGGTTCAGGGTTTTCCTGTCGAATTTAATGGGAGAGGAATCAATCATGCGTTCAAGCTCATCAGCCTGGAGATAGTCGATTCCTTTGATTGCTGATGCTTCTTCGGAAATGGTGAAGACTTTGCAGGCAGATAATTTTTTCACTTTGTTCTCAAACCACCAGTAAAAGAGCAGAAGTCTTCTGTCTGAATTCACCATTTTTCCTGAGTTGCTTTTGATTTTTACTATGACATTGGAACCAGTTAACCTGTTGGATAGAGATTCAAGGTTTTTTGTTCGTGTATTCCGTTTGAGAAGTACGTATTCGACGAGGGAGCCTGAAGCGTGAGTCTTGTTGTATGAAAAAGCCATGTCCTGACCGATGAGGGTAATGGTTCCAGCTCCCATCCTGTAAAGGAGGTCAAAAGCAGACGTGGAAACTGATCCACCCATGTCAAGTTCTCCTTTTGGAGAAGTGGTGCTGGCAACCCATTGTATCAGGGGGAAGATGGAATCGAAGGAATGCCGTTTTCCAGAAAACCCGTTGGGTATCCTGAAATATGTGGACGGTTCATAGACAAGCCGTGACGTGACTTTGAATTTTCTTGTCAGGAAAAAAAAATAGAAATTGAGGAGCTGGGGATCGACAGTAAAGATGATGTCAGGCATGATGTCTGAACGTAAGATCCTGTAGACTGCTGAATCAACAGCACAGATGAGGCATGTTTCCTTCAGTTTCCTGAGAGTTTCGATATGTTTATCCAGGGAAGGTCCTGCGCAAACAAGCACAGCAGGAGCGCCTTTCAGGATACCTGCGAATTCGGAAACGCCACCATCGTTGAGTATGCAGTTGATGTTTTTGGTGATGTTGCGTGCCCAAATCTTTTCAAAGCGGGACAGTGTGGCTATGTTGATATTTTTTTTCTGAAGGAATGTGAGGAGCAGGGTCCGGAAATCAGAATAGAAACTGGGGAAGAGTTCCACTGATGGTCTGTGGAAATAATAGGATGCTGATTTTGTTGAAATACCGGATTGGAGAAGGGTGATGACATCCTGCGGTTCTGTCAAGAGAAAGAATCTCTCGTTTCTAAGAATCGTTTCTGCTTCAGGATTGTTTTCCAAGGCGCAACGGATAATGCCTGGTTCTTTTTCAAGGACAATGACAACTGCTTTGGGAGATCGGGCAAGGAGCGATGCAGGGAGATACCCTAATCCGAACCCGCCACAGATGATGACAGAACTGTTGGGATCGCACTGTGATGTCAGTTTTTCAGTTTCTTCCAGCGGTTTGAACCTGCTATGAAGAAAAACCTTACGTCCTTCAAATTCAACACGTATGGTAGGGACATTTTCTTTTGTTGGAAAGATTTCGAAAGGGAATGGTATTTCCTGTGTGCTGAGGGACTTGATGATGTCGTTTCTTGGATAAGAGAGCATCTTTTCATTCCCTTTTTTCTATGATTTTCATGTTTCGACCGGCTGATTCGTTCAACTTGTTCTGGAAGCGAATCAGATTTCCTTTAGAATGCGTTTTTGCCAATGAACAGGATGTCGTTGAAAACGATGATAACCATCAGTGCTATGAGTATGAAAAATCCTATGGTTTGAACGACTTCGATCGCTTTCATGTTCAGCTTTTTCCCGGAAATCCATTCATATATGAAAACAAGTGCGAAACTTCCATCAATTGGTGGAATGGGAAGAAGGTTGAAAAAACCGAGAAGGACACTGAGCATGGCAATGAATGAGAGGAAAGCAATCACTCCGCCATGTTTTGCTATCAGAGTGGAAAAATACAGGATTTTTACGGGTCCACCTACGCTTTCTTTTGCATTCAATTTTCCCTGTATCAGGACTTTCAAACCCATGATTGTCTGACCTATGACAGTATTGGCTTTGTTGAAACCAAGCGCTACAGCTTTGAATGGATTGTTGGCAGGTTCTTTTACGATGATTGTTTCAGGTTTGAATTGGACTCCCAACATTTTTTCCTCATTTGCACCAAAGACAATCTGTTTTTTTAGTTCGATCTGGCCGCGTTTTACATGGATGTTGAATCTCCTGTTCTTGCTCTGTTTTATGGCGTCTGAAACGGCATTGGCCGAATTGACGCGGATTCCATCCACTTGTACAATCAGGTCGTTTTTGATGAGACCAGCTTTGTCCGCAGGGGAGTCTGCTTTGACTTCGCTGATACGTGGTTCAGTATAAGGATTTATGCCGATCATGGCCAACCCGGTATTCCGTTCCAGTACGGGTTTAATCATGATTTCAAGATTGTTAGCACCACGTTGTACGACGATTTTCTTGTCCTCATCGAAATTTTTCATGATATAAGTCCGGATGTCGTTCCAGTTGCTTATTTTTTTCCCGTTGACTTCTGTGATGATGTCACCCGGTTTGAGACCAGCAACAAAGGCAGGGCTTAGGTTTGTTTGGTTGTTGATCTCCAATGTTTTCATCACATCGATCTTGTTTGTGAATGTTTCGTTCTGTTGAGGAAAAAGGAAAAGAACTGCAAAGAGTAGGATGCCGAAGAGATAGTTAAAGAAAGGGCCAGCTAAGACAACAGTAAGTCTAGCCTGAGGTGGTTTGGAATAGAATTCATACGGAGCTCCTGTGGTGCCGTCTTTGAGCTCTTCGCCTGCCATTTTGCAGAATCCGCCAAGAGGGAATGCTGCGATTTGGTAGCTTGTATCTCCACGTTTGAAGCTGAATAGCGGTTTTCCAAAACCAAGAGAAAAGGTATCCACACGTATTCCGTTTGCCTTGGCAGCAAGGAAATGTCCAAGTTCATGGATGAATATGAGGATGCCTAGTCCTATGATACTATAAATGACGCCGAGTATGGTCATGAACATGGAGAGTCTCCTACAAGAATTTTTTTAAATCGAAATTTAAGATAACGGTTTTCAGCTGCTTCGTCAAAATATTAGTGTTGAAGAATGGTTATATATTTTGAAGGAAAAGAGATTTTACGATAGAAGGATAGAAGAAGTGTTTTGGATTTGGAAGTGGAAAATCTCCTGTCCCCTTACCTAAAAAGTGAGTATTTTACTGTTTGGGAAAGGGGACAGGAGAAGTGCAGGTTATTCAACTTTGATCAGTTTCTGTTTTGATTTCTCAGATTTAGGCAGTTCAACAGTGAGTACTCCATTTATGCTTGTGGCCTTGATCTTTTCAGCATCGACATTTTGCGGCAGGGCAATCTCCCTTAAGAAAGATCCAAAGACTCTTTCTCTTCTGAAAAAAGTTTCGTCTTTCTGTTCCATCTCCGGTTTTTTCTCGCCTTTTAATGTGAGTACGTTTCCTGTTACCTGTACCTCAATCTGATCCTTTGGAATCCCTGGCATGTCAACTTTGATCTTGTAGGCGTCTTTTGTTTCGGAAATGTCCACATACGGGTTCCAAAGAGTGGCCTCCTGTTTCCTAGTCCCTCTTGCAGCGGACATCACGTTAAAAAGCCTTCCAAGATCATTCTGAAGAGCCTCGATTTCCTGGAACGGGTCGAACCTTACGATATTCATATCATGTACCTCCTTGATGTTTTATTTTATGATCAGAATTTAATGTCACTTGATTTTTTTGTCAAGGGGGCGTGAAGGATTAGAACAAGGAGATGAATTTTTGAATTAAGCTATTGGATGTATGTTTGGGTTACGATGTCCTGTGAAATGAAAATCGGGTCTTCTCCTGCAGTCGCTTTTTTTAGAAGTCCATCAAACAATCTTATGTTGTCCGGTGTTGATGGTTTGAACGAGTCATAATCAGTTTTCTCAACAGGGATCTTGTTGATGACTGTTTTTATGATAGCGCCATCGTCAATGTCAAAAAGCGTCCAACCTAATGAGATCGAATATCTGTTTGGATCCTTGTTTTTTCTGGGCGGTCCCCCTGCAATAGTGGAATAGTCATGTGTTTTCGATTGGATGAGAATGAAGGCTGTCCGTTTTTTCCCTTCTGTGGAAACAGAGACAAGAGTCCTGTAATTGCTTATGACTGTGAGGGAGATTCCCTTCCCTTTGCTGTCCGTATATCCTGTTTTTTCATAATTACGCCAGGTATGTCCCAGACGTATAGGTGCTGCTGGATATTCATCTGAACGTTCTCTGTTTTTGAAGATGAAATCGAATTTGAGAGGACCTACCTTGACAGTAAGACGTCCGGACCTGAAATGTCTGATTTTATTCTGAGGTGTGAGTGCATAAGTCTCTTGCTGCATGAATTCCGGAACGACAGTCTTGATTTTCCCTTCAACAAGAAAAAGAGGGAGACCGTTGGTTTTGCCAGTGATTCTTACTTTCACAATGCCATCGCTGGAAAACTCTTTCTCTGCTGTCAGCGGAGTTGAAATGTTTTTTATTGTGTAGGAGAGTGTGGAATATTTGTAGGAGACATTGTTTTTATGCGTCAGTTTCAATGTGATGCTGTTTACATCTTGTGTCGCAGACCACGGGTTTTTCCATCCTGTATCTGTGAGTGGGAATGGTTCAGGAAACCTGATTTCTTTGGATGCATGGATGAGAACAGGAAGAAGGACTAGTAAAAGCAGGGTTGTTTTTTTCATAAAAAGGCTGGCTCCTTTTAAGGATGATGGATCAGACATATTTGGTCGATTTCAATGTTATCTGGAAATTCAAGAATAATGAGGAAAACAGGTTTTGGCAAGTTTGGAGAAATGGGACTACTTCGCTCAACAACCGGAATGAAATGAAGGAATGCTTTCCATGCTGACTGGAATATAGAAAAATGGTCTATGTAATACAGGTCATTGACAATAAGGTTTCGAGGAATTACATTAATATCCGTTGAATGAGAAATGTCTTTAATGACATGTCTTGTGAAATAAGGAGATGTCTATGAACCCGAATAAGTTAACAATAAAAGTCCAGGAAGCTTTGCAGAACGCTTCCCAACTGGCTATTGAGAATAATCACCAGGAGATGTTGCCTGAACATCTTTTTCAGGTGATTCTTGATGACCAGGAGACTGTTGCAGGTGCGCTTTTCAACCAAATCGGTGTGAGCGTCCAAATGCTTCAGTCTGAGATTGGAACTGTGATTTCTAAACTTCCGAAAGCCTATACGGATGTAGGAATCAACAATGTAACCATGTCAAATAGCCTGGCTGAGCTCTTGCGAGTTGCTGGAAAAGAGCAGGAAGCATTGAAGGATGACTTCCTCAGTGTAGAACATATTCTTCTCGCTTTTGCGAAATCAAAGACAGGTGTTGCAGACCTGCTCAAGAAAAACGGCATCACTCATGATTTGATTTTGCAGGCTCTTGCAAAGATAAGGGGGAGCCAGAGGGTTACAGACCAGGATCCAGAAGCAAAAACACAGGTCTTGGATAAATATACAGTTGATCTTACTGAACGTGCGTCACGTGGAAAGCTTGATCCTGTCATTGGACGGGATGAAGAGATTAGGCGTGTGATTCAGGTCCTTTCCAGAAGGACAAAGAATAATCCTGTACTGATAGGGGAACCGGGAGTAGGAAAAACAGCTATTGTTGAAGGTCTGGCTCTCCGTGTTGTCAATCATGATGTTCCAGATGCGTTACGAAACAAGAGAATTGTCGCACTTGATATGGGAAGGCTTATTGCAGGTGCAAAATATAGGGGTGAATTCGAGGATCGTTTGAAAGCCGTACTGAAAGAAGTAACTGATTCAAAGGGAGAGATTATCCTGTTCATTGATGAGCTCCACACGATCGTAGGAGCTGGCGCCACAGAAGGTGCTGTTGACGCATCCAACATGTTAAAGCCTTCTCTTGCGAGAGGAGAGCTGAGGTGCATTGGAGCCACAACACTTAATGAGTATCAGAAGTATATTGAAAAGGACAAGGCGTTGGAGCGAAGATTCCAGCCTGTGTACACTGATGAGCCTTCTGTTGAAGATACGATTACAATCCTACGCGGGTTGAAGGATAAGTATGAGGTCTTCCATGGCATCAAGATTTTGGATTCTGCGATCATCGCAGCAGCGACGCTTTCCCACCGTTACATAACAGACAGGTTTCTTCCAGACAAAGCCATTGACTTGCTTGACGAGGCCGCATCAAAATTACGTATTGAGATTGACAGTATGCCTGAAGAGCTTGACCAGGTTTCCAGAAGAATCACACAACTGGAAATAGAACGTGAAGCTTTGAAGAAGGAGAAGCGTGCAGGTTTTGGTGGAGAGAAGCTTTCTGAAATTGAACGTGAGCTTGCTGAACTGAAAGAGACTTCCACGCGCATGCGTGCACAGCTTGAGAGCCAGAAGAAAATCATACTTGGAATGAGGAAGGCAAAAGAGGACATTGACAGCCTTGTGGTGCAGGAACAGCAGCTTGAGCGCAAAGGTGACTTGACTGCAGTTGCTGAAATCAGGTATGACAAGAGACCCAGGCTTGATAAGAAAATGGAAGAACTGAGCGCTGCACTCAAGGAATTACAGAAATCACAGCAGCTTCTGATCAAGGAAGAGATTGATGATGAGGCCATAGCTGAAATCGTCTCGCGCTGGACGAATATCCCTGTGTCCAAGATGATGGAAAGTGAAATACAGAAATACCTCCATGTGGAAGAAAAGTTGAAGGAGAGTGTTGTCGGACAGGATAGCGCCATTGAAGCCGTGGGAAATGCGATACGAAGAAGTAAGGCTGGCCTGCAGGATCCGAACAGGCCTATCGGTACTTTTATATTTCTTGGTCCTACAGGAGTCGGAAAGACGGAACTTGCCAAGTCTTTGGCGGAATTCCTTTTTGACGACCGTGACATGATGGTCCGTATTGACATGTCCGAGTTCATGGAAAAGCATTCTGTATCAAAACTGATAGGAGCACCTCCTGGATATGTCGGTTATGACGAGGGTGGGAAACTGACTGAATTAGTGCGAAGAAAACCATATTCAGTAGTGCTTTTTGATGAGATTGAGAAAGCTCATCCTGATGTGTTCAACATACTCCTTCAAGTCATGGATGATGGCAGGCTCACGGACAGCAAAGGCAGACTTGTGAATTTCAAGAATACTATCCTGATTATGACATCCAACATAGGTGGCCATCTCATGTTGCAGGATTTGAAGCCTGAAGAATTGCAGGAAAAGGTCTCGCTCGAGTTGAAGCAAAATTTCAGACCTGAATTCCTTAACAGGGTAGACGAAATTGTTGTCTTTAATAGGCTTGGAGAGAAAGAGATCAGGAAGATCGTCAGCCTTCAACTCCATCATGTGCGGAATCTTTTGAAAGCTAAAAACATCGATTTTGAAATTTCCGACAAGGCTCTTGATTTTTTAGGGGAGGAAGGCTTTGATCCGCAGTTTGGTGCACGTCCTTTGAAGAGGACAATAGAGAGGGAAGTCCTGAACAGGATATCTGTGGAGATATTGAACGGGACAGTCAAAGAAAATTCAAAGGTATTTGTGGACAAAGGACAGAAGGGACTGGTCTTTAAAACCTGAAAATTTTCTTCAAGTCGGCGGGGCGTTTCAAAAGAAAAGAGATGCTGATGAGAAAGATGGATACTGGGACAAGAGCGGCTATACAGATGAGGGACCATCTTAAAATAAATATTTTGAACACATTGAAGTTGACAATCATCTCAAGCAGGACTAGGAATATTGAGATGGCTATCAGGATGGTTGCTGTGATATGAAGAGGTCTTTTAAGGAATCTGTGTATGATCAGGCCTGACAGTAGGAGAAGTGAATAGAAGGATGCGATGATAGGAATTCCATAAGTAAAAAACCATTCCGCTGTTGCATCTGTCTTGTCGACTAGGAAGAGTACTAAAGGTGTCAGTATGAGATAGGTAGCGAAAGCCAGGATTTTCCTGTTAAAAAAAACGATCATAATGAGAATATATGACCATGATGTTGTAAGCATGAGCAATGGGTAAAGCGCCCAATTCAGGTTTTTCTGGTTATAATTGGCAGTCGCTAACAGGATGAGCGTAGGAATAAGGAACAGGATTGTCACTAAGACAGCAGAGATTGCAAGTTTGCGTCTTGGAGAATAGTGATGTGCATGGTTTGATTCGATTTCTGTAGTCTTAACAGGGAAGGATGCTTTCCCTTTTTGACGGAGTTTTTTTGGCACAGGAAGGGAACAAAGAGGGCACTGCGACAAGGAGGAATCAAGCTCAACTCCGCATTTTGAACAATAGGTCATAGGGTTACTCTCCGTTTTCGTTTGTTTCTATCTTCACATGGATTCCAGCTTTCACAAGAGTTGTAAAGAAATACCTTTCAAGATTGCGGTGTGCAAGAAGGCTTCCAAAACTTATGAATGTTTCTTTCTTGTAACTGATCATGGAAACATTTATTTTTGTCCTGTCGTTTGGAGGAGGATAGAATTCGAACCGTTCTATCGCATTCTCGAATTTTTTCGGCATAGTGACAAGCCCCAGGTTGGATACAGAAGTCGTATATGTCCGTTCACCAAAGAACCAGGAAATCCAGGAAAGCAGGAGGTTTTTGACATGAAGAGGAAGCACGCGGAAAATGTAATGTCTGCTGCCGTTGACGCTTCTGGAAATATGCTGGCTCAGGATTTTCTGGTTGATTTCAATTTTCATGTAATGATGGGTTTTCTTCAAAATCTCTTCAAAGGAATAATGTCCCAAAGCAGGAAAGATTTCCGGCATCACATAGAGGATAAAGTTTTTCATGGTCTTGCTTGGAAACAGCATCCTGAGGTTGACAGGAACCATTACCCTAATTGGTTTTACAGGTGGCCATGCGGATTTTTTTGTATCAATAGCCAAGTCCTGGATTGATGAGATCATGAGGGCTGTCAGATATTCATTGATTGTGACTCCATGTTCTGAGGCTTTCTTTTTAAGGACGAAAAGAGGGATAATGCCTGTTGTGATGACATATTTGTTTGTGATTGTCTTTTTACCAGGGATATGGTAGGCTGATGAAGCACTGGTTGGCCAAGGAATGTCTTTAGGACTGTAACGCAGGAAAGCGTCTTCTTCCTCTTCTGGTTCGGGTTTTTCTTCCTTGCGGAAAATATCAGCCCAGTTTTTTATCTTGATCCCTCTGAGAGAAAGATATTCTGCAGCCAAAGCTTTCAGGAATGTAAGCGCTCCAAAACCGTCAGTAATCGAATGGGAAAATTCCACAGCAAGCCGGTTTCTGAAAACACGGACTCTGAAAGGGGGATTCCCCTTTTTTTTGATGTGAAATTCCATGCAAGGATAATGGGAATCAGGTTCTACTATTGGTTTTTCATGCATTGGTTCAAAATAAAACCAGAAAAAACCAGGTTTGAGTTCAACATGAAAATAGGGGAAGCGCCGGATGATCTGTTCAAGCGCTTTCTGCATTGAACTTTTTTGTATGGGTTCATAAAAAGTACAGGAAAGACGGAAGAGGCTGGTCTGGTTTTTTGAAAGTGTTGCGGGGAAAAGCGTTCCTGCCGTGTCAAGCCCGAACCAGGTCCGGTTTTCGTTCTTTACAAGTTTTCTTTTCACCAGTTCATTATCCTTCTGATCTCTTTTTCAAGGATCTTGGCCATGATTTCCTGTTCAGCTACGTTAGGATGATATTTTGTATTCTGCCAAGTAAAAATGACCAGTTCAAATCTTGTTGTCGGGTGTGTTTTTTTCAATATTTCTACTGCACGTTGAATGAAAGAAGGCCTATCTTTAGACCTTGTCCCAAACTTAGTGTAAAATGACCTTGAAGTCAAATAAAAAAATATCT
>DYKD01000174.1 GCA_020722765.1 Brevinema andersonii | reverse complement strand
AAGAAAGACACTTGATGGCATCTGTTTTTTAGTCGGGTCGAAAGATTATTCGACCCGACAGTTGGGAAAAATGATTGTGGATTACTAAGGTTTAATTCTATCTTTCCAATATTCTGGTTTTCTGTTTAGATGCATGGCTGCCACTATCACAATTTCATCTGGAAGTAATTGATAAATAAGTGCAAAAGGAAACTTGTTTAGTAGACATCGTCTCGCATTTTCTGAAATGGTTGTCCACGCACTTGGACAGTTCTTTATTCTTTCAATGGTCATTTTGACTTCTGCAACAAACTCATATCCTAAACCTGGAGCTTGGTTATTGTAGTATTCAAGCGAGTCTGATATTTCTTGTTCTGCAATAGCAAGAACAGATACCTTCATTTTTGTGACAATCGCTTAAATACATTTTCAACCGAATCTGCCGGGATTTTACCTGCGTGGTAAGCTGAAATCCGGTCTTCAGCTTCATTTGCCCAGGCTGTTTCTATGACTTTATCTGGAGACGGATTAAAACTCTGAAGTAGATTTTCTATAAGAATAGCCCTATCAATGGGTGAAAGAGACATGGCCTGTTGAAGAACTGATTTTGATTCCATATAGCCCTCAATGTTGAATATACACAATTATACCTCTTTTTTTAGGCAGAGTCAATACTATTGTTAATTTTAGCCTCATTTCCTTTTTTTTAGTAAGCCATCCCCTCCTTCTGCGTATATAGCTTGGAGGTCTTGTGAGTGCGCCAAGCAAAACACGTTGTTTCCAGTTGGTGCGAATCCAATATACACAAAGTTTAACCAACAGTGTATTACTGAATGACACATCTATTTGGGTGACCAAACGGATGAAGCTGTCTGGACGGAGGCATTAGAGCGTAATGACGAAAGTCGTGAATGTGTTGAGCCCCGAAACACTCCATTGTGGGAAAGCCGACGGTTTTCATTTATCGGAAGGCAATATGGTCTATGCCGTAAGAGGTGAGGCAAGATTATTTCCCCGGGGTCTTAGGCAATGCTATGATGTCAAAGGGAAACAACGGGAACTTGGGAGAACTCTCTCAGTCTGTCTTGTGGCAAAGACAGGAATCGGAAACGAACCGAAAAGGCGAGAATCTGATGGTGCTGAGAGAGTAGTCGGATTTCTGCATAGTAGCGTAGAAGCGGGTAATGACCGTGGAGCGAAGGGAGGAATGTTCATGTGTAACGTGATGGAGAAACAGGGTCAACCACTATGAGGGACGATATGACAATGGAAACGGAACTATCACGAATAATAGGATATGCCAAATCCAGCAAGGAGGCAAAAGTCAGGAATGTCCAGTATCTTCTTGGACAGGAAAAGAATCTCGTTGAATGTTTTGAAGAACTGAAACGAGGGAAAGCTGTTGGAGTGGATGGGGTAGGACTCGATGAATACGGAAAGAATCTGATGGACAATATCCGAGGACTGATAAGCCGTATGAAAACGTGGAGCTATCGACCACAACCCGTGAAACGAGTATATATTCCAAAAGCGAATGGCACGAAAAGACCTTTAGGAATCCCAGCCACGGAGGACAAGATAGTCCAACTCGGGATGACAAAGATTCTGGAAGCCTCTTTTGAGCCAGTGTTTGAGGAATGTTCGTTCGGATTCCGAAAAGGAAGAGGTTGTCATCAGGCACTTCGGACTTTGGGAGACATGATATTTCAAAATCCAGTTCAATGGGTCGTTGAAGTTGATATTGAGAAATTCTTCGACAACGTCAATCATGAATGGATGATGAAATTCATTGAACACCGCATCGAGGACAAGAAATTCAGCAGGATGTTGAAGAGATTTCTTCGGAGTGGAGTTGTTGAGAATGGACAGTATACAGAGACAGCGGTTGGAACACCCCAAGGCGGAAACATCTCACCTGTTCTGGCAAATGTCTATCTGCATTATGTTCTCGACCTGTGGTTCGGGAAAGTGATGAAGAAGAATTGTGGAGGATATGCAGGAATGGTAAGGTATGCGGATGATTTTGTTATCTGTGTTGAAAGAGAGGAAGACGCACGGAAGATAATGGAACGGCTCAAGGAACGTCTTGCCAAATTTGGATTGAAAGTGTCTGCTGAAAAGACACGGTTAATTCCATTTGGAAGAGGAACGGGTTCAAAAGAGACGTTTAACTTTCTTGGATTCACCCATTACAACGCGCGAACCCGAAGAGGTGGATACAAAATCGGACGCAAGACAGAAAGAACAAGGTTTGCCAAGGCGCTGACTAATTTGAACCAATGGTTCAAGGATGTCAGAAATGCCTGTTCAGTAGATGAATGGTGGAAAATTCTGCTGATGAAGGTTCAGGGACATTTTCGATATTATGGAGTAAGCGAGAACTATAGAGGACTTGTGAGATTCCAGCAAGCCGTGAAAAGGATGTTGCGAAAATGGATGAACCGAAGAAGCCAAAAGAAGACCATGAATTGGGAAAAGATGGGATAATACCTTGTAAGGCATCCGTTACCGATTCCGAGGATATATCATGACTTTTATAAGCCTTGTATGTGTGAGGCAGTTTTATGAACATGGATAAAGAGCCGTATGCGGGAAATCTGCAAGTACGGTTCTGTGAGGGCTATGGTGCTTCTCACATGGAATTATCAAATTTCAAGGAGATGTAGATATGGCTACTCGACATCACACAGCTACGATGGAGAAGATGAGAAGGATGAAACTGCATGGGATGCTGGA
>DYKD01000173.1 GCA_020722765.1 Brevinema andersonii | reverse complement strand
CTGCGATAGTTATTCATGCTTCCTCTCCATCAATGACATCTTCTTCCTCGAATTTTTCCTTCTGCGGCATGAGCTAATTGAGATTATTAGACGATCTTTATCAGATCATAGGCATAGGCGCGGCGCTGCGTTGGCGCGCTCTTTGCTTCACACATACGCCCGCACTTCTGGAAATTCTGATGCAAACTGATTAAATAAATCAGGATATATCTTTTTCAAAAAGACAAGTCTTCCATAACGTGCGGAGCGCGTCCCGAACATAGCGCCATTGCGGGCAAGTTCTCTGCCTTCTGGCGCGAGATCATAAAGTTCATTATAGGGTAAATTGTTTTTTACAATGTAAGCCCATACATCTCTTGATGTCCATTTTTCCAATGGATGACAAGCCCATTCATTGCGCGTCTTTGCAAAATAAAGATTTCCGCGCATGGCAAAAAGTCTGTTTCGATTATCACTTTCTTCTCTGCGCAATCCAATAAAAGACCCATCAAAACCGCGCCGTTTTGCTTCTCCATCGAGAGCCATGCAAAGAGATTTGGCATATTCTCTTTGTGCCTTTCTGGTTTTTTTGGTTATTTCTTCATCCTGAACATAAAAACCGACGGATTTATAAAACTCCCAAATTGACGGGGCAGTAAGTTCAATAAATTCGGCCCGTGGAAACATCGCAAGAAATTTTTTCTTTACTCTTGGCGTATCCGGCCATTCATCAAATTGACCACAATTCACATACATCATTGGAATTTCTGGATAGTAAGACCATATCAAGTGAGACATCGCTAGACTGTCTTTTCCAAAAGACATAGAAATATAAGGTGATTTCATTTTCTCTAGCCCACGCTCAATTACAAGCAAAGATTTTTCAATCTGCCATTTGTGCGTTTTGAGTTGAGAATAAAGCGAATATATTTCTTGTTCTGTCTTATTCAAGGCAACACCACCATGATTTGATTCCGCCTATCCCAATAAGACGGACGCACTCCATAAAGCGCAAGGTTTCCAGCGTAGTCGGTTGACTTATCGAAAGCAGGAATACCGCGCATAAGTTTTCCGTCTTTCCAAATTGACCAATCGTCACCGATGGATTCAACTTCCCAACGCGCCACCCTACCCCAACCCTGCGCGGGCTTCTTTCCAATGTTGGTACATGTGGACAGTAGACGGGTTATCTCGGTTTTGTCTCCAACGCAAAACCAGCGAACCCACAAAGCGGAACGATAAAAAACAGGCTGATGATATGCCCTATATGCGCCTTCTTTATTATTGACCGTACCGCGTCCTTTAAAAGTTACGAAGTCTGAAAGATCATTATCGTAGCGCTTATTCCAATAATCTTTTCCGTCAACATACGAACTCCACACAGCCCACGAACAGCGGTAATACCATTCCTTGCTGTTGACTGTTTTTATCGGCAGTTCCCCGCCCTTCATCGTTTTGCCTTTCGGTTCAGCAAGATTGGAAACGCCTGACATCGTCATTACCTGCGCTCCCAAATCTTCCCGCGTCTTTTGGAAAAACAGAATTCCATCGAGCGGTAGCCATTGGTCAGAGATTACAGCCGTCCGAAGAACGGCTGTAATCTGCAAAGGTTCAAAGTTACGCGAGTTCATTGATAAGTTTTCTGATTTCATCGCCGCGTTCCTGCAAATGTTTTTGATAGAGATTGCCAATTATGAAGGACAATTCCTTTCCGTTAGTCACGCGGGAATCAATCTCAATCCAATTATCAAACTTGATGGATACTTTCCCATGGCCAACGCCGCTTTTCCCGCCGATATACGGGAAGCGCGAGAATTCCACAAGGGTAACAAAAAACGCTTCGCGCTCTAAGTCGGTGACATCATCAAGTGAGATTTCCCAAAATAAGCGCGTTCCTGCGGCAAGGGTTTCGACATAATAGCGCATTTGTTGCTTCTGCCCTGTCTCGCCTTCCACATCGTCTTTTGTTCCAGCCTTTGCGCGTTTTGCGCTGGCGTCGGCTTCCAGCAGTCCGCGCACTTCTGGCGCAATTAACTGACGCAAATTATCATTTTTCTCATCATCGCGTCGCGTATAAGCTTCTTCCTGACACAATTCCCAAACGCTCTCTACTTTGTTTCCAAGAAAACGCTCAGGAATAACATGCGCGGTCTCTGTGCAAATCGGAATTGCCTTTCCGCACTTTAGTTTGCCTGGCATGATTTGGTTTCCCATTGCGCCTCCAAATACAGCCACCAGAGGAATCAGTTCGCGCCACCTTCGCGCTTCATCAACATCTAAACCGCGCTCCGTACTTTTAGTCAATGCCCCGCCGCTGAACAAAAAGTAAAACGCGGCAAGCGATAAACCTTTTACTTCGCCCGTTTTATCGTTTACGCCATAGCCGAGTTGTTTCAGCATGTGGAGCATTCCCCTATCTCGCAAAATACCACGCAGAGCATTACCTGAAATAATCGGAACTTCTTCAACGTTTCCATCAGGCTGGACTACTTTCTCGCGGCGCAATTTTGAATTTATGCCGTGAGAAGCGCCAATATGACTGATGGATGTAAGAGCGGTCATTGTGCCTTCAAAGATAAGTGTTTTCATTTCATTTTTCCTTTTCTTCATCGTGGAAGATTTCCCATTCTTCACGGGCGTCTTGATTTGCCACGCGAACCATGAGACAAATAAGAGTCGTTTCATCGCGCAAGATTTTCAATATTTCGCGGTCTTTGCCAGAGTTGGCAATCAATTCAACTTCGGCACGGTCTTCTG
>DYKD01000172.1 GCA_020722765.1 Brevinema andersonii | reverse complement strand
AGTGAACCACGTCTTGCCTATTTAATTATCACTCTTATTATACCCCCCCACACACACTTTTGTCAAGGCTTTCGCAATCCCTTGATACAAACGGCTTTCAGACGGTTTGAAAAAATAAAACATCTATTGACAAAGGTTGTTTTCCCTAGGGACAGGGTAAAAGACATTTTTCCACAACACAAAGAATTGAAATTATTCGGCTCTTAACGCGATACTACTGAAAATTAACTTTTAATTTTACCGGTTTTAATTCTCCGCTATGGATTCCATAAATCCTTTGATTTGTCTTTTTCATCTCTTTAATGCAATCTTCATACGGCTGGTCGGCGCTATCAATAATTCCCCAGTTTGCTGCACAGTTTAGTCCAGGAGTAGCACCTGCAGGAATACGGTCATAGAACTGGTACCAAGCACAGCCGACTGTATAGGGTAAGGAAGCGAATTCTTCTACGCGGTTACGGTAAGCTTTGCCTCTGTCCTCTTGAGAAAGCACAGCGAATCTACGCCTCAAACTATGAGCATCTGCTGAAAACCCACGTTGTGTGGTGATGAAAGAAAATTCGGCGTTGTAAATAGGCTTACCTGACCATTCGTGCAGTTTTTCAAAAGAAGGCGGAATTTCATCGCTGTAATGATTTACACATATCACATCCGCATACCTTCCTAATGCCGTAAGAACTTCCTCACATGTTGTCCCTTCCTGACCCATGAATACGGTTCCCATAAAGAGATGATTAGGGTCATATTTGGCTATTGCCTCTTTTACTCCTTTGAAATATCTATCGGCAAATAGACGGAGGAAATCGGATTTATCCTTTAGGGCTTCTCCTGTCTTTGCTCTGGCTAATTGCTGCGGATGGGCATCTAAATATGCGAAGTCCTTTATCTTTTCGCCCCAGGCCTGATTGAATTTACTGATATCGTCCGAATAACGTTCCTTAAGGAAGGAGACAAACGCCTTTTTAGAAGCACAATCTACAGGTAAAAGAAGGATTCTATCGACCAGATCATCGCCCCAATCGTCTTCATTGCAAAATATATAGCCAAGCAGACCCGGACTATTGCGATGTGGTTCGGTCCATCTCCTGGCGAATTCGTCTATACCAGGGAAAAAGCCGGGATCGAATGGGTCGGGCATTCCATCTGAGGGGGCTCCCAGTTTCTTTGGGATGTATAATATCTGACAATTCTTCATAGAACCTTCGCCGTAGGTGAGTTTGCCGTAGAAAACAGGCCTATCTAAAGACACATAGGGGAAAGGTCGTGGCGTGCGGTCTACTTGATCACCTTGTCCAAAAGAGTATTTCCACCATGGACCAAGAGAGTTAAATCCCCATTCTTTCAAACGGCATCCATTTACTTCCCACCACTTATCTTCCCAACCCTCACCATATTTACGAATAACGTTTGCCGTGACAAATGAAAAGTAAATAAAATTGTAGTAAGAGCGGTCCCCCCAGGCAGGAGCATATTTCCCTTCCATTGGCGGCAGCCATTCAAAGTCATCTTCATAGCCTTTCGAGCCGTCTTTATATTTCACAATAGCAACATTAAGAGGCCTGAAGGCACACACTCCCAGGGAGTAGAATATATTTCCCTGTGGGGTAACAAACCACCAACGGTCATTTATCTTCTCAACCCGGAAGAATCCGGTAGCTTTTAGATTATATTTCTCTTTTGTCCCTTTTATTCCCCCGTAGTTATCCAGACCGGGGTCAGGTTTGTATGCTTTCACCCAGGCAAGATCGTTCTTGCCCTGTAAGACAAGCTCTTCTTCCTTCTTTATTTTACCTTGCCAATCTTCCGCGGTCCATTGACCGAATCTGTCCCATAGGATTTTTGGTTTTTTTGCCTCTACGGCCGAGGTTTGGAATGGAGAAGTTTCAATAGTTAAATCGTCAAAATAGGCACAGGTATTACTTTTCTTAGGCAGATGCAATATAAAAGTGGATATCTCCGTAGAATCCGCGGCTGCCCATGGGGCATCCTTAACAATTAGATTTCCATTAGCATAAATGGTGAAGACTTTCTTTCCTATGTCAAAAAACATCTCAAAGAAGTCCCATTCCCCAGGGAGATAGGAAACTGAACTTACTACATAACCCTGCCAGCCTTTTGTTTTATCTCCACAATAATAGTTAAGACTACCTGCGTCACTATAATATACTTTAGCCATATCATGTCCTTTATTCCCTCTTATTGTACAGAAGAGCCTTCTCTTGTCCTTTATCATTCCATAAAAAGATATCTTTAGATAGCCTTTTCCTACTTCTTCTTTTAAGGGGAGATCAATTCTCCGAATACAAACAATTTCATTACCCGTAATATCAGGCTTCATCATTCGTAATGATTTTTTTGAGTCTTTTGTCCTATCCGTCCTGACTACAGCAATATCTCCGACCATTCTCCAGCCATCTAACTGAGTTTCTCCTTCACTATACTTCTCAAAATCCTCTTTCAGAATAACCTGCGCTTTAAGACCTGTCACAAGAAAGAAAATACAAACCAAAACCATTCCCAAAACAACTGCGCTTTTTCTCATCATCTTTTCCTCCTTATTTTTGTAGGTACTTACGCAACAAACACCTTTTATAACTGTTTAGCCAATAAAGTAAATATTCAGTGAAAGCCATTTCTGACAACCAGTAGCGGTGCGATTTATCGCACAAAGGTCGCATAAATGCGACCGCTACAGTGCTTTAATACGGTCTTCACTGATATTATGAAAAGGCTACCCCCAAGGGCTTAGATTGATGTATAATCAA